>NZ_CP116256.1:4800000-5100988 GCF_027947575.1 Streptomyces rubrogriseus | reverse complement strand
TCGCCCACGTCGGCGGCCTGGCCACCCGGCACCACGGCGACGAGGGCTTCGGCATCGGCCGCCACCGGCTCCTCGCGATCCTCGCCGCCCGCGCCCGCGAGCTGGGCGTGCGCCTGGCGTTCGAGCATTCGGTCACCGGCGCGAACCCGCCCGCCGCCGACCTCGTGGTGGCGGCCGACGGGGCGGGCAGCGCCCTGCGCACCCACCACGCCGACCACTTCGGCACCGAGATCACCGGCGGCCGCGACCACTACGTGTGGCTCGGCACCACCAAGGTCTTCGACGCCTTCACCTTCGCCTTCGTCGAGACCGACCACGGCTGGATCTGGGCGTACGGCTACGGTTTCGGCCCCGAGGGCAGCACCTGCGTCGTCGAGTGCGCGCCCGGGACCTGGACCGGCCTGGGCCTGGACCGCGCCGACGAGGCCGAGGGGCTCGTCCTGCTGGAGAAGCTCTTCGCCGACGTCCTGGACGGACACCCGCTCACCGCGCGGTCCTCCGGGCGGGCCGGTACCGCCTGGCCCGTCTTCCGCACCCTCACCAACCGCACCTGGTCGCGGGACAACCTCGTCCTGCTCGGCGACGCCGCCCACACCACGCACTACTCCATCGGCGCCGGCACCACGCTCGCCCTGGAGGACGCCATGGCCCTGGCCACCGCCCTGCGCGAGCGGGACACCCTGCCGGAGGCCCTCGCCCACTACGAACGCGAACGGCGGGCGGCCCTGCTGCCGGTGCAGAGCGCGGCCCGACTCAGCGCCCAGTGGTACGAGAACCTGCCCCGCTACATCCACCTGCCGCCGGAGCAGATGTTCGCCCTGCTCGGCCAGCGCCACTCGCCGCTGCTGCCGCACCTCCCGCCCCGGCTGTACTACCGGATCGACCGGGCGGCCGGCCGGCTGGAGACGCTGCGCAGGGTCAAGCGCCGGCTGGGGCCCGTGATCGCGCGCACCGTCCAGGCACGCAGACTCGCCGCCGGCGACGGACGGGTCCGCTCCGGGCGTCCCGACGCGGTGCCCGCGCACCGCGGATGACAGACTGACACCATGGACGAGCGCACTTTCGGCAGGTCGGATCAGCACGCGTCGGTGGTCGGCCTCGGCACCTGGCAACTGGGCGCCGACTGGGGAGACGTAGACGACAAGGAAGCCCTCGCGGTGCTGGAGGCGGCGGCCGAGTCGGGGGTGACCTTCTTCGACACGGCGGACGTCTACGGCGACGGCCGCAGCGAGCAGACCATCGCGACCTTCCTGGCGAGCAGGCCGGACCTGCACGTCCTGGTCGCCACCAAGATGGGCCGCCGGGTCGAGCAGGTCCCGCAGAACTACGTCCTGGACAACTTCCGGGAGTGGAACGACCGTTCCCGCCGCAACCTCGGCGTCGACCGCCTCGACCTGGTGCAGCTGCACTGCCCGCCGACGCCCGTCTACTCCAGCGACGAGGTGTTCGACGCCCTGGACACCCTCGTCGAGGAGGAGCGCGTCGCCGCGTACGGCGTGAGCGTCGAGACGTGCGCGGAGGCGCTGACCGCGATCGCCCGGCCGAACGTGGCGAGCGTTCAGATCATCCTCAACCCGTTCCGGATGAAGCCCCTGCGCGAGGTCCTGCCCGCGGCCCGCGAGGCCGGCGTCGGCATCATCGCCCGGGTGCCGCTGGCGTCCGGCCTGCTGACCGGCAAGTACACCAAGGACACCGTGTTCGCGGCCAACGACCACCGCAACTTCAACCGGCACGGCGAGGCCTTCGACCAGGGCGAGACCTTCTCCGGCGTGGACTACGCCACCGGGGTGGAGGCCGCCGCCGAGTTCGCCGCGCTCGCGCCCGAGGGATACACCCCGGCCCAGCTGGCGCTGCGCTGGATCGTCCAGCAGCCCGGCGTGACGAGTGTGATCCCGGGCGCCCGTTCGCCCGAGCAGGCCCGTGCCAACACGGACGCCGCCCGGCTGCCGGAGCTGTCCGAGGACACCCTGCCCGCGATCCGCGACCTCTACGACCGGCGCGTCAAGGACCAGGTCGAGGGCCGCTGGTAGGCGGCCGACGGGTGAGCGGTCCCGGCCTCACGGCACCAGGAGCAACTGCCGCTCCCGCTCCTGGTCGCCCGAGGCCGATCCCTCGTTCCGCGCGGTGAAGGCACGGGACAGCGTCTCGCTCGCCGCCTCCACGGCCTGCGGCGTGCCCTGAACGGTGACCGTCACCGGTGCGGACAGCGCGCCGCCCGTCGGGTGCGCCGAGGACGCGTCCGGGACGTGCCGGGTGTCCGGGGCGTCGAAGGTCGCGGTGTGCACCGTCGCCCCCTCGTCCGCGGGCCGGCCGTCGGGAGCGCCGAAGACGCCCTCCAGTGAGCGGACGATCGCCCGCGCGTCGTCGATGCCGCCGTCGAGTGTCACGGTGAGCCGAGTGTCGGACATCCTTCGCCTTCCTTGCCGCGCCTGGGTCGTTCCCGGCCCGTGTAACCGCCCCCCGATCACCCAAACCGGGCGTCACCGCCCCGGCCCGGCGCCTGAGTGGCGGGATCCCGGGAACAGGGAAGAGGACGCAGGCGACGGTCACCGGGAGGACGACGTGAGGGACGCGGAAGCGGCTGAGGGCTCGGGCCGGCGCAGAGGCCGCAACGAGACCGAGGAAGAGCGGGCCGACCGGATGTGGACCGAGCTGATCCAGGAGGTCCGCGTCGCGCAGATGGGCGTGCAGATCCTGTTCGGCTTCCTGCTCACGGTCGTCTTCCAGCCGAAGTACGAGACCCTCTCGGACACCGATCAGATGATCTACCTGATCACGGTGGTCCTCGGCGCCGTGACGACCGGCGCCCTGATCGGCCCGGTGTCCCTGCACCGGCTCGTCTCCGGACGCCGGGTGAAACCCCAGGCGGTGCGGTGGGCGTCCCGGCTGACCGTGCTCGGCCTCGTGCTGCTGCTCGCGACGACGGCCTGTTCGCTCCTGCTGATCCTGCGGGTCGCCACCCACGACGGCTTCGTGCCCTACCTCGTCACCGGCGTGGTGCTCTGGTACCTGCTGTGCTGGTTCGGGATACCGCTGTGGACCCGGCACCGCCACACGGCACGCTGAGGCGGTGCCGGCCCCAGGGCGTCCGAGCCCCGGCGCCCAGCGCCCCGGGACCCGGCCGACCCGGGCGTTCAGCCCTCGGCGGTCAGCTCGGCGAGGAAGTCGTCGACGCGCACCACTTCCCGCCCCGGCCGGACCACCGCGTGGGTCTCGCGCAGGAAGGCATCGACGGCCGCGGCCCACACGAACACCACCGCGCGGTGGCGCTCCCCGTCGGCCCGGCCGTCGCCCAGCAGCTCGATGCGCAGCTCGTCCCACATGCCGCGCGACTCCGGCCGCAGCCGCACGTCGCCCACGCCCACCGGCCGGGTGAGCCCCTCCGCGACCATCTCCCGGTCCAGCGTCCAGCGGGCGAGCACCCGGCCGTCGTGGCTGAAGACCGCCGTGAGGGCGAACGGGTCCGCCGCGTCGTACGCGAGGTGCGCGAGCACCGGGAACCGGTCGGCGGTGGCGCCCGCCTGGAGCTGCACGACCAGGGTCTTGTGCACGACGGTGTTCACGGGGGCCTCCAGGAGGACGGACGTAGAGCCCTCTAGTACCCCGCCCACCGGCAAGATGCTCAGTCGTCCGGGTGATTCGCCCGCCCCCGGGTTTCAGTCGCGCCCGAACGCCTCCCGCAGGGCGGGCAGCAAGGTCTTCTCCGACCAGTCCAGGAAGGCGGGTTGCGAGTCGCCGCCGATCTGCACCAGGGCGACCTCGGTGAACCCGGCCTCGACGTAGGGGCGTACGGCCGCCACGAAGGCGTCCGGGTCGTCGCCGCAGGGAATGGACTCGGCGACGTCGTCCGGCGTCACGAACTGGGTGGCCGCCTCGAAGGAGTCCGGGTGCGGCAGTTCGGAGTTGACCTTCCAGCCGCTGCCGAACCAGCGGAACTGGGCGTGGGCCCGCTCGATCGCCGTGTTCCGGTCCGGGTCGTAGGAGACGGGAAGCTGGCCGACGCGCGGCTTGCCGCCGCCGCCGTGCCGGTCGAAGGCCTCCAGCAGTTCCGGCTTCGGCTCGGTGGCGATCACCAGGTCGGCGAACTCGCCCGCCAGCTCGCAGGAACGCTCGCCGGAGACGGCGATGCCGATGGGGGGCGCGCTCTCGGGCAGGTCCCACAGCCGGGCCGACTCCACGTCGAAGTGGGTGCCGCGACGGTTCACGTGGCCGCCGTCGAACAGCGCGCGGATGATCTCCACGGCCTCCCGGAGCATCTCGTGCCGCACGTCGACGGACGGCCAGCCGCCGCCCACCACGTGTTCGTTGAGGTTCTCGCCCGAGCCGAGCCCCAGCCGGAACCGGCCCTCCGACAGCAACTGCAGCGTCGCCGCCTTCTGCGCCACCACCGCCGGGTGATAGCGGAACGTCGGACAGGTCACGTACGTCATCAGCGGGATGCGCGAGGTCGCCTGCGCCGCCGCGCCCAGCACGCTCCAGGCGTAGGGCGAGTGGCCCTGCGCGCGCAGCCAGGGGAAGTAGTGGTCCGAAGTCACCGAGAAGTCGAAACCCACCTCCTCGGCCCGCACCAGATGGCCGACGAGTTCCCGCGGGCCGGCCTGCTCGGTCATCATCGTGTATCCGATGTGTGCCATGACGGCCGGGTCCCCCGCCCGGCCCGAGGGAAAACAGGTGTAAACAGGGCGGGAAGGGGTCAGGCCGCATCGTCGTGGAAGGTGCCGAGGAACGCGGCGAGCGCCCGCTCGTTGGCGTCGGCCTCCCAGTCGCCGGCCGGCGTCGTCCAGCGCAGCGAGAAGCTGCGCCCGCCGCCGAGCAGGAAGCCGCGGCCGAAGGTACGGACCCGGGTGCCGTCGTCCCGGACCAGCCACTCCATGTCGGCCGCCGCACGCCCCCGGTAGGTGGTCGCGCGGATCTCGCCGATCCGCCGGTAGCCGTCCGAGCGCGCGAGGCCCGGCTCGACGTCGTCCCGCCAGACGGCCACGGGGTCCGCGCCCGCGCGCCTGCTGTAGGTGACGGCGAGCGTCCGGGGGTCGCCGGACGCACCGAAGACCACCCGGTACGCGCCACCCGGCGCGCTCGAGGTGCCCAGGCGCCGCCAGCCCTCGGGAAGCGCGACGGAGAAGCCCTCCGGCGCGTCGTAGCGGCGGAACCCGGCCGGAGCGGGGACGCCCGGTTCCGGCGGCGGGGCGCTCGCGCTCGGCTATGCCGGCGGGGAGGAGGGGGACACGGGGGAGGCTGCGGGGGCGCGGAGCCGGTGGACGGGGCGGCGGACGCCGAGGGGCGCTGCCGGGCACCCGTGGCGACGCCGTCGCCCCTGCCGGGGAGCCCGTCGGTGACGGCGAGGACCGCGAGGACGGCGACCGCGACCGTCACGACGGCCAGAGCGGTCCCGGCGGCCACGGTCCGCCGCGAACGGTCGCGGCCCGCCGTCCGGACGGCCGCGTACACACTGCGCGGCCCGGGCCTGGTCGTCACCTCGGCCACGGCGGTGCCGGGGTCCTCGGTCAGCGCCCGGGCGAGGGCAGCGCGCACCACCGGCCGGGTCAGCCGCTCCCGGGAGTTCTTGCGCAGCAGTCCCGTCACGGCCCGGGCGAGCGGACCGGCGCGCACCGGGGTGCGCAGCGGCAGCCGGTCCACGCCTTTCAGCGTCGCCTCGGGCCGGCCACGGTCACGGAACGGCGGACGGCCCTCCACCATCGTGTAGAGGATCGCGCCCAGCGTCCACAGATCGGCCGCGGGCCCGATCCGCTCGTCGCGGGCCTGCTCGGGCGAGGCGTACGCGGGGGCGGTGAGCCGCGGGGCGAGGGTGGCGCCGGCCAGCCCGAAGCCGGTGACGAGGACGGACCCCTCCTCGCGCACGAACACCTGCCCCGGGCTCAGCTCGCCGTGCGTCACTCCGTGGGTGTGCGCCGCCTCCAGCACCGCGAGCAGTTCCAGACCGACGCGCGCGGCCCGGGCGTAGCTGAACGCGCCCCGACGGTCGAGGAGGTCACCGAGCGGCACACCGGCGACCCACTCGGTGACCGTCCACAGCATGCCGTCCGCGACCACCGCGTCCAGTACCCGCGCGATCCGCCCGGGGCACAGCGCCGCCATGGTCTCGCCGGTGCGGATCACCCGGCCCGGGGCCCTGCGGGCGGCCTCGCCCGTCCGGCCCTCCGGCAGCTCGATCCGCGTCACCAGGCACGGGTGGCCGGTCGTGGCGTCCTCCCCGGACCAGCAGACCCGGTTCGTCTCGCGCTGGACGACCTCGAACAGGCGGTAGCGTCCGGCGACCAGCTCGTGTGTGGAGACGTGCGCCCTGCCCATGGCCATCCCTCGCTCGCACCGCCGGTTCTTCGCTCGACCAGAGGTACGTCGGGGGCACCGGGGTGTGTTCAGCGACCGCGCGTCCCGGCCCCGTTTCTGACCCTTCTTCAAAAACCCGGGGCCCGCCGGGTGCGGGGCCCGCCGGGTCCGGGCCCGGACCGCGTCAGCGCAGGCCGAAGCGGTCCGCCCACACCGCCATGTCGCCCACCGTGGAGTTGCCCCCGCACACCACGAGCCCGATCCGGGCTCCGTCCCCCACCCGCTCCACCACCCGCCGGGCCGCCGGGAGCAGACAGCCGGCGGCCGGCTCGGTCCACACCTTGGCGTGCTCGGCGAGCGCGAGCGAACCCCGCACGGCCTCCCGGTCCGGCACCACGAGCACCTCGGTGACCAGCTCCGACACATGGTCGTACGTCAGCTGCGAGACGGACGGCGCGCTGAGCGTGGTGACGACCGAGGACAGGGGCACCGTGAGCGGCCCGCCCGCCGCGAGCGCCCGCGACATGGCCTCGGCGCCCTCGGTCTCCACACCCCAGAGCCGCACCCCGGGCCGCAGCGCCCGCAGCGCCGCCGCCACGCCGGCGACGAGCCCCCCGCCCCCGATGCTGACCAGCACGTCGGTGAGGTCGGAGGCGTCCTCGGCGAACTCCAGGCCCACGGTGCCCTGCCCCGCGACCACCACGGGGTCGTCGAAGGGGTGGACCAGCGTCAGCCCCTCCTCCCGGAGCCGGGTGACCAGCGCGAAGGCACTGTCCATGCCGTCGGTGAGCCGCACCAGCGCGCCCGCCTCCTCGGCGATCTCCACGGAACGGGCCGGCGCCGTACGCGGCATGACCACCGTGGCCTTCACGTCCAGGGCGGCGGCCATCACCGCCACCGCGATGCCGTGGTTGCCGCCGCTGACCGCGACGACGCCCGCGGCCCGCTCGGCCTCGGTCAGGGACAGCAGTTTCGCCGTGGCCCCGCGCGCCTTGAACGAACCGGTGCGCTGGAGCAGCTCCAGCTTCGCGGTGACCGGGACGCCGAGCAGCGCGGACAGGCCCGGGCTCGGCACGGTCGGCGTGCGTACGACATGTCCGGCGATCCGCTCGGCGGCGGCTTCGATCTCCGTGATCGCGATCAAGGCAGTCTTCCTTCCGGGGGGAGGGCTCAGTGCTGCTGCGGCTTCTGCGAGGTCGCCTCGCTCGGCCGTACCACGACGAAGCCCTCGCCCTGGAGCACCAGTTGCACGGCCTCGCCGGACCCGCCGCGCAGCATCGAGCCGATCGACTGCGAACGGTGCAGGGAGGTCGCGAGCCCGGCCGACCAGCCGACGACCGCGTCCGTGTCGACGTAGACCGGGTACTGCTGCGAGACCGGGATGACCAGCGGACTGCCCTCGCACACCAGGCCCAGCCTGCCCTGTCCGGTGAAGACACTGTTGAACAGTCCGCCACCGGCGATGCCCGAGCCCTTGACGGTGGCGATGCGGTACGACAACGACGCGTCGAAGCACAGGACGTTGCGGCCGTTGACGGTGAACTCGTCGCCCGGCTCCACCTCGACGATGAAGCAGTTCTGGGCCTCGTTCGCGAACCAGGCCTCGCCCTGTCCGCGCACCGCCATCAGCGGCAGTCCCTCCCCGGTGACCGCGCGCTTGAGCATGCCGCCCACACCCTGGCCCTTGCGCTCGAACTGGAGATTGCCGCGGTAGGCGATCATCGCGCCCTGCCGGGCGTGCATCTCGCCGTTCACGGCGTAACGGATGCACTTGGAGTTCTCGACGGTCATGCCCGGCGCCGTGGCGGGCTGCACCATGTGCTCGCTGGAAAAGAGGTCACCCTTCATGGGGTCATCCTTCAGCCACCGAAGAGTTGCGTCCAGTACGTGCCCGCCCGGCCGCCGCCGGCCAGACCGACGCCGATGTGGGTGAATCCGGCCTTGAGGATGTTGGCGCGGTGTCCCGGGCTGTTCATCCAGCCCTCCACCACCTCGGCGGGGGAGCGCTGGCCGCAGGCGATGTTCTCACCGACCGTGCGCCGGTCCGCGCCCGCGGCGGCCGCCCGGTCCCACGGCTTGCCGCCGCCGGGGTCGGTGTGCGAGTAGAAGTCGCGGGTCACCATGTCCGCGCTGTGCGCCTGTGCCGCCGCGGTCAGCCGGGCGTCGACGGCCAGGGCGGGCAGCCCGGCCCCGGCCCGCTCCCGGTTGGTGAGACCGACGACCTCCGCCGTCGTGCGGGCCAGGCCGTCCGGCGTGAGCGGCACGGCCCACAGCGCCGTCCAGTACGTGTCGCCCGAGGGCCCGCCGGTGACGGACGCCCACCCGGCGTGCGTGAAGGCGGTGTCGTGCAGGGTGCGCCGGGTGCGCTCGGCGCGCAGGCAGTACGCGACGAACTCGGCGGGCGTGCGCGGGCCCGACACCAGGTGCTCGCCGACCGTGAGGTACGCGAACCCGGCCGAGACGACGCGCTGGTGGACCGAGACGCCGTCCCGGGTCTCGACGCTCAGCGTGCCCGCGGCGGCCATGGCGGCGGCGTGCGCGCGGGCCGCCGAGCGGAGCCGGGGATCGCTCCGTACGGCGGGCGAACCGGCCGCGGCACGGGCGGAGTTGACCAGGTCGAGGAACCCGTCGGAGTCGGTGCCGGGCGTGGGCGGTTCCGGTGCCGTGGCCGGCTCCGGCGGCGCGTCGTCGGTCACCTCCACGCCGAAGTCCCGGGCGAGACCGGCGAGTCCGTCCGCATACCCCTGCCCCAGGGCGCGCACCTTCCAGCCCTCGCCGCGCCGGTAGAACTCCACGAGCAGCAGCACGGTCTCCCGCCCGGGCCGCGCGGGGGTGAACCGGGCGACGGCCCGGCCGCGGGCGTCGGTGACACGGACCGTGGGGGAGGGGAGCGCGCCGAGCGGGGTGCCGGGGTCCGACGGGCCGACCGCCACCGTCACGCGCGCGGCGCCCCGCCGCAGCCGCGCCGGATCGACGGTGAGCGTGTCGCCCCGCAGCCTCGCGCCGGGCGCCTCCGGCTGGTTGTAGAAGACGAAGTCCGCGTCGCCGCCGACCTTGCCGCCCTCGTCCGTGACGAGCGCCGACACGTCGAAGCCGCCGGGCACCCGTACGCTCACGGGGCCGCCCGGCAGGGGGACGTTGCCCCCGGGGACCAAGTCGCTCATCGTGCCGTCCTGTGTCGTGGTGCGCGCTCCGGGCGTGGATGTCGGTGCCGGGTCAACGTCCGCCGGGCGGCCGGGGTTCCCCGGGCCCGCCTCAGTGCGACGACGTGGGCTCCGGGGCGACCAGGCCCTGCCGGTGGGCGACCGCGACCGCCTCCGTGCGGCTGGCCGCGTTCAGCTTGGCGAGGATGTTGGACACGTGGACGCTGGCCGTCTTGGCGCTGATGAACAGCTCCTGCCCGATCCGGCGGTTGCTGTGCCCCAGCGCGAGCAGCCGCAGGACGTCCTGCTCGCGGGCGGTCAGCACCGCGGCGCCCGCCCCGGCCCGGGCGGTGCCCGCGAGCCGGCCGCGGCGGACCAGGTCGTCGACCCGCTTGCGCAGCACCGTCGCGCCGAGCCGGTCGGCCTCCCGGCGAACGCTGCCCGCCTCGGCGGCCGCCTCCTCGCGACGGTCGGCCGCCAGCAGGGCGTCGGCCAGCCGCAGCCTGCACCGCGCCCGTTCGTAGGCGTCGCCGTACGTGAACGCGGCCACCGCCTTCTCCCAGGCCGCCGGGTCCGGCGCGGGTCCGGCGACCCGGGACCACTCGGCCTCCGCGCGCGCCAGCCACGCCTGGCCCTCAGGGCCCTGCGGCGTGTCGTCGTAGCCGTGCCCGGCGGACCAGCGGGCGTCGGCCAGCAGCTCGGCCGCAGTGTCCGACCAGCGGGCCGCCCCGGCGTCGTCCCCGGCCCGGCGCAGCTCGGTCACGGTGTCGGCGACGGCGGACAGCGCGAGGGTGGCCAGCCGCAGGGTCACGGTGGGCCGGGTGCCCGCCTCGGTGAGCGTCTCGACGCTGGAGCGCATCCACCGCACGGCGTCCTCCGCGTCCCCGCGCAGCGCCGCCGCGTCGGTCAGCACGACGCCCGCGACCATGCGCGCCATCCAGTCGAACGGCCCGTTCAGCAGGGCCCGCGCCCGGTCGGCCACCCCCGAGTCGCCGCGCGCCAGTGCCACGTACAGCCCCGGCCCGAGGGCGTGACCGTCCACGGCCGACCGCTCCCCGGCGTGCTCGGCGGACTCGCGCAGCACCTCGTCCCAGTGGCCCAGCGTGTACTGCACGAGCAGCCGCAGATACCGCATCTCCCGCGGGTACGGCGAGGACAGCAGCCCCGAGCGGCGGGCCCGGTCCAGTCCCTCGGACGCCCAGGGCAGGCACTCCTCCAGGTCTCCGGACTCGAAGCAGCCGATGGCGAGGTTGAACAGCGCCCTCAGCTCCACGGGCGCGTTGCCCGCCCGCCGCGCCAGCTCGCGTGCCTCCAGAAGCCGCTCCCGGCCCTCGGGGGTGGAGCGGTTGCCGCCCTCCAGGCTGGTCAGCGAGATCAGCAGATCGGCGCGGGCGTCGGTGACCGCCAGCTCCTCGGCGGCCCGCAGCGCCCGGCGGGCCACCCGCAGCGCCGTCTCGTTCTCCCCGACCTGGCGGGCCGCCGTCACATGCGTGGCCGCCGCCCACACCCAGGTCGACGAGGGCGGTTCGGCGGGGATCAGGCCCAGCGCCTCACTGCTGTAGGCGTACGCGGACTCAAGGTTGTCGACGCTCAGCAGATTGCCGGCCAGCGTGTAGCGGACCCGGGCGGCCAGCTCCAGGTCCGCGTCCTGACCGAGGCCGGCCAGTGCGGCGCGGGTGAGGGAGACCGCGCGGTGCAGCTCACCGGCGTGCGCGGCGGCCGCGGAGGCGCGCAGCGTGAGCGTCACCGCGTCCGGTCCGGCGGGCCGGGCGGTGGCGTCGACCGCCGTCCACAGGTCGAGCGCCGCCTCGACGTGCCGCAGCTCCTCGGCGGGCGCGCCGACCCGCTGGGCGTGGTCGGCGGCCTCCAGGGAGGCGGCGAGCGCCTCGGGCAGGTCGTGGCTCTCGCGGTAGTGGTGCGCGCGCTCGGCCGCGCTGTCGGACCGGCGGTCGGGACCGGCGAGCAGCCGGGCGAACGCGCCGTGCAGCCGGGCCCGTTCGCCGGGCAGCAGGTCGGCGTAGACCGCCTCCCGGGCGAGGGCGTGCCGGAAGGAGTAGGTGCCCCCCTCGCCGGAGACCAGCAACTGCCGCTCCACCGCCTCGCGCAGCGCCGACTCCAGCTCCTCCTCGGGCAGCCCGACGGCGTCCCGCAGCAGGTCGTGACCCACCCGTCGGCCCGCCACGGCGGCGGTGCGCAGCACCTGCTGAGCGGTCTCGGACAGCTGCTCGAACCGGATGAGCAGGACGTCGGCCAGCCCGCTGGGGACGCCCCCGGCCGGCGCGTCCGTGGCGGCGACCAGCTCCTCGGCGTAGAAGGCGTTGCCCTCGGCCCGCTCCACGATGCGGCGCACGGTGCTGTCCGGCAGCCGGCGCTCCCGCAGCGAGCGCACCAGCCGGGCCACGTCGGCGTCCGGCAGCGGCCGCAGCTCCAGCCGCTCCACGCCGGGCAGGCGCACCAGTTCGGCCAGCAGCGGGCGCAGCGGATGGCGGCGGTGCAGGTCGTCCGCCCGGTACGAGGCGAACAGCGCGAGGCGGTGGCCCGGGGCCCCGCCCGCCGGCCGCTGGAGAACCCCCCGGCCGAGCAGGAACCTCAGCAGGTCCCGGGAGGACTGGTCGGCCCAGTGCAGGTCCTCCAGGACCAGCAGCAGCGGTGCGACGTCCGCCAGGTCGGTCAGGAGGGCGGCCACGCCCTCGAAGAGCCTGAGGCGCGAGGGCGCGGCGTCGGTCCCGTCGTCCGGCCCGCCGCCGAGCAGCCGGTCGGCCACCGGGTGCCCGGCCAGCACGGCGGCGAACCGCTGGTCGCCGGCGAGCACGCCCAGGATCTCGGTGAACGGCAGATACGGCAGACCCACGTCGCCCAGGTCCACGCAGTGACCGGTGAGCACGGTCGTCCCGGCCGCGGCGGCGCGCCCGGCGACCTCGTCCAGGGTCCGGGTCTTGCCGACCCCGGCGTCCCCGGCCACGAGGACCGCGCGGGCCTCACCGGCGCGGGCGCGTTCCAGTACGCCGGTGAGACGCGCGAGTTCGTCCTCGCGGCCGACGAGCGGGCTGGTGAGTGAGGTCTGCGGCACGCCGCCCATCCTGACACGCGGGTCCGGCAGCGGGCTGCCCGGTTTCAGGGGCCCGGCCGCCGGCCCGCCGCCGGGTCAGCGGTGGAGCGTGCTCGCCCAGTCGTCCGGGACCCGGCCCGCCGGGCCCGGGGAGGGCTGGTCGGCCGGGTGGCTGCCGGGCGGGGCGAGGCCCGGGCCCGACTCGCGCACCTCGCTGGTCGCGTAGTCCCAGTACCACTCCTCGCCCGGCTCGAAGCTCTGCACCAGCGGGTGCCCGGTGGACCGGTAGTGGCCGGTCGCGTGCTGTCCGGGCGAGCTGTCGCAGCAGCCGACGTGGCCGCAGCTCGCACAGCGCCGCAGGTGGAACCACCAGCCGCCGGCCGCGTCGCACTCGGCGCACCCGGTGCCGCTCGGCGGGACGGTGGGATCGATTCCGGTGTCGCTGGTCATACCGGCTCCTCGCTCGGTTCGGCTGTATCCGTCTGGTCGGTTTCCGGGGCGGTGAGCGGCAGGAGGACCTGGAACCGGGTGTCGCCCGGCACGGACTCGACCTGGAGGCTGCCGTGGTGCTTGTCGACCACGATCCGCCAGGAGATGTCCAGCCCGAGCCCGGTGCCCTCGCCCACCGGCTTGGTGGTGAAGAACGGGTCGAAGATGCGCTCCCGGATCTCCGGGTCGATCCCGGTGCCGGTGTCGCGGAACTCCACCAGCAGCCGGTCGTGGTGCAGCGCCGTCCGCACGGTCAGCGTCCCCTCGCCGCCCGCGTCGTTCACCGCGGCGACGGCGTTGTCGATCAGGTTGGTCCACACCTGGTTCAGCTCTGCCGGATAGGCCGGGACCCGCGGCACCGTGCGTTCGTACTCCTTGACGACCTCGATCCGCGGGCCGATCTTCCCGGAGAGCATCAGCAGGGTGCTGTCGAGGAGTTCGTGGACGTCGACCGTCCGGTAGGGCGCCCGGTCGAGCTGCGCGTACTGCTTGGCCGCGTCCACCAGATGGGAGATGCGGGCGGTGGAGTCCGCGATCTCGTTCATCAGCAGCTCGGTCTCGACCGTGTAGTTGAGCCAGCCCACCGCTCCCGGCAGGATCTCCGCGTCCACGGCCGCCGCGACCTGTTCGAGCCACTCGGTGTCCAGACCGGCCTGCACGAAGGTCGGCGCGAGCTGCCAGCCGTGCTCGATGCCGTGGTCCTCCAGCCAGTCGCCGAGGTCGTCCTCCCGGTCGGCGGCCTCCAGCGGGCTGAGCGAGGGGGCCTTGGCCACCCGCTCCGCCGTGCGCTCCTGGATCTCGATGAGTCCCGCGAGCGCCTCGCGGGAGAACGGGCCCTCGGCGATCACCGCGAGCTTGTGCCGCATCTTCGCCACCCGCTCCCGCAGTGACGAGGTGGCCCGTACCGCGGCCGCCGCCGGGTTGTTCAGCTCGTGCGTGAGACCGGCGGACAGCGACCCCAGCGCCAGCAGCCGTTCGCGCTGGCCGATGGTGCGCTGGGTGTTCTTGGACCCGAAGAACAGCCCCTCCAGCAGGTGCACCGCCATCGGGAACCACTCCCGCATCACGGCCGCGAAGGTGTCGGCCGGGAGCACGAAGAACCGGGTCGGCTCGGTGACCCGCATGGAGTTGTTGTAGACCTGCGGCACCCGGTCGCCGACGTAGGCCTGCATCGCGCCCGCGTACACCCCGGGCTGCGAGGTGCGGTTGGTCTCCACGTCGTCCGCGCCGACCCGGCGGGACAGCACGACCGTCCCCGCCAGCATCACGTAGAAGCAGGTGGCGTCCTCGCCCTCGGCGTACACCGGGCCCGGGTCGAACAGCTCCACCCGGCCCTCGGCGCACAGCCGGCCCAGCTGCTCGGGCGTCAGCTTCTCGAACAGGAACAGCTTCCCGATCTCCTCGGGGCTGCACGGCATCGGCCGCCCGCTCACGACTGCTCCAGGTACCGGTGGACGAGCATCACGGCCATGGCTCCCTCTCCTACGGCGGACGCGACCCGCTTGGCGGACTCCGCGCGGGCGTCACCCGCCACGAACACGCCCGGGACGCTGGTCTCCAGGTGGTACGGCGGCCGGTCCAGCTCCCAGTCGGCCGGCGGCCGCCCGTCGGGGGTCAGATCGGGCCCGGCAAGGATGAACCCGCGCTCGTCCCGCAGCACCGTGCCGTCCAGCCAGTCGGTCAGCGGCGCCGCGCCGATGAACACGAACAGCCACTGCGCGTCGACGAGTTCGGTGGCGCCGTCGACCGCGTCGCGCAGGGTGAGCCGCTCCAGGTGGCCGTCGCCGTGCGCGCCCTCGACGACGGTGGAGCAGCGCACGTGGATGTTGGGCGTCTCCTCGATCTGCTGGATCAGGTAGTACGACATCGACGCCGCCAGGGACTCGCCGCGCACCAGCAGGGTCACCGACTTGGCACCCCGGGCCAGGTACATCGCGGCCTGCCCGGCCGAGTTGGCGCCGCCGACGACGTACACGTCGTGGCCCTGGCAGGAGGCCGCCTCGGTCAGCGCCGAGCCGTAGAACACCCCGCAGCCGGCCAGGTCCTCGGTGCCCGGCGCGGCCAGCTGCCGGTAGGACACGCCGGTCGCCAGGATGACGCTGTGCGCGGCGATCGCCGAGCCGTCCGAGAACCGTACGACGCGCGCCGCGCCGTTCGCCTCCAGGCCGGTCACCTCGCGCGCGGTGAGGATCTCGGCGCCGAACCTCGCCGCCTGCCGCCGGGCCCGCTCGGTGAGCTGGCCGCCGGACACTCCGTCGGGGAAGCCGAGGTAGTTCTCGATGCGGGAGCTCTGCCCGGCCTGCCCGCCGGTCGCCGACCGCTCCACCAGCACCGTGCGCAGCCCCTCCGAGGCCCCGTACACGGCCGCGCCGAGCCCCGCCGGGCCGCCGCCGATCACCACCAGGTCGTAGAAGTCGGCCGTCGGCGTGGTCGCCAGGCCCACCCGCGCCGCCAGCTCGGGCGCCTCCGGCTCCACCAGCGGGGTCCCGTCCGGCGTGATCACCACCGGCAGCCGCTGCCCGTCCTGCCCGGCCGCCGACAGCAGTCGCCGCCCCTCCGGCTCGTCCGAGGAGTACCAGCGGTAGGGCACCTGGTTGCGGGCCAGGAACTCCCGGACCTCCGAGGACCGCGCCGACCAGCGGTGTCCGACGACCTTGGTGCTGGGCACCGGACGGTGGTCGCCGGCCCGCCAGGCCTGGAGCAGGTCGTCCAGGACCGGGTAGAGCTTCTCCTCGGGCGGGTCCCAGGGCTTGAGCAGGTAGTGGTCCAGATCGACGACGTTGATCGCGTCGATCGCCGCGTTGGTGTCCGCGTACGCCGTCAGCAGCACCCGCCGGGCACCCGGGTAGACGTCCAGGGCCTGTTCCAGGAACTCGATGCCGTTCATCTGCGGCATCCGGTAGTCGGCCAGGATCACGGCCACCAGGTCGCCGCGGAGTTTCAGTTCCCGCAGCGCGTCGAGGGCCGACTCGCCGGACTCCGCGCGCACGATCCGGTACGTGGCGCCGTAGCGCCGCCGCAGGTCGCGGGCGACGGCGCGGGACACCCCCGGATCGTCGTCCACGGTCATGATGACGGTCCGTGTCTCCGCGTCGGCCTGTGCCATACGTCCCCCACGTCGAGCGGCCGGGTTCACGGCACGGCGTCCCCGTCACCGCACCGGCCTGCGGCCATCGTATGTTCGATCGCGGGTCCTCGCTCGGGCGGCGGGGACGGGCCGCCGGCGTCCGTAAGCTCCCCCCGCGCGGCCGTGCGGACGGCTTGGGGAAGACTGGGCTCCGAGAACGACGTTCCCGCGACCCAGGGAGGGACCCGCATGACGCGCCCGATCACGGCAGGCTCGGACGGTTCGGAGGAGAGCCTGGCCGCACTGGCCTGGGCGGCGAGGGAGGCGGTGCGCCGCGGTGCACCGCTGCACGTCGTGCACGCCTGGCGGTTCCAGGGGCAGGGCGTGGCCGACGCGGTGGACCGGGAGACGCAGGAGGGGTGGGCGCGGGATGCCCTCGCCCGGGCGGTCGGCACCGTCGCCGAGCGCCATCCCGGTCTCACGGTGACCACCGACGTCCGCGAGGGCGACGCCGTCGCGGCCCTGCTCGCCGCCGCGGCCGACGCCGAGACGCTGGTCCTCGGCTCGCGCGGCCACGGCGCGGTCGTCGGCTTCCTGCTCGGCTCGGTCGGCCAGCAGGTGATCGCCGAGGCGACCCGGCCCGTCGTCCTCGTCCGGGCCGGTGACGAGGCCGCCGCCGAGGCGGGGGGCCGCGAGGTCGTGGTGGGCCAGCAGGGCGAGCCGGAGGACAGCGCCGACGTCATCGGGTTCGCGTTCGAGGCGGCCGCCGCGCGGGGCGCCACCGTGCGCGCCGTGCGGGCCTGGGCCCTGCCGACGGTCTTCACCTACAGCCCCGGCTCGATGGCCCTCGCGGACGAGGCCGGAGGCCTGGAGCAGTACGAGCGCAAGGCGCTCGGCGAGGCTCTCGCACCGTGGCGCGAGCGCTTCCCCGACGTTCCGGTGGTGGAGCACGTGGAGATGGGCAGCGCGGGCCAGGTCCTGCTGGCGGTGTCCGCCGACGCCCAGCTGATGGTCGTCGGCCGCCGCGCCCGCCGTACGGCCGTCGGCGCCCGGATCGGCTCCGTGGCGCACGGCGTGCTGCACCACGCGGAGTGCCCGGTGGCGGTGGTCCCGCACAGGTGAGCGGCCGCCGCGCCGCTCAGTCGGCCGTGGGCTGAAGGGTCTCCCGGGCCCTGGGCAGGATGTTGACGAGGTAGTCCTCGACGGCCGTGTCCAGGCCGATGTCGTGCTGGGCCCGCTCGGAGAGGTACCAGCGGTGCTCCAGCAGCTCGTGGTAGATCTCCGCCGGGTCCATCGCGCCGCGCAGCTCCACCGGCACGGCGCGCACGGTGGGCCGGAAGACCTCGCGCACCCAGCGGTGGGCGAGGACCTCCGGGCGGGCGCCGAGGGGGTCGCCCGGGGCGTAGTCGTCCTGGGTGGCCATCCAGCTCTCCAGGTCGTTGAGCAGCCGTCTGGCCTGGTTCTCCTCGGCGTCCAGTCCGGTCAGGCGCAGCAGCTGGCGCTGGTGGTGGCCGGCGTCGACGACCTTGGGCACGAAGGTGACCGTGTCGCCGTTGGAGGCGTGCTCGATCTGCATCTCGGCGACGTCGAAGCCGAGGTCGTTCAGGCGCCGGATGCGGCGCTCGATGTAGTGGTACTTGCCCGCCGGATACACGGAGGTACGGGTCAGCTCCTGCCACAGGCTCCGGTAGCGGGCGCAGATCTCGGTGCCGAACTCGACCGGGTCGACGGAGGGGTGCAGCGCCCCCGAGGCCTCCAGGTCGAGCAGTTCGCCGCTGATGTTCACCCGGGCGAGGTCGAGGTCGTAGTCGCGCTGCCCGTCGCTGAGCCGCGGGTGCAGGTCGCCGGTCTCGGCGTCGACCAGGTAGGCGGCGTAGGCGCCCGCGTCGCGCCGGAAGAGCGTGTTGGACAGCGAGCAGTCCCCCCACGCGAACCCGGCCAGGTGCAGCCGGACCAGCAGCACCGCGAGGGCGTCCATCAGGCGGTGCATGGTCGCCGGGCGCAGCGTCGTCTCGAACATCGACCGGTACGGCAGCGAGCCGCCCAGGTGCCGGGTGACCAGCACCGGTTCCAGCGCCTCACCGGCGGCGTCGGAGCGGCCGGTGACCACGGCCAGCGCGTCCACCGCCGGGATGGCGAGCCGGTCCAGGTCGCGCAGCAGCTGGTACTCCCGCAGCGCGGGCCGCTCGGCCAGCTCCTTGACGGCGATCACCTCGTCCCCGGCGCGCGCGTAGCGGACCACGTGCCGGGAGATGCCGCGGGGCAGCGGCACGAGGTACTCCTCGGGCCACTGCTCCAGCGGCAGCTGCCAGGGCAGTTCGAGCAGGAGCGCGGGATGCTCCGGATTGGTGGCGCTGATCTGCAAGGCCATGCCCCGACTCTAGAACGCCCGTTCCCGGGCCAGGTCCGCGGCGTCCTTCACCGGCCCCCGGTGGACCGGACCGTGGCCCGGCAGCAGCACGTCGCCCTCCAGACCGGCGACGACGTCGAGCGAGGCGACCGCGCCCGCCCGGTCGTGGTGGAACAGGTCGGGCAGCAGCTGCGGTCCCTCGGTCCGGGAGATGGCGTGGCCGCTCACCAGCGCGTCGCCGGAGATCACCACGCCGGCGTCGGGCAGGTGGTAGACGCAGTGTCCGTCGGTGTGCCCGGGGGTGTGCACCGGCACGGGCCGGCCCGGGAGGTCGAGGGCGCCGTCCGCCGGGAAGGCCGCGGGCGCGGTCACCGGGTGCTGCTCGGTGCCGCCGGTGCGCAGCACGTGCCGCATCCACGGCAGTACGCCGGGCCGCCAGGCGTTGCGCAGCACCGTGCCGACCGACACCTGCTGGAGGTAGTCGCGCCGGGCGTGCGGCACCTCGGCCTCGTGCAGCAGGACCGGGGTGCCGTGGGTGGCCCGCAGGTACTCGGCCGAGCCCAGGTGGTCGTTGTGGGCGTGGGTGATCAGCACCGCTGCCACCGCCTCGGGCGAACTCCCGACGGCGGCCAGGGATTCGAGCAGCGCCCGGCGGTCGCCGGGGTATCCGGTGTCGACGAGCGTCACCGCGTCGCCGTCGGTGAGGATGACCCAGTTGGTGTTGCCGCCGTGCACCAGGTAGGTGCCGTCGGCCACTTGCCGTACGTCCGCGCTCATGGTCTCCCGCGTTCCAGGTCGGTGGTCCCCCGCGCGGGACAGCCAACCAGAAACCGGGCGCGGGCGGTTGCCCGGCCCTCAGCGCACGCCGTGCGGGCGGAACTGGACGCTGATGCGGGGCCCGGCGGCGCGGGTGCTCTTGGGGACGCAGTGCTCCCAGGTGCGCTGGCAGGAGCCGCCCATCACGATCAGGTCACCGTGGCCCAGCGGGCGGCGCACGGTCTCGCCGCCCCCGCCCACCGGGCGCAGCAGCAGGTCCCGGGGCGCGCCCACCGAGAGGATGGCGACCATCGTGTCCTGGCGCGCGCCGCGGCCGATCCGGTCTCCGTGCCAGGCGACGCTGTCCCGGCCGTCGCGGTAGTGGCACAGGCCCGCGGTCGTGAACGGCTCGCCCAGCTCCTCGGCGTAGTGCGCCGACAGGGCGTCGCGCGCCTCCGTCAGCAGGGGGTCCGGCAGCGGGTCGGCCGCACCGTAGAACGCCAGCAGCCGGGGCACGTCGACGACCCGTTCGTACATCTCACGCCGCTCGGCGCGCCAGGGGACCCCGGTGGCCAGCCGCTCGAAGAGCGCGTCGGCGCCGCTCAGCCACCCGGGGAGCAGGTCGATCCAGGCACCGGAGCCGAGGCGGGTGCGGCGGAGCCCGTCGAGGGAGCCGAGCCCGACCTCGTCGGTCTGGTCGAAGAGCGAGCCCTGGAGGTGCGTGGTCATGGGACCAGCGTACTCCGTGTTCGAAACTGTGTTCTATTCACCGCTCGACGGGGAAAGGGCACGCCCGCGCCCTTTCGATACACGGCTGTATCCGATACATTCGCGCATCGAACGGAGCGAAGGGGCCGGGCATGGTGGTGCGGGAGACGACCGGGCGGGTGACCAGACGCCGTGCGCGCACCCGCGCCAACCTCCTGGACGCCGCCTTCGAGGTGTTCGCCGTCAAGGGGTTCGGGCGGGTGTCGATCGAGGAGGTCTGCGAGGCCGCCGGGTACAGCCGCGGCGCCTTCTACTCCAACTTCGCCAGCCTCCACGAGCTGTTCTTCGCCCTCTACGAGCAACGGGCCGGCCAGATCGCCGAGCAGGTGTCCGCGGCCCTCGCCTCCGACGGCCCCGACCTGGACGTGCCGGCCGCCGTGGAGCGCGTCACCGAGGTGCTGCTCCTGGACCGGGACTGGCTCCTGGTGAAGACGGACTTCCTCGTGCACGCCGCCCGCGACCCGGACGTCGCCCAGACCCTGCTGGAACACCGGGCCCGGCTCAGGCGGGCGATCGCCGACCGGCTCGCCCGGGCGCGCGGACACACCGCCCTGCCCGCCGTGCTGGGTGACGCGGAACACGCCGCGCACGCCGTGGTCGCCGCGTACGACGGGGTCACCACCCAGCTGCTCCTCGACCGGGACGTCGCACACGCCCGGATCTGGCTCGGACAACTGCTCACCGCGCTGCTCACCGACGGCAGCACGCGTCACTGACCACGGGGTCACCGACACAACAGGAAGGGACGGTCGCCATGGATGCCGACGTCATCGTGGTCGGAGCGGGTCTGGCGGGCCTGGTCGCGGCCCACGAGCTGACCAGCCGGGGCCGGAGGGTCGCGCTGGTGGACCAGGAGAACGCGGCCAACCTCGGCGGGCAGGCCTTCTGGTCCTTCGGCGGCCTCTTCCTGGTCGATTCCCCGGAACAGCGCCGCCTCGGCGTCAAGGACTCCCTCGACCTGGCCTGGAACGACTGGCAGGGCAGCGCCGGATTCGACCGGACCGAGGACGAGGACTCCTGGGCGGTGCGCTGGGCGCGGGCGTACGTCGAGTGGGCGGCGGGGGAGAAGCGGTCCTGGCTCGCCGGGCACGGCATCACCTTCCTGCCCACCGTCGGCTGGGCCGAGCGCGGCGACCTGAGGGCGGGCGGCCACGGCAACTCCGTACCCCGCTTCCACATCGCCTGGGGCACCGGCACGGGGGTCGTCGAGCCCTTCGTGCGGTACGCGAAGCAGGCCGCGCGGGACGGACTGCTCACCTTCCACCACCGCCACCGCGTCGACCACCTGGTGGTCGAGGACGGCACGGCGCGCGGGGTGCGCGGCACGGTCCTCGCCCCGGACGACTCGCCGCGCGGCGTCGCCTCCAACCGCGACGCGGCCGGAGAGTTCGAGCTCACCGCCCGGGCCGTGGTCGTCACCTCCGGCGGCATCGGCGCCGACCACGACATCGTCCGTCGCCACTGGCCCGAGCGCCTGGGCACCCCGCCCGCCGAGATGGTCACCGGCGTCCCCGCCTACGTCGACGGACGGATGCTCGGCATCAGCGCCGAGGCGGGCGCCCGCCTGGTCAACCGGGACCGGATGTGGCACTACACCGAGGGCGTGCGCAACTGGGACCCGATCTGGCCCGGCCACGGCATCCGCATCCTGCCCGGACCGTCCTCGATGTGGTTCGACGCGCTGGGCCGCCGGCTGCCGGAGCCGTACCTGCCCGGTTACGACACCCTGGGCACCCTGCGCCACCTGCGCACGGCCGAGGGCCTCGCGGAACACGACCACTCCTGGTTCGTCCTCACCCGGAAGATCGTCGAGAAGGAGTTCGCGCTCTCCGGCTCCGAGCAGAACCCCGACATCACCGCCAAGGACCGCGCCGGCTTCCTGCGCGAACGCGTGCTGGGCAAGGGAGCACCGGGTCCGGTGGACGCGTTCCTGCGCCACGGCGCGGACTTCGTCACCGCGCCGAACCTGGAGCAACTGGTGGAGAAGATGAACCGGTTGACGGACAAGCCGCTCCTGGACGCCGCCGCGCTCCGGCGCCAGATCGAGGCCCGCGACTTGCAGATGGCCAACCCGTACGCCAAGGACGCCCAGGTGCAGGGCATCCGCAACGCCCGCCGCTACATCGGCGACCGCCTCGGCCGGGTCGCCGCCCCGCACCGCATCCTCGACCCGGCGGCCGGCCCGCTGATCGGCGTCAAGCTGCACATCCTCACCCGCAAGACCCTCGGCGGCATCCAGACCGACCTCGACTCCCGCGCCCTGGGTGCGGACGGCACTCCGGTCGAGGGCCTGTACGCGGCCGGTGAGGTGGCCGGCTTCGGCGGGGGAGGGGTGCACGGGTACAACGCGCTGGAGGGCACCTTCCTCGGCGGCTGCCTGTTCTCCGGGCGGGCGGCGGGCCGGGCCGCGGCGCGGCAGACCGCCTGAGCGGCGGACCCGGTGGTCGCCCGGTCCGCGCCGCTCACACCTCGTCGAGGAGACGGAGCAGCACGGCGGCGTGGCTCTCGCCGGGCGATCTGGCCGCGGTCAGCAGCGTCACGTCGCCCGACCCGGCCAGCTCCCGTACCCGGTCGAGGAGTTCGCTCGCCTCCGGGGCGCTCAGCTCCGCCTCGTACCGGCGCGCGAACTCCTCGTACGAGCCCTCGCCCGCGTGGTACCAGCGGCGCCGCTCGGTCGACGGGGTGAGCCCCTTGGGCCACTCGTCCACCCGCGCCGCGTCCTTCGACACGCCCCGGGGCCACAGCCGGTCCACGAGGACGCGCACGCCGTCGTCCGGCTCCGCCGGGTCGTAGACCCGGCGCACACGTACGCTCACGGCGGTCCTCCCACGGCCGACGGTCCCCGCGCCGGGCTACCTCCGGCGCGGGCGGCGAGGGTCAGCCGGACCTCCGGCGCGCGGCCTCGCGCCGCTTGAGCGCCCGGCGTTCCAGCTCGCTGGTGCCGCCCCAGACGCCGAGGGTCTGCCCGGTGTCGAGTGCCCAGCGCAGACACTGCTCCTGGACCGGACAGGTCCGGCAGACCGCCTTGGCCTGCTCCGTCTGCAGAGCGGCCGGACCGGTGGTGCCGATCGGGAAGAAGAGGTCGGGGTCCTCCGTCCGGCATGCCGCGTGCTCGCGCCAGTTGTCCATCAAAGTCACCTGCGATCGGTATCGTTCGCGCCCTCGTGCATGGCATGGCTTACTCCGTTGCGGGTGACCTGTCGACCGCGGGGCGAAACCGGTGTGGTGCTCGTGAGTTGCCGGGTCCGTCGCCGTGCGCCTACCGGCTCAGCGCGTCCGCGGCCGCCCTCACCACCGCGTCCGCCACCGTGGCCAGCGCCGGGGAGTCGAGCTTCCACTGCTGCCAGTACAGCGTGACGTCCACCGCGAGGTCCGGTGCGAAGGTGACGAGCCGGCCGGTGCGCAGCAGGGGGTCGGCCTGCGGCTGCGGGACCATGCCCCAGCCCAGCCCGGCGGCGACCGCCTCGACGAAGCCCTCCGAGGTCGGCACGTAGTGCCGTGCGGCGCTCGCGCCACCGTGACCGAGCCGGCGCGCGAAGGAGTCCTGGAAGTCGTCCCGCCGGTCGAAGACCACCACCGGGGCGTCGGCAACGGCCTCCCGTGGCGGCGCGTCCAGCTGCCGGGCGGCGAACTCGGGGGCGGCGCAGGGGAGATAGCGCATCCGGCCCAGCGTCCGGACCGTGCAGCCCGGCACCGGTTCCGGCGAGGACGTCACCGCGGCCATCACCACGCCCTCCCGCAGCAGCGTCGCCGTGTGGCCCTCGTCCTCCCGGCGCAGTTCGAAGCAGAGGGCGGGCTCCCGGGGGATGCGGGTGAGGGCGGGCAGGAACCAGGTCGCCAGCGAGTCGGCGTTCACCGCCACCGTCACCCGGGTCGGCTCGCCCTCCCCGCGCAGGCCCAGCTCGGCCGAGGCGTCCCGCTCCAGCCGCGCCACCTGGCGGGCCAGCCGCACCAGCACGGCTCCGGAGTCGGTCGCCCGCACCGGCTTGGTGCGCAGCAGCAGCACCCGGCCGGTGCGCTGCTCCAGTGCCTTCACCCGCTGGCTGACCGCGGACGGCGTCACGTGCAGGGCGGCGGCGGCCGCGTCGAAGGTGCCCTCGTCCACGACGGCCAGCAGGGTGCGCACCTGGTCCAGCGGCAGATCCGCCAAGGTCGGCGTCATGTCGTCATCACACTGGCTAATGATACGTAAGAATCTTTAGCTGTACGTCCGGTGATCGTCCGCTTAGCGTCGAGGGCATGAACAACGCCCTCACGGCGGCCGCCGCCGGTTTCGGTACCGGCCTCTCGCTCATCGTCGCCATCGGCGCCCAGAACGCCTTCGTCCTGCGTCAGGGGGTCCGCCGTGACGCGGTGCTCGCCGTGGTCGGCATCTGCGCGCTGTCCGACGCCGTGCTCATCGCCCTGGGCGTCGGCGGGGTCGGCGCCGTGGTGGTGGCGTGGCCGGGCGCGCTGACCGCCGTCGGCTGGATCGGCGGCGCCTTCCTGCTCTGCTACGGAGCCCTGGCGGCCCGGCGGGTGTTCCGGCCGTCCGGGGCGCTGCGGGCGGACGGCGACGCCGCGGGCTCGCGCCGCCGGGCCGTGCTCACCTGCCTGGCGCTGACCTGGCTCAACCCGCACGTCTACCTCGACACCGTGTTCCTGCTGGGCTCCGTCGCCGCCGACCGGGGGCCGCTGCGCTGGACCTTCGGCCTCGGAGCCGCCGCCGCCAGCCTGGTCTGGTTCGCCGCGCTCGGCTTCGGCGCCCGCTACCTCGGCCGCTTCCTGTCCCGGCCCGCGGCCTGGCGGGTCCTCGACGGACTGGTGGCCGCCACGATGATCGTCCTCGGCGTCTCCCTCGTCGCCGGGGCCTGAGCGGGCCGGATCCGGCCGTATACGTCCCGGCTGGCTCGAACGAAGCTGCGATAGTGATCCCCGCAACCGAAAGATGTACCGAGCATGTAGGAAGCGCGTGGACACCAGCGAGAGCAGCAGCGAGAGCGGCACCGAACCGGACGCGAAGGCCTCGGCGCCGGACGGGACGCGGCAGCGCGGATGGCGCCGCTGGGCCATGGACACTCGGCCCCTGCGCCGCCCGGCCTACCGCAGACTGTGGTCCTCGACCGTCGTCACGGCCGTCGGCAGCCAGCTCACCGCGGTCGCCGTGCCCAAGCAGATCTACGACATCACCGGCTCCTCGGCCTGGGTCGGCGCCGCGAGCCTCGCCGGGCTGCTGCCGCTCATCGTCTTCGCCCTGTGGGGCGGCGCGGTGGCCGACACCGTGGACCGCCGCAAGCTGCTGCTGATCACCAACACCGGCATCGCGGTGACCTCGCTGCTCTTCTGGATACAGGCGGCCACCGGCATGGCGTCGGTGGCCGCGCTGATGCTCCTGCTCGCGCTGCAACAGGCCTTCTGGGGCCTCAACGCCCCGGCCCGCAACGCCTCCATCGCCCGCCTGGTGCCCGAGGACGAACTGCCCGCCGCCAACGCGCTCGGCTCGACCGTCATGCAGACCGGGCAGGTGGTCGGTCCGCTGCTCGCCGGTGTGCTGATCCCGGTGATCGGACTGCCCGAGCTGTACCTGATCGACGCGCTGGCCCTGTGCGTCACCGTGTGGGCGGTCTACAAGCTCCCCGCGCTGCCGCCGCTCGCGGGCACGCCGGTCCGGCGCGCGGGCGTGCGCGAGGTGGTGGCCGGCTTCCGCTACATCGCCCGGCACAAGGTGCTGCTGCTGTCCTTCCTCGCCGACATCGTCGCCATGGTCTTCGGCATGCCCCGCGCCCTGTTCCCGCAGCTCGCCGCCGAGACGTACGCCCCGTACGGCGAAGGGCTCGCGCTGGGTCTGCTGTTCGCGGCGATCCCCATCGGCGCGGTGGCCGGCGGACTGTTCTCCGGCACCTTCTCGCGGGCCCGCCGGCACGGCTGGATGGTGATCGGCGCGGTCGTCGTCTGGGGGGCCGCCATCACCGGCTTCGGGCTCAGCGGCAGTCTGTGGCTCGCGGTCGCCTTCCTGGTCGTGGCCGGTGTCGCCGACATGGTCTCCATGGTGTTCCGCGGGGCGATCCTGCTGTCCGCCGCCACCGACGAGATGCGCGGGCGCATGCAGGGCGTGTTCACCGTCGTCGTGGCGGGCGGCCCGCGGCTGGCCGACGTCCTGCACGGCGGCGCGGGCTCCGCGGCTGGCGCCCGGGAGGCCGTGGCCGGCGGCGGGCTGCTCGTCGTGGCCGTGATGCTGGCCCTGGCCGTCGCGATGCCCGCGCTGCGCCGCTACCGCGTCTGAGGGCGGCTCACAGGGAGCCGCGCCCGTGCAGGGCGTAGTGCTCCATGAGCCGGCCCCGGGTGGACTCCAGCCGGTGCGCGAGGATCTCCGCGACCGACCGCACCAGCACGATGCCCAGCTGCGGGTCCCGCTCGCACAGGTCGAGCACCGAGGCCGCCTCGAACTCGTAGGCGCGCACCGGGCTGAACGCCTCGGCGCCGAAGTCCCACTCGTAGGGCGGGAACAGCCAGGACCAGCCGAGCAGGTCGCCCACGCCGAGGCTGGCGACCGTGACCCGCTGCAGGGAGGTCACCTGCTGGGTCAGGGAGACCGCGCCGGAGCGGATGACCCAGAAGCGGTCCGCCCTGCCCCCTGCTTCGAAGATCCGGTCGTCCTCCGGGAAGGAGACCTCCTGGGCCAGCTCCATGAGCCGCGCGCGCTGGGGGAGGGGGAGGGCGTTCAGCAGTTTGATCGCTTTGGTCATGGCACGGGGCTCCTCGCCGGCGATTCGGTTCCGGGGCTTTCCCTATGCCCATTTCAGTCTCTGTCGCCGCGCTGAGCACCTCGGCGGACGGCGGGATCCCGTACGGATTCCGTGCCGGAACCGGGGACGGGGGCGCGAGGGCATGAAAAAGCCCTGGCCGGACGGGGGAGGCCGGCCAGGGCCGTAAGCGGTGACCGCGGAGGACATTTCGGTCGACTCCGTCGCCACGTATGGATGAACGCTAAACCATCTCTGGGCGTTCCGCGAAACCGGCACCGGGACACGTGACCCGTTTCACTCACCCGGCACCCCGTCGTTTCACTCACCGGGCTCCGCTCACGCACCGTGCTCCGCGACGACCCGGACCGTCTCCAGCGCCGGATCGGTCGGGTCGGGGAGGTACATCCCCGCCTCCAGGCCGCTGCGCAGATAGCGCAGGACCGGCTCGGCCAGCCGCTCGCCGGGCAGCACGGCCGGAATGCCGGGCGGATACGGAGTGATCATCTCCGCCGCGACCCGGCCGGCGGCCCGGTCCAGGGGCACGTCCTCGGTGGGTCCGAAGAACGCGTCCCGGGGCAGGCACACCTGAGGCATCCGCAGCTCGGCCGGCGACGGCACCTCGACGCGCGGAGCGGATTCCAGGCCCGGGGCGGCGCGGGCCAGGTCCTTGAGGGCGGTGAGCAGTTCGTCGGCGGTCCCCCGGTCGTCGCCGTGGGTGATCTGCGCGCCGATGCGGCGGTGGTCGGTGATGTGGGCGACCACGCCGCGGTGCTCCCGCAGCCAGTCCGCAGCCCGGAAGCCCGAGACACCGAGCCCTTCGAGGTCGATGACGACCGGCAGCGGATCGAAACCGTGGGCCGGCCCGGGACCGCAGAAGTCCTCGCGGTCGTTGACGTGCATGCCGTCGATCTCCTCGACGGCCGCCCGGACACCGGCCGCCAGCTCCAGCGCGCCGCTCATCAGCTCCTGCCCGCCGAGCGCCATCTGGCGGCGCCACCCGTCGAGACCGGCGAAGATCAGCACCGACGGGCTGGTGGTGCTCAGCAGGTCGGCGCGCATGCCGAGCAGCTTGGGCGGCACCAGGTCGCCGCGCAGGTGGAACACCGAACCCTGTTCGAGACCGCTGCCCATCTTGTGGATGCTGGTCACGCAGATGTCCGCGCCCGCGTCCATCGCCCAGGACGGCAGATCCGGGTGGAAGGGCAGGTGCGCCCCCCATGCCTCGTCGACGATCAGCGGCAGCGAGCGCCCGTGGCAGACCTCGGCGACGGCTCGCAGATCGGCGCTCGCACCGTACGGCGTCGGGCTGGTGACCAGGGCACCCTTGGCGTCGGGATGCGCCTTGAACGCCTCCTCGAACGACTCGGCGGTCGGCGGATGGGCCAGATGCCGTTCCGCGTCCCAGCGCGGTTCGACCCACACCGGCTCGATGCCGGACAGGATCAGCCCCGAGACCACGGACTTGTGGGCGTCCCGGCCGATCAGCAGCTTCTCGTGCGGCCCAGCCACCGCCAGCATCGCCGCCTTCACCGACAGGGAACTCCCGCACGTCGAGAAGAACGTGTGATCGGCGTGCACGGCGTCCGCCATCAGCTCCTGGGCGCGCTGCAGCACCCGTCCCCGGGTGAGCCGGTCGTCGAGTCCGGCCGTCGCCAGCACGTCCCCGTGGAACACGGCGTCACCCAGCACCTCGCGCACCGCGGGGTCCGCCCCGCGCGCCTGCTTGTGCCCGGGCGGCGTGAACGACAGCCGTCCTGCACGGCGGTATTCGACGAGGGCTTCCAGGACCGGTGCTCGGCGGTGATCGACTGTCATGCCGACCCGGTTTCCCGCCCGGCGCCGCGTCAATCCGCCGGGGACCGCCGGTCCGCGTTCCGGCCCGGAGTCAGCACCTCGTCCAGCACCCGCAGCACCGCCTCGTACGCCACCGTCCGTACGGCGGCCTCCCTGGAGCCCTCCGGGTCGGTCGACCGCAGCGCCTCGCTGCGCGCCCGCCAGCTCCGCCCCTCCTCCAGCGCACAGGCCCTCGCGCGGTGCATCCGGCGCAGCAGTTCGTCCGCGTCCACAACATCCGTCATGCACTCCGCGTACCCCCGCAGGGCGACCGGATGGCCCGTGGGCCGCACGGAGGACCGGAGGTTTGCCCCTACCGGCAGAGGTCAGCCGAAAGTGACGGGCCCAACGGCGCGCGCAGCGCCGGACCGGGCCGTCCGACCGACCGACCAGGGAGCGGAGCTGACCGATGCGTGACAGGGACACGACTCAACCCGTCGTCGAGCAGCGCGGCGGGGACACGGGCCGCAGGTACCGGCCGTGCCGGCCCGCCGACGCGCGCGCGGCGGTGGAACGCGCCGTCACCGAGTGCCGCGGCGCCGGCGGGCGGGCGTCGTGCGACCCGTGTGCCCTGTCGGACGCCGTGCTCGTCGCCTCGGAGCTGACCACCAACGCCATCCTGCACGGCGGCGGCATCACCGACTTCCAGGTCGACGTCGTGGGGCCGGGCGTGCGACCGGGCGTGCGCCTCTCGGTGTGCGACCGCAGCCACGACCTGCCGGTGGCGGTGCCGGCCACCGACGACCGGGGCCGTCGACGCCTCGGCGGCCGGGGCTGGCCGATCGTCTGCCGGCTGGCCCGCGAGGTGCGGGTGGCAGATCTTCCCTCGGGCGGCAAGTGCATCACCGTGGTCGTTCCGCTGTCCTGATGACTTTTCGAAAAGCGGAGTTTGTTCCACCGGGCCGGGGGCAGTCGCAGATTCGTGCTTCGGACCGGAGGCGCAGCAGCGGGAGCGGTAGGGCTGCTTCGGTGCCCCGGCTGTGCCGGGGACGACACCCGGACAGCGCCGTTCCCGCGGAAAGTCCCTGAGACCACCGTTCAGGAGCGGATCCGCATGCTCATAGAAACGCCCACCATCCGTCCCGGTACCACCCAGTCCGCCCAGCCCTCGACCACCCCCGCACGCCGCCGCCACGACGACGCCCCCGACACCATGGCCCTCTTCGGCCGCCTGGCCGGGCTGGCGGACGGACCCGAACGCGACGCCGTCCGCGACGAACTCGTCACGGCATGGCTGCCCATGGCCCACCGCATCGCCGGGCGGTTCCGGGACCGCGGGGAGTCCATCGAGGACCTCCGCCAGGTCGCTGCGCTCGGCCTGGTCAAGGCCATCGACCGCTTCGACCCCGAGCGGGGGGCCTTCGAGAGCTACGCCGTGCCCACCATCACCGGCGAGGTCAAGCGCCACTTCCGCGACCGGATGTGGGCCCTGAGGGTGCCCCGCCGGGTCCAGGAACTGCGCAACAAGGTGCGCGTCGCCCGCCGGGAACTCGCCCAGAGCCCGGGCAGTCCCGAACCCTCGGTGGCCGCCCTCGCCGCCCACACCGGGCTGAGCGAGGACGAGGTCGGCGCCGGGATGGAGGCGCTGGAGAGCTTCAGCACCCTCTCGCTGGACGCCGAGCTGTCGGCGGGCGACGACGGCTACAGCCTCGCGGACACCCTCGGCGCCGCCGACACCTCGTACGACACGGTGATCGACCGCGAGTCCGCCAAGGAGGGCCTGCGCAGGCTGCCCGAACGGGAGCGCGCCATCCTCTACATGCGCTTCTTCGAGGACATGACGCAGAGCCGGATCGCCGACTGCCTGGGCATCTCGCAGATGCACGTCTCCCGGCTCATCAGCCGCAGCTGCGCCCGCGTCCGCGACGAGGCGATGGGACAGCGCACGGCCCGCCCCGGCCACCCGGCGCGGACCTGATGGCGGCAACCGGGGCCACCGGGGCCACGAGGGCCACAGGGGACACGGAAAGTGACAGGGAGGGGACGGGACGGATGCTGATGCCACACCCCGCGGTGCTGCGCAGACTCCTCGCGGAGTACGAGGCCGCCGCGGTGAACGAGCCCGCCGACGCGACGGGCGAACCGGGTCCGCGGACCCGGGACCTGGCGTACACGCTGTGCGTGTCGACCGGCACGCGTGAGGTACGGCGGGCCCTGGAGACGGCCCGGCGCCACCTCGCGGACGCGCCGGAGCCGGTGCCCGGCGCCGCTCACGCGGGCGTGGCGGACTGAGACGGAAGACGGCCGGGCGCACGTCGGTACCACCGCGTGCGAAGTCGGGGAGGGGATCCACATGAACGCAGGTGTCGCGGGCGGTCTGGCCCGTACCGGGCGGGGCCGCGCCCGGCGGGCGGCGAACGGATCGGCGGCCGAGGGGGCGGCCCGGGCGGGACTGGCCGCCCGCGGGGTCATCTACCTGCTGGTCGGCATCCTGGCCCTGCAGATCGCCTTCGGCGGCGGGAACCGGCAGGCGGACCGGGGCGGCGCCCTGGCCGAGCTGTCGGACCGGCCCTTCGGCGCGGTGCTGCTGTGGGCGCTGGGCGCCGGACTCGTCGGCATGGCCCTGTGGCGGCTGTCCGAAGCGCTCTTCGGAGTCACGGGCAAGGACGGCCGCACGGCGAGGAAACGCCTGCCCGCCGCCGCCCGCTGCGTCTTCTACGCGTTCGTCGCCTACTCCGTCCTCGCCTTCGCGGCCGGAGCAGGCGGCGGCGGTTCCAGCGACCGGCAGTCCCGGGACATCACGGCCCGGGTGATGGAGATGCCCGCCGGCCGGTGGCTCGTGGGCGCCGCGGGTGCCGCGATCGTCGTCGCCGGGGTGGTGATCGGCGTACAGGCGCTGCGCCGCAGCTATCGCAAGAAGATGAAGCTCGGCGGACTGAGCCCCCGGGCCCGGCTGCTGGTCGACGTCACCGGAGTCGGCGGCGGGACGGCCCGCGGCATCGTGTTCGCCGCGGCGGGCGCCTTCGCCGTACGGGCCGCCGTCGCCTACGAACCCGACCGGGCGAAGGGACTGGACGACACCCTCCGTTCCTTCGCCGACACCTCCCTCGGCCCCTGGCTGCTGGCCTGTGTCGCCGCGGGCCTGGTGCTGTTCGGCGTCTTCTCCTTCGCCCTCGCCCGCTGGCGGAGGGTCTGAGAGTCCCGGCACGGGGAACACGGGGCGAATGAACGAACACGAGATTCCTCCGCCGGACGGACGTCCCGTGGACGTCTACCTCGACCTGCTGCGCGTGCGCATGGCCAGCGACGACTACCAGCTGCTGCTCAGCGTGGTGGAACCGGTCCTCCAGGCGATCGACGAGCAGCAGATGCCGACCATCGACTTCTCGCTCGACGGGGACAGCGCCGAGGCGCTGCCCCAGGAGATCAGGGACGAGGCCGCACTGGTCATCGCCACCGCCGTCACCGGACGCCTCGACAACGAGGTCGTCGAGATCAGCACCGACGAGACCGGCCCGGTCCGGGTCGTCACCGACGCGACCACCGCCTCCGACCCCGAACGACTCGGCGAGATCGCCGACTACCTCAAGGAACGCCACCAGCAGAACGAGGAGCTGCGCGGAATCGCCGAGGCGAGCGGTCTGCCCAGCGACTTCTGACCCTCACCACCAGGGCGGGACCGTCACCGCTGCGGCGCCCCGACGGTCACGCCCAGCGGCCGGGCGAGGCCGACCACCGCCTCGTCCAGCCGCTCCAGGTGCCGCAGCACCCGGCCCGTGATACGGCCGTACCGCGGTACTCCGGCGGCGTCCGGCTCCAGCAGCGAGGCGATGCTCGGCCCCGTCTCCACCCGCGTCCCGGCGTTCTCGTCCGCGACATGGGCGGCGATCGCCTCGATGTTGCGCACCGTGCGCCGCACCGCGCCGCGCAGCCGCGGGTCGGCCGCGATCGACGGATGGGTGGGCAGCAGCTCGGCCGTCGCCGCCAGCGACCGCGCGTGATAGGCGCAGGTCTCCAGCAGCGCCACCACGTAACGGGCCGTGTCCCGTCGGGCCCGCAGTGGCGTGATCGGATGGGTCAGCGGCTGGGTGGCGGCCCGCAGGTCGCCCAGGGCCTGGTCCAGCTCCCGCGCGGTGTCCAGCAGGTCCGCCTCGGGTCCGCCGCTGAGCTGGTCGACGGCACCCTCCGTGACGTCGGTGAGCCGCTCCAGCACCGTGCCGAGGAGTTCGTTCGTCCGCCGGTCGGTGCGTATCGGCAGCACCAGCGCCGCCGCCACGATCCCGCAGGCCGCGCCGAGCGCCGTCTCCTCCACCCGCAGCAGCAGCACCGACATGCTGTACGTGTGCAGCAGCGTGTACAGCAGCCCGAGCATCGCGGTGACGAAGAACGACATCAGCGTGTAGGACAGCGGCGCCGTGTAGAACATCGCGAAGATCAGCACCAGCACCAGCCCGAACGCGGTCCAGGTGTGGTTGCCCACCAGACCGGCCAGCACGATGCCCGCCACCACGCCCAGCACCGTACCGAGCAGCCGGCGGTATCCCTTGACCAGGATCTCGCCGGTCGACGCGGTGTTGATGAAGACGATCCAGCAGGTGAGCACCGCCCAGTACCAGCGCTGCGAGGACAGGAACTCGCCGCCCACGATCGCCAGCGAGGACCCCACGGCCACCTGCACCGCGGCGCGCGTGGTGGGCCGCCGCAGCCCGGTCTGCTCCTCCTCCTCGGCCGCCTCCTCACCGGCGTCGATGGCCGCGTCCTCGGCGTCCAGCTCCTCCCGGGAACGTGCGGTGGCCGGTGAGTCGTCGGACTCGTCCTGCGGCCCGTCCAGCGCGATCCTCAGGCCCATGACCGCGCGCGCCGTCTCACCGACGCCGCGGAACACGTCCTGGACGGCCGCGGTCGCCTCCGGCAGGTTCTCCTCGTCGCGGTAGCCGAGCAGCCGGTTGCGCAGGTGGGACAGGGCCGTACCGCGCGCCTCCGCGGGCGGCCGCAGCACCAGGGTGCGCAGCGCCGTCAGATCGCGGCGCAGCAGCTCGGTGGCCTCGCCCGGAGCGGGGGAGTGGCCCACCGCGGGAGCGGGCGCACCCGGCAGATGCAGCGTGAGGGTGTCGGCCCGCTCGGCGCTGCGCGCGGTCAGCAGCAGCAGACCGAGGCGCTCGGCGGCGATCTCGGCGTCCGCGATGCGCCGCTGCACCAGGCGTGCCGTGGACGCGTCGGGTGTGCCCTCGTCCAGCCGGGACTGGATCAGCAGAGCCGTCTCGTGCAGGCGCGCGGTGCCCTCGCGCAGGCGCTCCAGCGTCTTGTCGATGTCGTCGGGACCGGCGTCCAGCAACTCGATCTGGGTGGCGATCAGCTGGGCCAGCCGGGCCCGGAAGGCCTGCCGCAGCAGACCGAGGATGCGCGCCGGCGTCGCCGGGACCACCCCGAAGCGCACCACCGCGCTGGACGCGAACGCCACGGCCACGGCGGCCCACAGCCCGGGCAGCCCGGACACCTTGCCGCCGACGAACAGCGACACGAAGTAGACCTGGAAGCCGATCAGCCCGAGCGCGGTGCCCCGGTCGCCGAACCGGCGGACGAAGACCGCCGAGAAGATCAGGACGACGAAGAAGGCGTCCCCGACGACGACCCACGACGCCAGCAGCGTGCTCAGCGAGACCGAGGCCAGGGCGACGGGCAGCCCCAGCGCCAGCGTGACCGCCTGCGGGCCCGGTTCCTTCTCCCGAATGGCGAAGGTCGCGACCATCGCCGCCATGGCGCCCGCGACCAGATGCTTCACGTCCACGCCGAAGACGGCGAGCACGCCCAGCGTCAGCGCGATGGCGCCCACCGTCCGCAAACCCGCCGTCAGCCGCAACAGACCCGGGTCGGACGCGGCGACGCGGTCGCGCAGCCGTGTCCGCGCCGAGCGTCCCGCTGCCTTCACGCCGCCGTACACTCTCCCGATTCACAGCCGGCCCTCACAGCCGGTTCCAGCCACGTCCCGGCCGGTTCACGCCGAGATCCACTTCTCAGCATGTCATGCCCCGGTCCGTCACGGGAGACGGGGGCGGGTGGGGGTCACGGCTTCGCCCGGTCCGCCTCCGCGACCCGCTCCCGCACCTGTTCCGGTGTCAGATACGCGTCGGTGTACTCGAAGTCCTTCAGCTTGGCGGGCTTGCGGGCCTGGAAACCGGTGCGGACGAAATCGTCGCCGGCGACCGCGTTGAGCGCCCAGTTGGCCGCCACCCGGGCCTTGGCCACGCCCGTGCGCAGCGCCGACCAGTGGTAGCCGCGGGCCACCGCCTGCGCGGGCAGGCCCGTCAGCTCGACCCCGAGCGGCTTGGAGACCGCGTCGGCGCCGCCGAGGTCGACGACGAGGCCCAGGTCCTTGTGGACGTACGGCCGCATCGGCTGGTTGCGCAGGGTGGCGATGAGGTTCTCGGCGACGTGCCGCCCCTGCCGCATCGCGTGCTGGGCGGTGGGCGGGCAGACGGCACCCTCCTGGCCCTTGGCGAGGTCGGGCACGGCCGCGGAGTCGCCCAGCGCGAACACCCCGTCGTGGTTCGGCAGGCACATCTCGGCGGTGACCGCGAGCCGCCCCTTGACCGTCTCCGCGCCCAGCGTCGCCATCAGCGGGCTCGCCACCACGCCCGCCGTCCAGATCAGCGTGCGGGTGGGCACCACCCGGCCGTCCGTGAAGGTGACCTCCTCGGGCGCGGCCTTGGCGATGGACACGCCCAGCGAGATGTCGATGCCGCGCCGGGTCAGGATCTGCTGCGCGTCGCGGCCGAGCTTCTCGCCCAGCTCCGGCATCAGCTTCGGCGCGATGTCGATCAGGTGCCACTTGATCAGCGCCGGGTCCAGCCGGTTGTAGCGCTTGACGGCCGCGTGCGTCAGCCGCTGCAGGCATGCCGCCGTCTCGGTGCCCGCGTAGCCGCCGCCCACGACCACGAACTGCAGCCGGGAGGCCCGCTCCACGGGGTCCTGGCTGGCGTCGGCGAGGTCCAGCTGGGAGATGACGTGGTCGCGGATGTACGCGGCCTCCGCCAGGGTCTTCATGCCGAACGCGTTGTCGGTGAGCCCCGGGATGTCGAAGGTGCGGGTGATGCTGCCGGGCGCCAGCACGATGTAGTCGTAGGGCTCGTTGACGATCCGGTCGGTGATGGTGCGCACCACGCAGACCTTCGCCTCGAGGTCCACCCCGATGGCGCCGCCCGGAATGATGCGGGTCCGGTAGCGGCTGCTGCGGCGCAGGGAGAGCGCGATCGACTGGGGCGTGAGCACCCCGGCGGCGACGTGCGGCAGCAGGGGCAGATAGAGCTGGTAGGAGAACGGCGTCACCAGGGTGACGTCGGCCTCGTCGGGGGAGAGCCGCCGCTCCAGACGACGGACGCACTCCACGCCGGCGAAACCTGCGCCGACCACCAGGATCCTGGGTCGTGTCACGGTGTTCATCCCTTTCTGCGGCTCCGGGGCGGTCTGCCGCGAACGCCGTTCGCCTGCCCGTGGATCGCCGCTTCGCACCTCGTCCATGCCACCGCGCCCGCACCGCTTCGGCCAGCCGGGTGCGGCAGGCAGGCGACACGTCCTGATCACCACCATGCCCCGCCCGGGCCCGCGGCGCACCGGGCGGGAGCGAACCGCTCGGAACTTTTTTCCCGGGGATCAGCCCGTACCGCGCAGGTGACACAGCAGCAGGCACACGTCGTCGTCCCGTTCGGAGTCGCTGAGCATCGGACGCAGGATCCCGTCGGCCGAGCCCTCCAGGTCCGTGTCCAGCTCCGCCGGACCGAACGACCCGAGCGCGTCCGCCAGCCGCGCGATGCCCGGGTCTATGCCGCGGGCGCGGCGCTCCACCAGACCGTCCGTGTACAGGGCGAGCGTCGAACCGGGCGCCATCGGCACCGTGTGGTCCGCGATCTCCTGGTGCATCGGGATGCCGAGCATCGCACCGGGTTTGGCGTCCAAAGTGCGGACCGCGCCGTCCGGGGTACGCAGCACCGGCGGCGGATGCCCCGCGGCCGCCCATGTCACCGTCGGGTCGTCGGGGTGGAAGCGGGCGATGACCGCGGTGGCGAACAGGTCGGGCTGCAGGTGGTGCAGGAAGGTGTGCAGCCGGGTCAGCAACTGCCCGGGGCTGCCCCCGTCGACCGCGTACGCGCGCAGGGCGGTGCGCAGCTGACTCATCATCACGGCCGCCCGCAGCCCGTGCCCGGTGACGTCCCCGACCACGGCGATGACACCGCCGTCGGGCTGCCGGAAGGCGTCGTACCAGTCGCCGCCGATGTTCAGCCCGTGGGTGGCCGGAAGATAGCGCGCCGCCAGGGCGAGCCCGGGCGGGGCCGGCAGCTCGGTCAGCAGGGCCCGTTGAAGCGTCTCGGCGATGTCGCGGTTGTGCTGGTAGCGCTGGGCGTGGTCGATCGCGATGCTGGCCCGCCGGGTCAGCTCCACCAGCATCACGGCGTCGTCCGGGTCCCAGCGGTCCCCGGGCGGGGACAGGGTCACCACGCCCAGCGGAGCCTGCCGCGTCGGCAGCGGAATGCACAGCAGCGGCCGGTCCGGGGCCAGCGCCGAGGGCGGCTGGTCGTCGACGCCGGGCAGCCCGCCGGGGTGCGCGGCGGCGTACTGCGGGCGACCGGTGCGGGCGGCGACCACCGCGGCCGCCGCGTGGGCGGGGCCCGGCCGGTCGCCGTCCTGGTCGAACAGCCAGATGTCCACCCCGGTCGCGTACTCCGGCACCAGCAGCTCCGGCAGCCGGCGCACGATCTCGTGGTGGTCGAGCGACGCCGTCAGCACCGCGCTCGCGTCCGCGAGGAACGTCAGCCTGCGCCGGGCGTGCTCCGCCTCCGTACGCGCCTTGCGCTCGGCGGCGAACGCCTCGCGCTGGGCCCGCCCGGCGGCGTCCAGTTCGGCGTGCAGCGCCACCACGCCCTGGTTCGTCTGCTGGAGCTCCTCCCGGTGGAAGTCGACCAGGCCCTCCTGCTCGGTGAGCCGCTCCAGGACCAGCGCCGTGTCCTCGTCGGCACCCAGCAGGGCCTGAGCCAGCTCCGCCGGGTCGTCCGCCACGGCGCCCGCGTCGGCGACGGCGCCGACGTCGTCCGCCTCGGGACACGGCACCGTCACCCGCCACGGCGGCTGACCGGCGGCAGCGGCCTCGGGCGACGGCGTCACCACGGCGTGCAGCACGCGCTCCGCGGCCTGCGGAGCGGTCCGGGAGACCGTCCCCGTCTCCAGGGCGAGCCGCCAGGTGCCGCCCTTGGTCAGGCACAGCCGCAGCTGTGCGCCGAGGGACGCCGTCAGCCGGGCACGTTCCACGGGTGGCACGCCGAAGGCCGCCGCCAGGCGAGCGGCGGCGACGCGTGCCACCGCCGCGTCGGTGACGTCGCTGATCTGCCAGGTACGGGTCATGGGCCATCCGGCGGGGTCGGGGCCAGCACGGCGACGGCGGTGTCGTCCCGCACGGGCCGCGCCGAGCTGCTGGCGTCACGGATCGTGACGGCGGCGGTCACCGCCGGGTCGGTCGTGGTGCGGGAGGTGTCGGACGTCGGCGACCACCGGCTCGGCAGACCGTCGCTGTGCAGGACCAGCACCCGGTCGTCCGCCCAGGCCGTCCGCTCCTCGCGCAGCGTGGTGGGCCGGTGGGTGCCGACGATGCCGGGCAGCGACACCAGGTGTCGCCAGGTGCCGCCCTCGCACAACCGCGCCCCGATGTTGCCGACGCCGGCGAACCGGAGCACCGAGGCCCGCGCGTCGACCTGGGCCACCGCGACGGCGGCGCCGCGGGTGCCGGACAGCGCCCGGTCCAGTCGCCCCACCGCCTCGCCGGGCGGCAGGTGGGCCGAGGTGCGCAGTGCCTCCACGGCGGCGGTCGAGGCACGGGCGGCCTCCGGACCGTGGCCCAGACCGTCGGCCAGCATCAGCGTGACGAGGTCCCCGTCCCGGACCCAGGCCCAGGCGTCGCCCGAGTACTCCGCACCCCCGAACGGGACGTTCACCGCGCCGGCCCGCAACCGCGCCGCCGGCTCGGGGTCGGCGGCGCGGGCCTCGGACACGCCGATCCGGGCGACCACCACCGTGCCCCGGCCGGGTGCACTGTGCAGGTCGAAGTCGTCGGCGACGCGCGCACAGGTGCCGAGGCCCGCGCCGAGGGAGCCGGCGGTGGTGGTGAATCCGTCGCGCAGCGCGGCGGACACGTCGGCGATCCCCGGACCGTGGTCGACCGTCGTGACCTGCACGCGCGGCCTCGGCTCCCGGTCGGCCGTGAGGATGGGAGGGGCGACCACGTCGACGACGACCCGGCCGCCCGCGGCGTGCTTGAGCAGGTTGGTGGCCAGCTCGGTCGCCACCAGCGCCGCCGCCGACGTCCGCTGCTCGTCGAGACCGGCCGCGGCCGCCGCGTGCTCGGCGGCCACCCGGGCGTCCCGCACCCGGGTCGAGTCGTGCACCGGGACGTCCCACACGCGGGGCATCAGGACTCCTCACGCGGGCGTGGCGGCCGGCCCACCCAGGACGTCACCCGCACGGTCGTCCCGGAGCCCGGGGCGCTCTCGATCGCGAACTCGTGCACCAGCCGCCGCGCGCCGCCCAGCCCCATGCCGAGGCCGTCGCCGGACGTGAACCCGTCGCTGAGCGCCTGCTCCACGTCCGGGATACCGGGCCCCTCGTCGCTGAAGGTCAGCCGCAGCCCGTGCGTGGTCCCCTCCACGATCGACTCCGTCTCCATGGTGCCGCCACCGCCGTACACGAGCGTGTTGCGGGCCAGCTCACTGGCCGCCGTGACCAGCTTGGTCTGGTCCACCAGGCCGAAACCGAGCTGGGCGGCGGCCTGGCGCACATGCTGTCGCACCCATACCAGATCCATGTCCGAACGGATCGGCAGGCGGGCCTGGGAGCCCGCGGCGGTGTGCATCACTGACTCTCCTGGCGCAGGCCGCCGAAGCGGGACGACGGGGCCTGCTGCCTGAGGAGCTCCATGGCCACCTCGGTACTGAGCGCGGTGTGCACGCCCGGCAGCGTCAGCCCCAGCTCCACCAGGGTGATGGCCACCGCGGGCCGCATCCCGACCAGCACCGTCCGCGCCGCCAGCAGACCGGTCTGCCCGGCGATCTCGGCCAGGACCCGGCCGAGGAAGGAGTCGACGATCTCCACGCCGGAGACGTCGATGACCACGCCGGTGGCGCCGCTGCGCACGATGGTCTCGGCGAGATCCTCCTGGAGCTGCTGCGCCGTGCTGTCGTGCAGGTCCCCCTGAAGGGTGACCAGCAGGATCTCACCGAGCCGGAGCACCGGTACATGCCCTGTCACCGGAGCCCCGTGGGGCCCGGGAAACGCCTGGCTCACCGCTCGACCGCACCGTTCGTGCCGGGCGTCACGATGCCGATCCCGAGCTGGTGCAGCACGTACCCCAGCGCGTCCGCGAGGCTCGCCCGGGTGACCACCGTGCCGAGATCCAGACCGAGGTGGACCATGGTCTGCGCGATCGCGGGCCGGATGCCCGAGACGATGCACTCGGCGCCCATGAGCCGGGCCGCCGCGACCGTCTTCATCAGGTGCTGCGCCACCAGCGAGTCGACGGTCGGCACGCCGGTGATGTCCAGGATCGCGTAGCGCGCCTGCTGCTCCACGATGGACTCCAGCAGGGTCTCCATCACCACCTGGCTGCGCGCGCTGTCCAGCGTGCCGATCAGCGGAACGGCCACGATGCCGTCCCACAGCTTGATGACCGGCGTGGCCACCTCCAGCAACTGCAGCCGCTGGCGGTCGATGAGCGCCTGCCCCTCGCTGAGCGCCGTCTGCATCACCACGACCCGCAGGGTGCCCATCAGGACGTTCAGGGTGGTGACACAGTCCCGGACGTGTTCGGCCGGAGCCTGGTCGGGCAGGGCGGCCACCAGCAGGTTCTCGACGGGCGGACGCAGCGTGGCCAGCTCGCTCGACACCTGCGCGGTGCTCAGCCCGGCGCGCGAGCGGGCCGCGCCCATCCGGGCCAACTGCTCGCGCACCGCCGTGAATCCGGCCGCGTCCGGGTCCTCGACCCGCGCCGCGTCCGCGACTTGGGCCAGCGCGTCCACGACGGCCTTGGCCGCCTCGACCGCCTCGTCGCGCGAGACGGTGAACACGGCCCGGAACAAGGGCTCGTCCGACCATCGCTGGGCGATCTGCTCGCGGTGGCGCCGCAGAAAGTCCCTGACCTCGCGCGTCGGCGCTCCCGCCGTTCCCTCCGCCTGTTCCGGCACCTGTCCCACTCCTCATCCGCGTTGCGCCGAACCCCACCCCGACCGGGACGGTGGGCCGGCGGTGTGACCCAGCCGGTCGACAACTCTAACCACCCGCCGACCTGGCGCGTCACCCGCTTCCGCACGACCGGTACGGGGCGGGACGCGGACGCGCGGCGGCTCAGGCGTCGGGAATCCGCGGACCCCCCGGCTGGGCGTCCACCCGGGCGAGGGCCTCTTCGAGGTTCTCCGAGACCGGCACCGTGATGCTCACCCCCGTCAGGTCCAGGACGCGCAGCACCGCCGGGGCCGGCGAGATGATGTGCACGCTGCCGGGCAGTTCGCGGGCCTCCTGGTAGACCCGCAGGATGATGTTCATGCCGGACGAGTCCATGAACGGGACCGCCGACAGATCCAACAGGAAGTGCCTGCGGCCGTGGTGGAGCTGGTTGGCCAGATGGTGCTGGAACTCGGTTGCCGTGTCGACGTCCAGGTAACCCTCCACCTTGAGCAGCGCGACATCCTCCCGCGGCAGCGTCACCTCGACGGACAGCGGGTTCTGGGCTATGGGCACGTGTACCTCCAACAACGCGGCGGCGCGGCGGGCCGTCGTGTGGCCCACCGCGCCGGGCGGATACCCCCGGATCCCGACTCCACACCTGCCGGCCGGGCCCGTTCGTCCCGCCGTGCCTCACCCCACCCGGATGCCCACCAGACACGTGTCGTCGTCCGTGTCGGACCTGCTGTAGGTGAGCAGCCGGTCCAGATGCTGGTCCAGGGTGTTCGGCGTCGGACGCACCGTGCTCAGCAGCTGGGCCAGCGCCTCCTCCACCGGCCGGTCGCGGCGTTCGATCAGACCGTCGGTGTACATCAGCAGCGTGTCCCCGGCGGCCAGCTCCGCCTCCGCCTCCTCGTACGCCGCCTCCGCCACCGCCCCCAGCAGCATCCCCCTGACCAGCGGCAGCGGCTCCGCCCCCGGGCCCCGCACCAGCACCGGCGGCAGGTGGCCCGCCCTGGCCCAGCGCAGCGTGCGCCGGGCCGGGTCGTACAGGCCGCACACCGCCGTGGCGGTGACCCCGCCCGTCAGGTGGTGCGCCACGATGTTCAGCCAGGACAGCAGCTGGCCGGGACCGGCCCCGGTCACCGCGAGACCGCGCAGCGCGTTGCGCAGCACCACCATGCTGGTCGCCGCCTCTATCCCGTGCCCGGCGACGTCCCCCACGCACAGCAGCACCAGACCGCTCGGCAGCATCACCGCGTCGTACCAGTCGCCGCCCACCAGCTGCTCCGTCTCCGCGGGCCGGTACCGGACGGCCACCTGGAGGTCCGGCACCCGCAGCGGGGTCTGGGCGGGCGGCATGATGGCGTGCTGCAACTGAAGGGTGAGCCGGGCGCGTTCGACGGCCTGCTGCTCGGTGTGGGCCAGCTGGTCGCGGGTCGCGGCGAGCGCCACCTCCGTCCAGTGCTGGGCCGAGATGTCCTGGCAGGCGCCCCGGACCAGGAGCAGGCGGTCGTCGGTGTCCAGGACCGGCTCGGCCACCACCCGCACGTGCCGGGTCACCCCGTCGGGCCGCCGCAGCCGGAACGCCGCCGAGGCCGGGCGCCGGTGGTGCAGCAGCGTGCGCAGGAACCGCCCGATGGCCACGGCGTCGTCCGGGTGGGCGTGGGCGGCCAGTTCCTCCAGCGGCACCGGCGTGCTCGTGTGCGGGCGCCCGTACAGGTCGAACAGCTGCCCGTTCCAGGTGATCTCGCCGGTCAGCAGGTTCTCCTCGAAACCGCCGATGCGGCCGAGCCGCTGGGCGTGCTGGAGGAGGCTGGCCAGCCGGGCCGTCTCGTCCTCGATGCGCCAGATGAGCAGCACGGCGTTGCCGTGCCGGCTGACGCTGATGTCCGCGACCGCCGCCAGCGGCACCTGGTCCACCAGCGCGGTCAGGTTCAGGTGCCGGGCGCGGAACGGCTCGCCCGTGGCGTACACGCGCTCCACGTTCTGGAAAAGCTCGCTGTCCCCGGCCGCCATCGGATAGGCCTCGAGCAGCAGCGCACCGCCCACGACGGCACGCGGCCGTCCGGCCGGATCCATGAAGCGCTTGTTCACGTGCTGGATGCGGAAGTCCGCGAGCTGCCCCGCCGCGTCCAGGTGCGGCACCAGCACCAGGGCGGGGTCGTGCAGCCCGTCGGCCAGGTCCATCAGCTCCACCGCGTCCGGGATGACCCGCGGCTCCTGCCCGGGCCCGCGCGGCGGCGTGTACGACTCCAGGGTGTGTGCGCACAGCTCCGCCAGGGCCTCCACCTGACGGACCACCTGCGGGGGCTGCGGGGCCAGCGGCACCGGCCAGGCGATCTCCAGGACGCCGTGGATGCGCCCCCCGGTGCCGGCGGGCACGGCGACCCTGCCGCCCTCCGGGTACTGGTGCCGGCCCACGCTGGGCAGCCCCGTCCCGGCGAGGGACGCGAACCACTGCCCCGAGCGCTCCGTCAGTCCGCGCCGGGCCACCGTCGCCACGTCCGGCGGCACATAGCGCCAGCGGGCCGCCTCGGCGGGCGGGAACCCGGCGCTGCCCACCAGGGTGAGGGACCCGTCGTACCCGGCCGACCAGATGGCCACCGCCACCGCGCCGAGCGGGCGCAGCGCCTGCTCCAGCAGCGCGTCGGCGACGGCCTGGGTGTCGTCCGCGGCCAGTGCGCCGCTCTCGGCCGCCCGCAGGCGTACGGCGGCGGACTCGGCCACCGTCCCGCCCGGTTCCCCGGCGCCCGTGCCGTGCGGGTCGTCCGGGCCGTCCGGGTCGTCTTCGAAGGTGGTGGCCCGCACCGCGGCGGTGGCCGCGAGGAACGCGTCCGTCACCTCCGACACGCGGTCCCGGGCGGCCTGGTTGATCACGTCGACCGCGAACTCCAGCGGCGTCGCCCGGGACTGCTCGGCCAGCTCGGCGAGCTGCCGGGCGGCCTCGGCCGGGCCGCAGCCGAGCCGCGCGACCAGGATGCCCTTGGCCAGCTCGATCAGCGCCCGGCCCTCGGCCTCCGCCTGGGCGGCCCGCACCTCGCGGCTGAGCCGGTCCACCGTGGCCGCCAGTCGGCCCACGGGCGACAGCGGCGTCATGCCGACCGGGTCGGACAGGTCCCCTCGGACACCGCCGCCCGGCTCGCCGGGCCGCTCGGACACGCTCATGCGGGCAGCCACCGGCGGACGCAGGCGATCAGGTCCTTGGTGTCGACGGGTTTGGTGACGTAGTCGCTGGCACCCGAGGCCAGGCTCTTCTCCCGGTCGCCGGGCATGGCCTTCGCCGTGACCGCGATGATCGGCAGCTCGGCGTACCGCGGGATGCGGCGGATCTCGGCCGTCGCCGTGTAGCCGTCCATCTCCGGCATCATCACGTCCATCAGGACCAGCGCGACCTCCGGGTGGTCCACCAGCGCCTCGATGCCCCGGCGGCCGTTCTCCGCGTGCAGCACCCGGAAGCCGTGCAGCTCCAGGATCCCGCTGAGCGCGAACAGGTTGCGGGCGTCGTCGTCGACGACGAGGACGGTGCGCCCGGCGGGCGGCCCCTGACCGGCCCGCGGGTCCGGACGCGGCGGCTCCTCCGGCCGCACCAGGGACAGCACGTCCCCGGGTTCCTCGGCGGCCAGATGCAGTGCGATGCGCTCGCGCAGCTCGTCGAGGCCGGCCAGGAACTCCAGGGTCCCGCCGGCCGCGCGCGAGCGCAGGTCCTCCGCCACGGCGGCGTCCGCCCGGTGACCGCTGTGCACGAGCACCGGCACGCTCGCCAGCGCCGAGTCGCCCCGCAACGCCCGCAGGAAGCGGGACGCCTCGTCGTCCGGCATGCCCAGCTCCAGGACGACGCAGTGGCACGGCTCGGCGGCCAGGGCTCCGGCGGCCTCCTCGGCGCCCACCGCCGTGATGACGTCGAGCGGGGGCCGGTCGCCCGCGTCGTCCCGCCCGTGCGTCAGGTCGGCGACCACGCTCTCCGCGACGAGGGTCAGCAGACCGCGCGGCCGCTCCTCCACGACGAGCAGGCGCCGGGGCCGCCGGCGGTGGCCGCCGGTCAGCTCGGCCACCGGTGCCGGACGGTCGAGGACGTCGGACGACGCGTCGGCCGGGAGGTGCTCGGGGGCGCGGGCCAGCAGGTCCTCGAAGTCGGGCCGGGCCACCGGCAGGTAGAGCGTGAAGGTGCTGCCCCGGTCGGGCGTGCTGTCCACCGTGACGGCGCCGCCGAGGAGCTGGGCGATCTCCCGCGTGATGGACAGGCCGAGACCGGTGCCGCCGTACTTGCGGCTCGTCGTGCCGTCCGCCTGCTGGAAGGCGCCGAAGATCGACTCCAGGTTCTGCTCGGGGATGCCGATACCCGTGTCCTTGACCCGGAAGGCCACCACGGGACCGCCCCGCACCACGCCCCCGGGCACCTCGTCGTCCGGTGCCGGTTCGACGGCCAGCTCCACGCCGCCCCGCTCGGTGAACTTCACCGCGTTCGACAGCAGGTTGCGCAGCACCTGCCGCAGCCGGGAGTCGTCGGTCAGCAGGTCCGCCGGTGCCCCGGGGGCCGTCACGACCGTGAACTCCAGCCCCTTCTGGCTCGTCATGGGCCGGAAGGTGGCCTCGACGTACTCGATGAGCTGGCGCAGCGTCACGCGCTCGGGGGAGACGTCCATCTTCCCGGCCTCGACCTTCGACAGGTCCAGGATGTCGTTGATCAGCTGCAGCAGGTCCGAGCCCGCCGAGTGGATGATGCCCGCGTACTCGACCTGCTTCGGGGTGAGGTTGCGCGAGGGGTTCTGGGCGAGCAACTGGGCCAGGATGAGCAGGCTGTTGAGCGGGGTGCGCAGCTCGTGGCTCATGTTGGCCAGGAACTCCGACTTGTACTTCGAGGCCAGCGACAGCTGCTGGGCGCGTGCCTCCAGCTCCTGCCTGGCCTGCTCGATCTGCAGGTTCTTCGCCTCGATGTCCCGGTTCTGCGCCGCGAGCAGGGAGGCCTTGTCCTCCAGCTCCGCGTTGGAGTGCTGCAGTTCCTCCTGCTGGGTCTGCAGCTCCGCGGAGCGGGCCTGGAGCTCGCCGGTCAGCCGCTGCGACTCGGTGAGGAGTTCGTCGGTACGGGCGTTGGCCACGATCGTGTTGACGTTGACGCCGATGGTCTCCATCAGCATTTCCAGGAAGTCCTGGTTGATCTGGCTGAAGGCGGCGACCGAGGCCAGCTCGATGACCCCGAGGACCTGCCCCTCGACCACGATGGGCAGCAGCACCAGCGCGGCCGGGACCACTTCGCCGAGCCCCGAGGAGATGGTCAGGTAGCCCGGCGGGAGCTCGTTCACCATGATGGTGCGCCGGCTGCGCGCGGCCTGACCGACCAAGGTGCGGCCGAAGGCGATACGGGTGGGTCTGGCCGTGTCCTCCGGGTAGCCGTAGGAGCCGACGAGCCGCAGCTCCGGACCGTCGTCCCCGTCCTCGGCCAGGTAGAAGGCGCCGTACTGGGCCGACACCAGCGGCACCAGCTCGTCCATGATCAGCTCGGCGACGACGGGCAGGTCCCGGTGCCCCTGCATCAGGCCGGAGATGCGGGCGAGGTTGGTCTTGAGCCAGTCCTGCTCCTGGTTGGCCCGCGTGGTCTCGCGCAGGGACTCCACCATGGCGTTGATGTTGTCACCCAGCTCGGCGACCTCGCCGGACGCCTCCACGGTGACCGACCGGGTCAGGTCGCCCTCGGCGACGGCGGAGGTGACCTCGGCGATCGCGCGGACCTGGCGGGTGAGGTTGCCGGCCAGTTCGTTGACGTTCTCCGTGAGGCGCTTCCAGGTGCCGGAGACGCCCTCCACCTCGGCCTGGCCGCCGAGCCGGCCCTCGGTACCGACCTCGCGGGCCACGCGGGTGACCTCGTCGGCGAAGGCGGAGAGCTGGTCGACCATGGTGTTGATGGTCGTCTTGAGTTCGAGGATCTCGCCGCGGGCGTCGACGTCGATCTTCTTGGACAGGTCGCCCCGGGCCACCGCGGTCGTCACCAGGGCGATGTTGCGCACCTGGTTGGTGAGGTTGTTGGCCATCGAGTTGACGTTGTCGGTGAGGTCCTTCCAGGTCCCGGCGACGTTCGGCACGTTCGCCTGGCCGCCGAGCCGCCCGTCGGTGCCGACCTCGCGGGCGACGCGGGTGACCTCGTCGGCGAACGCCGACAGCGTGTCGACCATGGTGTTGATCACGTCGGCCAGCGCCGCGACCTCGCCCTCGGCGTCCACGGTGATCCGCTGCGACAGGTCGCCCCGGGCCACGGCGGTGGCCACCTGGGCGATGGAGCGGACCTGACCGGTCAGGTTCGACGCCATCACGTTGACGTTGTCGGTGAGGTCCTTCCAGGTCCCCGACACCCCGCGCACCCGGGCCTGCCCGCCCAGGTTCCCGGCCGTGCCGACCTCGCGGGCGACGCGGGTGACCTCGTCGGCGAAGGCGGAGAGCTGGTCGACCATGGTGTTGATGGTGTTCTTCAGCTCCAGGATCTCGCCGCGGGCGTCCACGGTGATCTTCTGGGAGAGGTCGCCCTTGGCGACGGCGGTGGCCACCTGGGCGACGTTGCGGACCTGGTTGGTCAGGTTGCCCGCCATGAAGTTCACCGAGTCGGTGAGGTCGCGCCAGGTGCCCCGGACGCCCTGGACGTCGGCCTGGCCGCCGAGCCGTCCGTCGGTGCCGACCTCGCGGGCGACGCGGGTGACCTCGTCGGCGAAGGCGGAGAGCTGGTCGACCATGGTGTTGATGGTGTTCTTCAGCTCCAGGATCTCGCCGCGGGCGTCCACGTCGATCTTCTGGGAGAGGTCCCCCCTGGCGACCGCCGTGGCCACCTGGGCGATGTCACGGACCTGGCTGGTGAGGTTGCCCGCCATGGCGTTGACCGAGTCCGTCAGGTCGGCCCAGGTGCCCGAGACCCCCGGCACCCGCGCCTGCCCGCCCAGGGCGCCCTCCGTGCCGACCTCGCGGGAGACCCGCGTGACCTCGGAGGTGAACACGGACAACTGGTCCACCATGCCGTTGAAGACCTTGGCGATGTCGCCCATCAGCCCGTCCGCGTCGTCCGGCAGACGGGTGCCGAAGTCGCCGTCCCGCACGGCCGTCAGGCCGGCCAGGAGACGGCGCAGTTCCTGATCGCCCGGAACCGCGTCGACCGGTCCCGTGCTGTCGCTGGTCATGCGCACCCTCGTTCCGCTCCCCGGGGTCCTCGCGGCGAGGACCCACCACCCCCTGCCGGACCGTTCGGGCGGCCCGGCCTCCCGTGCCCGCGTTCTCGCAGTTCACGGATTCGCCCCCAGGAGAAAAATACGCCAGAGGCTAACCCAGGTCCCCGGCGCGGACAAAGCGATGTGTCACCCGGCCGAACGCCTACCCCCGTACGGGTCACGCCCGGCCCGTACGGATCGCCGTCCACGACGACGACGGGTGGTGCCCCGGCGGCCGTCCGTCACCAGGGCAGGAAGACGTGGATGTCCTTGCCCCGTTCCCCGGTGACGACGCTCACCTGGTCGGACAGGGTGTGGATCAGGTGCCAGCCGATGCCGCCGCCGCCCTTGCTCGGATGGAAGGGGCGCGGCGCGGGCTCCGTCGTGTTGGTGTCGTGCATCACCACGTGGACGCCGTCGAAGGTCCGCCGCAGCCGCAGTTGGAACGGCCCCGGAGCGTACTGCACGGCGTTGGCCGCCAGCTCCGTGACGACGAGGAGGATGTCGTCCCAGTGCTCGGGCGCCGCGGGCGGCGCCGCACGGGCGAGGTCGTGGAGGAACTCCTCCGCGACCAGCCGCGCACCGGTCACATTGTGCAACTCCCCGGTGAAGCTGGCGGTGCGGTTCGTGATCTCCTCGGAAGCCAGTGTCCTGTCCCAACGCGACTCGGCTGCCATTGCGCCTTCCCGGCCCGGCACGGGCCGGGCGTCGTTCCTTCTCCTTCGCATCCCCTTCGTCTGTAAGTTCCCGTGCGGGCCGAACCTAGTCGCGCCGGTGTGCCGGGCCGGGGACGGGCCGGGCGCCGGTTCAGCGGAGGAACACGTTGTCCGCGTCCTCCCAGCCGGCCGGCTCCTGGGGCGGCGGCGTCGGCCGGCGGTGGGACCGCGCCTCGTACATGGCGTCGATCTCCAGGGAGTAGGTCCGTACGATCTCGTCCCGCCGGAGCTTCATCGACGGGGTGAGCAGCCCGCCCGCCACGTCGAAGGGCTGGGGAAGGACCCGGAAGACCCGGATGGACTCCGAACGCGACACCGCGCTGTTGGCCGCGGCCACCGCCCGCGCGACCTCCTCCCGCAGCGCGTTCTCCTCCCGGGCCTCCCGGGCCGGAGTGTCGCCGGGCAGGGCCAGGGACGCCCGCCAGTGCGTCAGGAACTCCGGGTCGAGCGTGATCAGCGCACCGACGCAGGGCCGGTTGTCGCCGACCAGCACCGCCTGGTGGACCAGCGGGTGCATCCGCAGCCGCTGCTCCAGGGCGGCCGGGGCCACGCTCTTGCCGCCGCTGGTGATGATCACGTCCTTCTTGCGGCCGGTGATCGCCAGGTAGTTCTCGTCGTCCAGGTGCCCGAGGTCGCCGGTGGCCAGCCAGCCGCCGCGCAGCACCTCGCGGGTGGCGGTCCCGTCGCCGACGTACCCCTGGAACAGCGACGGCCCGCGTACCAGGATCTCCCCGTCGTCGGCCACCCGGATCTCCGTGCCGGGCAGCGGCTGCCCGACGGTGCCCGACTTCTCCCGGCCCAGTGGCTGCATCGTCAGCCCGCCGCTGGTCTCCGTCAGCCCGTAGCCGTCGTGCACGTGGACGCCGATGCCCTCGTAGAAGAGGGCGAGCTCGCGGCTGAGCGGCGAACCGCCCGACGTGGCCCGGGTCACCCGGCCGCCCAGCTCGGTGCGCAGCCGCCGGTACACCGTCCGCTCGTACAGGGCGTGCTGGAGGCGCAGGTCGAATCCGGGCCCGGTTCCCCGGCCCAGGCGCCGGCGCTCCAGCGCCGTGGCGTAGTCGCGCGCCGTGGCCGCGGCCCGCTCGAACAGGGCACCGTGTCCCGCCTGCTGGGCCGTGCGCAGGAAATTCTTGTAGATCTTCTCCAGGACCGACGGGACGGCGTACAGATACGTCGGCCGGAAGGAGCGCAGGGCCGAGGAGAGCGCCTCCCCGGTCAGCGCCGGCTCGTGGGCCATCAGGAACCCGCCGCGGACGCAGAGGTTCTGGATCATCAGCCCGTACACGTGCGAGAAGGGCAGGTAGGCGAGGACCGCGCCCTGCTCTCCCGGCGGCGCGGCCGTGTGACCCCAGCCGGCGAGCAGGGTGTCGCACGGGGCGGCCAGGCCGCGGTGGCTCAGCGCACAGCCCAGCGCGCGGCCTGAGGTGCCCGAGGTGTAGGCCACCACGGCCGTGGCCTCCGGCAGCACGATGCGGCGCATGGAGTCGACCGTGGCGGACGGGAGGAACGCGCCGCGCGCCACCAGCGTGTCCAGCGCGCCCGCGTCCAGCTGCCAGACGTGGCGCAGCGCGGGCAGCGACGCGCACACCGAGCCGACGGTCATCACGTTCTGCTCGTCCTCGACCAGCACGCCCACGCAGCCCGCGTCCCGCAGGATCCACTCGACCTGGTCGCGCGAGGAGGTCGGGTAGATCGGCACCACCTCGGCGCCCACCGTCCACAGGGCGTAGCTGAAGACCGTCCACTCGTACCGGGTGCGGGCCAGGATCGCCACCCGGTCGCCCGGCGTGATCCCGCTCGCGATCAGGCCCTTGGCCAGGTCGACCACCTCGTCGCGGAACTCCACCGCGGTCACCTCGTCCCACGCCGTGGAGCCGGGGCCGCGGCGCCGGGCGAGCATCGGCAGGGTCGGCGTGCGGGCGGCCGTCTCGAAGAGGCTGTCGGCGAGGGAGCCGGTCAGCGGCGGGACGGTCCGGGGAGCGAGTGCGGGGTCGTGCATGCGCCGGCTCCTGACGTGTACGGACGGTGACGTCGCCGACGAACACCGTGGTCGACGGTGCTCGGAGGCTAGCCCAGCCGCAGGCGGCGGGGGACCCGGACGGCAGAAGTGTTCCCACCCGGTGATCTCGGCCCGATCGGGGGACTCGGGGGCCATGAGCTATGTGAATCCGGATCCCGAACCCCGACTCAGCACCGGCCTGGAGCCGGGCGGCGGCGTGCCGCCCGGGGAGACGCCGCCGGCGGAGAGCAGCATGCCCGAGGCAGGCCCGCAGGACCTGCTCAGCAATCCGGCCAAGGGCTGGGCCAAGGGGCCGATGGCCCTGATCCTCGCGGTCGTGGTGGTCTTCGCGGTGGGCCTGCTGGGCTACGCCCTCGCCCTGATCTACTGATGTCTCGAACCCCCTGAGGACGGGTTCAGGCCGCCTGAGTGCGGCGCACGCACGCGGCGACGACCTCCCGCAGGCTGCCGGTGCGGGCCAGCAGCTCGCGCTGGACCCGGGCGCCGTTGCCGTGCCGCAGCAACTCCTCGACACCCTCGCGCACCCGTTCCAGGTCGCCCGCGGCCGCGAGGGCCTCCCCGGCATGCTCCAGCAGGTCCCGTACGACCGTCTCGGCCGGCATCCGCCGCATCGTCGCCGGGTGGAGCAGCTCACTCGTCAGCCCGGACCGGGCGGCCCGCCAGGCCGCGAGGCGGAGCAGGCTCACACTGTGCTCGGCCGGTTCCGCGCCCGCGCGCCACCCCCGCGCCGCCGTGTCGACCAGCGCGCGGGCGAGCGCGGCCAGGACGACCGCGGTGGAGGCGTCCAGGCAGACGTCGGCGACCCGGAACTCGACCGTCGGATACCGCTGGGAGAGCCGGACGTCGAAGTAGACCATCCCGTCGTCCAGCATCGTCCCGGTGGCGAGCATGTCCGCGACCCTGCGGTGGTAGCTCTCCGCCGAGCCGAACAGCTCCGTGGGACCGGCCGACGGCCAGCGCTGCCAGACCCGGCTGCGGTAGCTGCTGTACGAGGAGTCCCGGCCCTGCCAGAACGGCGAGTTCGCACTCAGCGCGGTCAGCACCGGCAGCCAGGGCCGCACCCGGTCGATCACCGCGACGCCCTCCTCGTCGGAGTCGACCGAGACGTGCACATGACACCCCAGGACCAGCTGCTCGTGGACCACGACGCCGTACTGCTCGGCCATCCACTCGTAGCGCCGGTTCACGCCGATGGAGGGCGTCACCGGCAGCGGTGAGGTGGCGAGCGCGGCGACGGCACACCCGATCCCGCCGGCATGCCGCCCGGCCTCCCCGCGGCAGCGGACGATCTCGGCGTGCAGCCGCTCCATGTCCGCCTGCGGATGCGTGGCGAACTCGAGCATCTGCTCGTGCAGCTCCTTCTCGAAGACGTCCTGCTCCGAGTCGTCGAGGAAGGCCCGGGCGAGTACGGCGGCGGACAGCGCCCGCGGCTCACCGGTCGCGGGATCGACCAGGAGGAGCTCCTCCTCCACTCCGACGGTGCGCACGTGATGCCGCCTCTCTGTGGGCCGGTGTCACCGACCGACTGCCCCGGACAGCCGGTCGGACACCTGGCGGGCTCACAGGGCGTACGGCATCAGCCACACCGTCGCCAGCGGGGGCAGGGTGATCCGGATGCTCCCGTCCTCCGGCTTCACCGGGTCCGCGTTGCTCACGCCGCTGCCGCCGTACTCCTCGGCGTCGGTGTTGAGCACCTCCTGCCAGGCGACGGCCTCGTCGCCGACGGCGAGCCCGTACTCGTGCCGGACGACCGGCGAGAAGTTCGACACCGCCAGCAGCGGAGTGCCGTCCGTGCCGTACCGCAGGAACGCGAAGACGTTGTCCTCGGCCGCGTCCACCGAGACCCACCGGAAGCCGGCCGGGTCGGTGTCGCGCTGCCACAGGGCCGGAGTGCGCGCGTAGCGCGTGTTGAGCTCGCGGACCAGGTCCTGCACCCCGCGGTGGTCGCCCGCCGAGTGGTACCCCTCGTCCAGGAGCCACCACTCGGGCCCCTGCTTCTCCGACCACTCGGCGCCCTGCGCGAACTCCTGGCCCATGAACAGCAGTTGCTTGCCCGGGTGTGCCCACATGAAGCCCAGGTAGGCGCGCACGTTCGCCCGCCGCTGCCACCAGTCGCCGGGCATCTTCGACACCAGCGCCTGCTTGCCGTGCACCACCTCGTCGTGGGAGATCGGCAGCACGTAGTTCTCGCTGTACGCGTACACCATCGAGAAGGTCATCTCGTGGTGGTGGTACTTGCGGTGCACCGGCTCGTGGGCGACGTACTCCAGCGAGTCGTGCATCCAGCCCATGTTCCACTTCAGGCCGAAGCCGAGCCCGCCGGTGTCGGTGGGCCGGGTCACCCCGCCCCACGCGGTCGACTCCTCGGCGATGGTCACCACGCCGGGGCAGCGCCGGTAGACGGTCGCGTTCATCTCCTGGAGGAAGGCCATCGCCGCCAGGTCCTCCCGGCCGCCGTACTGGTTGGGTTCCCACTGGCCGGAGTCGCGCGAGTAGTCCAGGTAGAGCATCGAGGCGACCGCGTCCACCCGCAGCCCGTCGATGTGGAACTCCTCGCACCAGTACACGGCGTTCGCCACGAGGAAGTTGCGCACCTCGGTCCGCGCGAAGTCGAAGGTGTACGTACCCCAGTCCGGGTGCTCCGCGCGCCGGGAGTCCCCGGGCTCGTACAGCGGGTCGCCGTCGAAGCGGCCCAGTGCCCAGTCGTCCTTCGGGAAGTGCGCCGGCACCCAGTCCATGATCACGCCGATGCCTGCCCGGTGCAGCGCGTCGACCAGGAAGCGGAAGTCGTCCGGCGAGCCGAGGCGCGCGGTCGGCGCATAGAAACCGGTGACCTGGTAGCCCCAGGACGGCCCGTAGGGGTGCTCGGCGACCGGCATCAGCTCGACGTGGGTGAAGCCCAGGTCCTTGACGTAGGCGGGCAGCTCCTCGGCCAGCTCGCGGTAGGTCAGGCCCGGCCGCCAGGACGGCAGGTGCACCTCGTACACCGAGAACGGCGCCTCGTGCACGGGCGTGTCGGCGCGGGTCCGCATCCACTGGGCGTCGCCCCACTCGTAGCGCGAGGCGGTCACCACGGACGCGGTGTTCGGCGGCTCCTCGGCCGCGCGGGCCATCGGGTCGGCCTTCAGGAACCGGTGCCCGTACCGCGAGTGGATCTCGAACTTGTACCGGGTGCCCTCGCCGACGCCCGGCAGGAACAGCTCCCACACCCCGGACGAACCAAGCGAACGCATCGGGAACGCGGTGCCGTCCCAGTGCGTGAAGTCGGTGGCGACCCGCACCCCCTGGGCGTTCGGCGCCCACACCGTGAACCGGGTGCCGGCGACGCCCTCGTGCGTCATCGGCTCCGCGCCGAGCGCCTGCCACAGCTGCTCGTGCCGGCCCTCACCGATCAGGTGCAGGTCCAGCTCGCCGAGGGCGGGCAGGAAGCGGTACGGGTCGTGCGTCTCCTGCGCCTCGCCCTGCTCGTAGGCCACCACCAGCGTGTACGCCGGGATCCCGGCGAGCGGCAGCACACCGGAGAACAGGCCGTCCTCCTCCGACGCCAGGGCGTGGCGCTCGCCGTCCACGACCACGCTCACCTCGCGGGCGAAGGGGCGCAGCGCCCGGAAGGCGATGCCGCCGGGCACCGGGTGGGCGCCCAGCAGGGCGTGCGGGTCGTGGTGGGCGCCCGCCAGCAGGCGCCCCCGGTCGGTGGGGTCCAGCGGCGGCGCGGTCGCGCACGCACCGGGTGCGGGCGCGACGGGACCGGACGGCTCGGGGATCGAGGTGTCGCGGAGGGCCACGGGTCAGTCTCCTCTCACGGCGAGTCGTTCGATCGCCGCCATGGGTACGGGAAGCCAGTCGGGGCGGTGCCGGGCCTCGTACAGCACCTCATACACGGCACGGTCGGTCTCGTAGGCGCGCAGCAGGCCGTGCTTCTTACGGGGGTCCCACCCGGCGCGGGCGGCGTAGCCCGCGCAGAACGCCTCCCGGCAGCGGCGCGCCCACTCCGGGCGCCACGGCCGGCGCTGCCGGGCGGCGTAGTCGAAGGACCGCAGCATCCCCGCGATGTCGCGGACGGGGGAGTGCGCGCTGCGCCGCTCGGCCAGCGGGCGCGAGGGCTCGCCCTCGAAGTCGATGACGAACCAGTCGCGGCCGGCCCGCAGCACCTGACCGAGGTGCAGGTCGCCGTGGATGCGCTGGGCGGGCGGCCCCCAGTCGCAGGTCGACAGCGCCGCGAAGGCCGCCCGCAGACCCGGGACGAAGGGCTGCAGCGCCGGTACGCAGTGCGCCGCCGCGGTCAGCCGCTCGGTCATCGCCGCCGCCGTGCGGCCGTTCTCGCCGGGCGCGCCGACCGGGAAGGCGGAGGCCAGGGCGAGGTGCACGTCGCCCATCGCCTGCCCCAGTTCGTGCGCCTGCACGGTGAACTCGTCCCCCGCGGCGAGCGCGTCGAGAGCCAGGGTCCAGCCGTCGGAGGCACCGTGCAGGAACGGCTGGAGCACGCCGAGCGTCGCCCCGTACGGGTAGGTCGTGCGCATCCAGGCCACCGGCGCCGGTACCCGGCCGCAGCCCTGCCGGGCCAGCGCGTCCGGCACCTCCAGGTCGGGGTTGACGCCGGGCTGGATGCGGCGGAACAGCTTCAGGATGAACTCGTCGCCGTAGATCAGCGAGGAGTTGGACTGCTCGGCGTCCAGCAGCCGCGGCGCGAGATGGCCGGGTACCGGCCGCGCGGGGTCGGCCTCGAAGCGCAGGGGGCCCGCCTTACCCGGGTGCCGGAGCCGTTCCAGGAGCAGTTGGGCGGTCCGGGGGTCGTGCAGCGCGTCGTAGACCGTCCGCCCGGCCAGCGGCCCCTCCTGCACCTGTCCGATGACGGCCCGGCCCAGCCGCGGCGCGGGCTGTTCGCGCACACCGAGGAGCAGCTGGTAGCAGTCCCCGGCCGGTGCAGCGCCGCCCGGGGAGGGAACGGAGCCCTGTCCGGTGTGCACCAGGAGGTGCAGACAGCCCGGGAACAGCTCGGTCATCGACAGCAGACCCAGCTCGGCCACGGGCCGGTCCTTGCCCGCGAACCAGCGCTGGCGCGGCAGCCACTGGCGCAGCAACTCGCCGAGCGACGCCATCGGCTCGGCGAGCTGCCTGCGTCTGGGGCGCAGGGGTGCGGTCTTCGGCATGGTGACGCGTCCTTTCCTCGGCCCACGCTCAAGCGCGGCGGCCGATGCGGGATGCGACTCGGGTGAGCCGGAACCAGTAGAAGCCGTGGCCCCCGAGGGTCAGCAGGTACGGCAGTTCGCCGATGGCGGGGAAGCGGACCCCGCCGAACAGCTCGACCGGATGGCGTCCGGCGAACTCGCGCAGGTCCAGCTCGGTGGGCTGGGCGAACCGTGCGAAGTTGTTCACGCACAGCACCAGGTCGTCCTCGTACTCCCGCAGGAAGGCCAGCACCGCGGGGTTGGAGGAGGGGAGTTCGGTGTAGGTGCCGAGGCCGAAGGCGGGGTTCTGCTTGCGGATCTCGATCATGCGGCGGGTCCAGTGCAGCAGGGAGGACGGCGAGGCCATGGACGCCTCGACGTTCGTCACCTGGTAGCCGTAGACCGGGTCCATGATCGTGGGCAGGTAGAGGCGGCCCGGGTCACAGGTCGAGAAGCCGGCGTTGCGGTCGGGCGTCCACTGCATGGGGGTGCGGACGGCGTCGCGGTCGCCGAGCCAGATGTTGTCGCCCATGCCGATCTCGTCGCCGTAGTAGAGGATCGGGGATCCCGGGAGGGCGAGCAGCAGGGCGGTGAACAGCTCGATCTGGTCGCGGTCGTTGTCCAGCAGGGTGGCCAGGCGCCGGCGGATGCCGATGTTGGCGCGCATGCGCGGATCCTTGGCGTACTCCGCGTACATGTAGTCGCGTTCCTCGTCGGTGACCATCTCCAGGGTCAGCTCGTCGTGGTTGCGCAGGAAGATGCCCCACTGGCAGCCGGACGGGATGGCGGGGGTCTTGGCGAGGATTTCGGAGACCGGGTAGCGGGACTCGCGGCGCACGGCCACGAAGATGCGGGGCATGACCGGGAAGTGGAAGGCCATGTGGCACTCGTCGCCGCCCGTGGAGTAGTCGCCGAAGTAGTCGACGACGTCCTCCGGCCACTGGTTGGCCTCGGCCAGCAGTACGGTGTCCGGGTACTGCGCGTCGATCTCGCGGCGCACCCGCTTGAGGAACGCGTGGGAGGCGGGCAGGTTCTCGCAGTTGGTGCCCTCCTCGGCGTACAGGTAGGGCACGGCGTCGAGACGGTAGCCGTCCACGCCCAGGTCCAGCCAGAACTTCAGGGCGGCGAGCATCTCCTCCTGCACGGCCGGGTTCTCGTAGTTGAGGTCCGGCTGGTGGGAGAAGAACCGGTGCCAGTAGTACTGGCCGCGGACCGGGTCGTAGGTCCAGTTGGACGCCTCGGTGTCGACGAAGATGATGCGGGCGTCGGCGTACTGGGTGTCGTCGTCGGCCCAGACGTAGTAGTCGCCGTAGGGCCCGTCCGGGTTCCTGCGGGACTCCTGGAACCACGGGTGCTGGTCGCTGGTGTGGTTCATGACGAAGTCGATGATCACGCGCATGCCGCGCTGGTGGGCCGCGTCCACGAACTCCACGAAGTCGGCCAGGTCGCCGAACTCCGGCAGGACGGCGGTGTAGTCGGAGACGTCGTAACCGCCGTCGCGCAGCGGCGACTTGAAGAAGGGCGGGAGCCACAGGCAGTCCACGCCCAGCCATTGCAGGTAGTCCAGCTTGGCGGTCAGGCCCTTGAGGTCGCCGATGCCGTCGCCGTTGCTGTCCTGGAAGGAGCGGACGAGGACCTCGTAGAAGACGGCTCGTTTGAACCAGTCCGGGTGCCGGTCCCCCGCGGGGGTGTCCTCGAAGGTGTCAGGTACGGGCTCGTTGACGGTCATGAGGCTCCTGACCCTCCGTTCTGCGGCGCGGCGGCGGCGGACGGACGCTTGACGTGGAAGACGTGGGCGGGAGCCCGGCCGGGCTCGAGCCGCACGTAGTTCGCCCGGCCCCAGTGGTAGGTCCGGCCGGTGAGTTCGTCGTGGACCGGCACGGACTCGTGCCAGTCCAGGCCGAGCTGCGGCATGTCGAGCGAGATCGTGGCCTCCTGGGTGCGATGCGGATCGAGGTTGGCGACCACCAGGACGACGTCGGAGCCCGCGCGCTTGCTGTACGCGATGAGCGCGTCGTTGTCGGTGTGATGGAAGCGGAGGTTCCTGAGCCGGTGCAGCGCGGGATGCTCGCGCCGGATGGTGTTGAGGCGGGTGACGAGGGGGGCGATGGTGGTGCCCTCGCGGGCGGCGCGGGTCCAGTCGCGGGGGGTGAGCTGGTACTTCTCGCTGTCGAGGTATTCCTCGCTGCCCTCGCGCAGGGGGGTGTTCTCGCAGAGTTCGTAGCCGCTGTAGATGCCCCAGGTGGGGGAGAGGGTGGCGGCGAGGACGGCGCGGACCTCGAAGGCGGGGCGGCCGCCGTGCTGGAGGTAGGCGTGCAGGATGTCGGGGGTGTTGGCGAAGAGGTTGGGCCGCATGTAGGAGGCCGCCTCGCCGGACAGTTCCTCCAGGTATTCGGTGAGTTCCTGTTTGGTGTTGCGCCAGGTGAAGTAGGTGTAGGACTGCTGGAAGCCGATCTGGGCGAGGGTGGCCATCATGGCGGGGCGGGTGAAGGCCTCGGCGAGGAAGATGACGTCGGGGTCGGTGGTGTTGATGTCGGCGATGACGCGTTCCCAGAAGGCGACGGGTTTGGTGTGGGGGTTGTCGACGCGGAAGATGCGGACGCCGTGGTCCATCCAGTGCCGCAGGACGCGGACGGTTTCGGTGGTGAGTCCGTCGGGGTCGGCGTCGAAGGCGATGGGGTAGATGTCCTGGTATTTCTTGGGCGGGTTCTCGGCGTGGGCGATGGTGCCGTCGGGGCGGTGGTGGAACCACTCGGGGTGTTTGTGGACCCAGGGGTGGTCGGGGGAGCACTGGAGGGCGAAGTCCAGGGCGATTTCCAGGCCGAGGCGGGTGGCTTCGCTCACGAAGTGGTCGAAGTCGTCGAGGGTGCCCAGGGCGGGGTGGACGGTGTCGTGGCCGCCTTCGGGGGAGCCGATGGCCCAGGGGACGCCGACGTCGTCACGGGTGGCGGAGAGGGTGTTGTTGCGGCCTTTGCGGTGGGTGGTGCCGATGGGGTGGATCGGGGGGAGGTAGACGACGTCGAAGCCCATGGCGGCGATGGCGGGCAGGCGGCGGGCGGCGGTGCGGAAGGTGCCGTGGGGGGTGTCGGGGGTGCCTTCGGAGCGGGGGAAGAACTCGTACCAGGCGCCGTACAGGGCGCGTTCGCGCTCGACGAGCAGGGGGAGGGGGTCGGAGGAGGTGACCAGGTCGCGCAGCGGGTGGCGGGCCAGGACCGCGTCCACCTGAGGCGTCAACGCCGCCGCCAGGCGGGTGGCCACGGGCAGCGTGTCGTCGAGCAGGGCCGTGGCGGCGGCCAGCAGCACGTCCCGCCCGGAGTCCTTCGGCACCCCCGCGGCGGCCCGCCGGTACAGCTCGGCCCCCTCCTCGAGCACGAGGCCGGCGTCGATGCCGGCCGGGACCTTGATCCGTGCGGCGTGCCGCCAGGTGGCGACCGGGTCGCTCCACGCCTCCACCCGGTACGTCCAGTTGCCGGGCGCGTCCGGGGTGACCTCGGCGCCCCAGCGGTCGCTGCCCGGGGCCAGTTCCCGCATCGGCGTCCAGGGGCCCGGCCGGCCCTCGGGGTCCTTGAGCACGACGTTGGCGGCCACCGCGTCGTGCCCCTCACGGAACACGGTGGCGGTGACCTCGAACGTCTCTCCCGTCACCGCCTTCGCCGGACGCCTGCCGTACTCCACCACCGGCTGGACGTCCCGGACCGGGATACGTCCGATCCCCACGGTCGCGCTCATCCGCATCTCACCTCCGCCGTGCTCGTGGCCGGGCGCGGGGCCCGGCCGGATTGGGTTGGGCCGATCGGGTCAGGCGGCGCCGGAGGGGGCCCGGTGCCCCGACGGGGCGAGCCGTTCCGGCTGTTCCTGCGCATGGGTGAGCTGTTCCTGCGCATGGGTGACCAGGTTCGACCGCAGATACCGTTCGGCCGCGTCCGCCGCCTCGCGTGCGCACCGCTTCCCCATCAGCACGCAGAGGGTGTAGCCGGAGTCCTCGAAGGTGGTCCGGACGGTGACGTCCGTGGGGGACGCCAGCATCGAGCGTTCCCAGGCGCGGTAATGCCGCAGCTGCCGGGCGACTTCGCTCTTCGCGGGGAGCAGCATGGCCGGTCACCTTCCGGACGGTCCGGTGGTACGGACGATCGGGTTCTGGACGGTCGAGTTCTTCACACATGGTGCATGGACGGTCACGCCCCGTCTTGTTGGATCTTCAACCGCTTTTGCGTCACCCGTTCCCCGCCCGGATTCCGGCCCCCGAGCTGCTCGTGTTGCACGAATGGACTACCGCTCCCACTCTGGAGTGACTCAGAAGCGATCAGCGCTCACGCTTCGTGATCGGGGAGCCCGTCCCCCAAGGGACGAGGAGGAGCGAGAGCCTTCGCGGTGAGGAGCCACGACGATGAAGACCGCAGTGCCCTGCTACTACCACCTCGACGTGGAAGTGAGCCCGGAACGGGTCGGACAGGTCAGGCGCATCCTGGCCGCTCACCTCCGGTTCTGGAACCTGGAGAACCTCGTCGAACCCGTGTGCTCGGGTGCCGAGATGCTGCTGCTGGCGATCGACGAGCACGCGAGCGACAAGAACACGTCGATCGAGATGTGGTGGAACCGCCAGCACCTCATCACGGCCGTAGGGGGCAACGACCACGCGCTCCGTCCCGACCAGGACCTGCGCACCTGTCTGCAGCACCTCGCGGCCAACAGCGACGGCTGGGGCTGCTGCGCCACCGACACCGGGGCGAAGGTCATCTGGTTCTCGCGCCGAGCCCGCGCCGGCGAACGCGTCCCGCTGGTCGCGACGGATCCCGAGCCGATCACCCAGGAGGGGCTGGAAGTGCCGCGAGAGATCATGCCGGTGGCCCGGGCGGCCGGCCGGGCACGTACGTCCGACGGCGTTCTGGAGGAGGCCCGGTGACCCGCCCCAGGCCGAACTGGAAGGGGTCGCCCGTGTGGAGCGGGCACCCCTACCCCCTGGGGGCCGCGTACGACGGGCAGGGCACCAACTTCGCCCTGTTCAGCGAGGTCGCCGAGCGGGTCGACCTCGTGCTGGTCGACGACGACGGCAACCACAGCACCGTCCCGCTGCCCGACGTCGACGGCTTCGTGTGGCACTGCTACCTGCCCGGCGTCGGCCCGGGGCAGCGCTACGGCTACCGGGTCCACGGCCCGTGGGCCCCGGCCGTCGGCCACCGCTGCAACCCGGCGAAGCTGCTCCTCGACCCCTATACGCGGGCCGTGGACGGGCTGGTGGACAACCACGCCTCCCTCTTCGAGCGGACCAGGGGCAAGGCCGACCCGGGCGACAGCGCCGGGCACACCATGCTCGGCGTCGTCACCGACCCCTTCTTCGACTGGGGCGACGACCGGCCGCCCCGGCGCCCGTACTCGGAGAGCGTCATCTACGAGGCCCACGTCCGCGGCCTCAGCCGCACCCACCCCGACGTGCCCGAGGAACTGCGCGGCACCTACGCGGGCCTCGCCCACCCGGCGGTCGTGGAGCACCTGACCTCCCTCGGCGTGAGTGCCGTGGAGCTGATGCCGGTGCACCAGTTCGTGCACGACGGCGTGCTCCAGGACCGCGGCCTGTCCAACTACTGGGGCTACAACACCATCGGCTTCTTCGCGCCGCACAACGGCTACGCCGCCCTCGGCACCCGCGGCCAGCAGGTCAGCGAGTTCAAGTCGATGGTCAAGACCCTGCACGAGGCCGGCCTCGAGGTGATCCTCGACGTGGTCTACAACCACACCGCCGAGGGCAACGAGAAGGGCCCCACCCTCTCCTTCCGCGGCATCGACAACGCCTCGTACTACCGCCTGGTGGACGGCGACTGGCAGCACTACTACGACACCACCGGCACCGGCAACAGCCTGCTGATGCGCCACCCCTACGTCCTCCAGCTCATCATGGACTCGCTGCGGTACTGGGTCACCGAGATGCACGTGGACGGCTTCCGCTTCGACCTCGCGGCCACCCTGGCCCGGCAGTTCCACGAGGTGGACCGGCTGTCCGCGTTCTTCGACCTCATCCAGCAGGACCCGGTGATCAGCCGGGTCAAGCTGATCGCCGAACCCTGGGACGTCGGCGAGGGCGGCTACCAGGTGGGCAACTTCCCGCAGCTGTGGTCGGAGTGGAACGGCAAGTACCGAGACGCCGTACGGGACTTCTGGCGCGCCGAGGACCACTCGCTCGGCGAGTTCGCCTCCCGGCTGACCGGCTCCTCCGACCTGTACCAGCACAGCCGCCGCCGCCCTCGCGCCAGCGTCAACTTCGTCACCGCGCACGACGGCTTCACGCTGCGCGACCTCGTCTCGTACAACGACAAGCACAACGAGGCCAACGGCGAGGACAACCGGGACGGCGAGAGTCACAACCGGTCCTGGAACTGCGGCGCGGAGGGCGAGACCAAGGACCCCGCCGTGCGGGAGCTGCGCGGCCGCCAGCAGCGCAACTTCCTGGCCACCCTCCTGCTCTCCCAGGGCATCCCGATGCTCTGCCACGGCGACGAACTGGGCCGCACCCAGCGGGGCAACAACAACGCCTACTGCCAGGACAACGAGATCTCCTGGATCGACTGGCGGCTCGGCAAAGAGCAGCGCGCGCTGCTGGACTTCGCCCGGCGCCTGATCGCGCTGCGCGCCGACCACCCCGTACTGCGCCGGCGCCGCTTCTTCCACGGGGAGACCCTCACCCACGCCGACCAGCCGCTGCCCGACCTGGTCTGGCTGCTGCCCGACGCGCGGGAGATGACCGACGACGACTGGCAGCGCTCCGACGCGCACACCGTCGGCGTCTTCCTCAACGGCGACGCCATCGCCGAGCCGGACCCCCGCGGCCGGCCCGTGGTCGACGACTCCTTCCTGCTGCTGCTCAACAGCCACTGGGAGCCGGCCGACTTCCGGCTGCCCGACGCCGGCTACGGCGAACGCTGGACGGCCCTGGTCGACACCGCCGACCCGGACGGCGTCCCCGACGAGGCCGAGCACAAGGCGGGCACCCGGCTGACCGTGGAGCAGCGCAGCCTCGTGCTGCTCTCCCGGCCCTCCCGCACCGGCCGGTGAGCCGGTGAGATCAGCTGCCGAGGCGGCGCGCGGTCACCGTGAACTGCGCGCCGTCGGCGTCCCGGAGCACCGCCTCGTCGGGGCTCAGCGAGAGCACGCTGCCACCGTGCCGCTCCGCGACGCGGGCGCAGGCCGGGACGTCCTCGACCGCGAAGTGGATCTGCCAGTGCGGCCGGACGGCCGGGTCGGGAGCCGCTCCCAGTGCTCCCGACTCGATGCGGGCCACGACCTCGCCCTCGTGGCGCAGGACCACCTCGTCGCCCTCGTACCGGACCTCGCAGCCCTGCCCCGACGCCCACTCGAAGATCTCGCCGTAGAAGATCGCGGCGTCGAAGGCGTCGCGGGTGTGCAGCCGGATGAAGGCGGGGCGCTTGGTGCGCCAGGCGTCCCAGTCCGAGAACAGCTCGCCCTCCCAGATCCCGAACGTCGCCCCGTCCCGGTCGGCGAGCAGGGCCGCCCGCCCCGGCGGCAGGGAGATCGGCCCGACCGCGGCGGTGCCGCCGCGCTCCTGCGCGCGGGACACGGCCTCGTCCGCACTGCGCACGGCGAAGTACGGCGTCCATGCCACCGCCATCTGCCACATCGCGGCGACGGCGGCGATCCCGGCCACCGGCACCCCGTCGGCCAGGGCGATCCGGAAGGGTTCGCCCAGCCGGGCGGGCCGCCACCGCCAGCCCAGCACGGCGGAGTAGAACTCCTCGGTGGCCTCCAGGTCACGGCTGGTGAGACTCACCCAGCAGGGGGCCCCGTACACGGAGTGCGTGGACAGGAGGCTCTCCCCGCGGGTGGAGGAGGTCGTGTCGTGGTTCATGGCAGTCGTGTCCTGGTCTCGTCCACCGGCAGCCACCGGCTCCACACCAGTGTCCGGCCGGGAGTGCGGCGGGCGCCTGGCGAGTACCCCGCACATGGTGCCGAAACGGAGGCTCCGAGGTGACCGTGCCCCCCACCGACGTGCGCCCGGACCCCGGGCCGGACTCCGACCCGGACCAGATCTTCCTGCTCCAGGAGCAGGTGCGGCAGCTCAAGGAGGCGGTGGTCTCGCACGCCGTCGTCGACCAGGCCATAGGGGTGGTCATCGCCCTCGGCGGGGTGACGCCGGACGAGGGGTGGATCGTCCTGAAGGAAGTTTCCCAGCATACGAACATCAAACTCCGCAATGTGGCCGAAGCGATACTCATCTGGGGGCGCACCGGAGTGATACCGCCGGAGATCCTGGCCGCCCTGGAGGACCGCCTGGGGCGGTCCGGGCTCAGCGGGCCTCCGCCAGGATCTCCTCGCGTATCCGGTCGAAGCAGCCGGTGAGCAGCCGGGAGACGTGCATCTGCGAGATGCCGAGCTGCTGGGCGATGCGGCTCTGGGTCATCCCCGCGAAGAAGCGCAGGTAGAGGATGGTGCGCTCGCGCTCGGGCAGTGCCTCGAGGCAGGGCCGGACGGCCACCCGGTCCACCACCGCGTCGAAGGCGGGGTCGGGGCCGCCCAGCGCGTCCCCGAGGGCGTACCCGTCGGTGCCGGGCATCTCCGCCTCCAGCGACAGGGCCGAGAAGCACTCCAAGGCCTCCATGCCGGTGCGCACCTCGACCGTGGTCAGCTGCGCGTGCTCGGCGATCTCCTCGACGGTCGGGGCACGCCCCGGCGTGGTCTGCGCCAGTTCCTTCGCCGATTTGCGGACCCGGTTGCGCAGGTCCTGGATCCGGCGGGGTACGTGCAGGGTCCACATGTGGTCGCGGAAGTGCCGTTTGATCTCGCCGGTCACGGTCGGCACCGCGTACGCCTCGAAGGCGTGGCCGCGCTCCGGGTCGTAGTGGTCGACGGCCTTGACCAGGCCGAGGGCCGCCACCTGATAGAGATCCTCCAGGTTCTCGCCGCGGCCCCGGAAGCGGACGGCGATCCGCTCCGCCATGGGCAGCCAGAGCCGGATCAGATCGTCCCGCAGCGCCTTGCGCTCCGGTCCCTCGGGCAGCCCGGCGAGCCGTTCGAACGCCGCGGCCGTGTCGGGGGCGTCGTCGTGCGGGTGGGGCTGGGTTCTGCCGGCGACACGCATCACGCGCACCTCCCTCAGCAGGGGTGCTGGCAAGTCCTCGTATATATGGATACTGAGCGCGAATCCCCCGGACGGCCACTCGAACGGCTGCATGCCGGTGACCGGTGCGGCCGCCCCGTCGCTGGACGTGATGTGCGGCACGCTCCCGGTGATCGCGCGGACCGGCGCCGGCGGATCGTCGCTGGGCAACGCTTGATCACCGATCAAAAGGGGCGAAGCCCCTGGCCACAGCGCATTCCGCTCATTTGACAGTGCGCTGAGCGTACGGATAGGAAGCAGCGTCGAGAGGTCGAGAGGGGCACCGTGTACGAGCCGAACGTGGTCGGGGACTGGCAGGAGTACGACGAGCACGCCGGCCTGCGGGTCCGCGTCCACCGTCTTGAGCCGGCCGAGCCGCCGCGGGGCCGCGACGACGCCGCCGAGGGGCTGACGTACTTCCGGGTCCGGGTGACCGTCGAGAACCGGGGCGTACGGCACCTCGGCATCCACCTGGAGGACGGCCAGATCGACGTGCGGATCGGCCCCGACGGGGAGAGCGCCTTCCTCGACTGGCGCAACTCCCAGTTCATCGAGGGCTTCGACGTCTACCCGCTGCGCCGGGCCACCGCCGTGCTCTACGCCGCCGGGCCGGAGGCGAGCCTGAGCCAGGTCGACGTCCAGGTGCAGCTGAGGGTGGACGAGGAGTGGGCCGACCGCCGGCTGTGGAGCGGCGCCCCCGGGCTGCCCGACGGTGCCGGCGCCGCCCCGTGCGGCGGGGTGCGGGACGAGGGCCTCGTGCACCAGGTGAACGCGTACCTGCGGGGCCAGTCGGAGGAGGGCACCGCCTGATCCGCCGGGCGGCCGCCGCTCAGTGCGCGATGCCGTCGATGATCTCCCGGGCGCCCTGCCGCAGCAGGGCCACCGCGACCGACGTGCCGAGGGTCGCCGGATCGAGGCGGCCGGCCCACTCGTGCGCGTTCAGCCGTACCTTGCCGTCGGGAGTGAACACGCAGGCCCGCAGCGAGAGTTCACCGCTCCGGTCCACCTGCGCGTGCCCGGCGATCGGGCTGTTGCAGTGCCCCTGCAGGACGTGCAGGAACATGCGCTCCGCCGTGGCCTCCCGGTGCGTGCGGGGGTCGCCGAGTGCGCTGACCGCCTCGATCAGCGCACGGTCGCCCTCGCGGCACTGCAGGGCGAGGATGCCCGCGCCGATCGGCGGCATCATCGTCTCGGGGGAGAGGACCTCGCTGATCACGTCGGTCCGGCCGATGCGCTCCAGCCCGGACACGGCGAGCAGCAGCGCGTCCGCCTCGCCCGCGGCCAGCTTCGCCAGCCGCCGGTTGGCGTTGCCGCGGAAGGGGACGCACCGCAGGTGCGGGTGGGTGGCGGCCAGCTGGGCGACACGGCGCACGGAGGACGTGCCGACCCGGGTCCCGTCCGGCAGCTCGTCCAGCGTGAGCCCGTCCGGGTGGACGAGCGCGTCCCGCACGTCGTCCCGCTTCAGGAACGCGGCGAAGACCGTACCGGCGGGCAGCGGCCGGTCGGCGGGGACGTCCTTGACGCAGTGCACCGCGAGATCGGCCTCGCCCGACAGCAGGGCGGCGTCGACCTCCTTGGTGAACGCGCCCTTGCCCTCCACCTGGGACAGGTCACCGAGCCACTTGTCGCCGGTGGTCCGCACCGGTACGACCTCGGTGCGGACGCCGGGGTGGAGGGCGGCCAACTCGGCCCGGGCGCGCTCGACCTGAGCCAGTGCCATCGGGGAGTCGCGGGAGACGATGCGGATGAGTTCGGGGGCGGACATGCGCACACGATAGTGCTCCGGAGGGGCCCGGGCCGACCGCTTCGCCCGACCGGCCCACTGTCCGCCCCCGGCGTCAGGCGTTCGGGTCGAAGGGGATGCCGGCGGGCTTGGCGGCGGCCAGGTGGGAGGCGAAGCTGCCGTCCTTGAGGCCGAAGTTGGCGCTGCCGAAGTCGTAGCTGCTCAGTTTCTCGCGCAGGCCCGCCGGATAGCCGTTCCAGCCCACCAGGGCCGGGTACTGCCAGGCGCCCTCGTGGTTCTCCGGGGGCTCGTCGCCCGAGGTCGCCAGGCGGAAGCAGTGGGTGCTGATGCCGTCCTTGTGGTAGACGATCTTCGGGTGGGTGCCGTCGAAGCGGACGGCGGAACGCTCGTGCACGCTGAACGAGCCGTGGTTGGAGGTCGACACGTACCGCACGGCGCCGTCCCTCACCCACACCACCACGTGCTCCCAGTCGTGCCGGTGGCCGCCGAGGCTCGTGCCCGGCAGGGCCTGGTCCTTCTCGAAGTAGAGGCCGTACATGTAGGCGCACCAGTCGCCGTCGCACTTGGCCCGCGCGTAGCCGTTGGTGTTGTCCAGGTCGGAGGCGTCCCGGCAGTTGCCGTTGAGCGCCCCGGTCGGGTTCAGCCCGCCGTTGACCGCTCCGTCGGCGCCGATGGCCGGGGTGGGATAGCAGCCGTCGGTGTCGTAGTCGTAGGCGGGCTGGTACATCCGCTCCAGGCCGTCGGCGTTGCCGGGCAGCCCCGGCGGCGGGGCGGCGAAGGCGGTGGCGGGAAAGGCGACGACGAGGGCGAGGGCACCGAGCGGTACGGTGAGCCATCTGCGGCGGGGCGTCGTGGTGCTACGCGGGGACATCGCGTCCTCCTCGGGCTGGTGCAGCCCAACGGCTGTGGGGGGAAGGGGAGTTCAGGGTCCCCTCTTTTCCCTCCCGCGCCAAGGGCGCACGGGCGTCCCCGCGGTGAAGGCGAGCCCAACACCTGACCCGGAGTCAGGCGCTCACGCCAGGTCGTCCGGAAGGTCCGCGGCCGACTCCTCGGGCGCCAGGTCCGGGCGGAGCCTGAGCCAGGACGGCTGGCGCAGCATGCCCTCCCGGGTGCGGGTGCTGTAGCGGACCTCGCCCACCAGCCGGGGCAGGACCCAGCGTGCCCCTGGCACCCGCGGCACCGGGTCGAAGGGGCAGGCGTCACTGGCCGCGGCCGCCAGCAGCGCGGCCAGCTCGGTGCGCTCGCCCGCGCTCCAGCCGGTGCCGACCCCGCCGACGTAGCGCAGCCAGCCCGCGGCGCGCTGGCCGACCAGGACGGCGCCGGGGAGGCCGCCGAGCCGCCCCTTGCCGGGCAGCCAGCCGCCCACCACGACGTCCTCGCTGCGCATGTTGCGGATCTTGATCCAGGCCCGGGAGCGGACCCCGGGCTCGTACACCGAGTCCAGCCGCTTGCACACCAGCCCCTCCAGGCCGTGCTCGCGGGTGGCCCGCAGGGCCTGTTCGCCGTGCCCGACCAGCGCGGCCGGGGTCGACCACGACGGCCCGTTCAGGCCGAGGTCGGTGAGCCGCTCGCGGCGGCCGGTGTAGGGCAGGCGCAGCAGGGAGCGGCCCGCCAGGTGCAGGGCGTCGAACAGAACCAGGTGGACGGGAACGCGCGCCGCCCGGTGCGCCGCCCGGGCCGGAGTGTGCGCGAGGCCCATCCGGGACTGGAGCAACTGGAAGTCGGCACGGCCCTGTTCGTCCAGGGCCAGCACCTCCCCGTCCAGTACGGCGGGGGTCCCGCCGAGCGCGGTGGCGAGCGGAGCCAGTTCCGGATAGGCGGCGGTGATGTCCTGGCCGGAGCGGGCACGCAGCAGGACGCTCCCGTCGCCGGGCAGGTAGACCACCACGCGCTGGCCGTCCTGCTTGGTCTCGTAGGCCCAGCGCGCGTCCTGCCCGGCGGGCGGCAGGGTGCCGGGGGTGGCGAGCATCGGAGGGATCGGCGGCAGCTCCACGGGTCAGTACTCGACCCGCCGGGGCGCCGCCACGCGCGTTGCCCGCCAGGTTCGCCTGAACGGCGCCGGTCCCGGCCGGGACCGGCGCCGTCGCCTCAGCGGACGGAGGCGGGCTCCGACGCGACACCGTCGGCCGGCGCCGGGCCCGCCTGGGTGCCGGCCGGGCGGTGCCGGGGGATGAAGGACGCGAGGGCGGTGGCCAGCAGGGCCGCGCCCGCGCCGATGGCCATAACCACCTTGAACGCGTTCTCGGACGGCAGGGCGAAGCCGCCCAGGTCGATGGTCAGCTGGGCCAGGATCACACCGGCGATGGCACTGGCGACCGACGTGCCGAGCGACCGCATCAGGGTGTTGAGGCTGTTCGCGGCGGCCGTCTCGCTCGGCGGAACCGCGCCCATGATCAGCGACGGCATGGCGCCGTAGGCGAAGCCGATGCCCGCGCTGATGACGCAGGAGACCAGGACCAGGTGCCAGACCTCGGCCATCAGCACGATGTTCAGGCCGTAGCCGGCCGCCACGATCAGGGCGCCGATCATCAGCGTCACCTTCGGGCCCCTGGACTTGGAGACCTTCGCCGAGACCGGGGCGAACGCCATCATCACCAGGCCGGACGGCGCCATCACCAGACCCGTGGTCAGCAGCGAGCGGCCGAGTCCGTAACCGGTGGCCTCGGGCAACTGCAGCAGCTGCGGAAGGACGAGGGACATCGCGAACATCGAGAAGCCGATGGCGACGGACGCCAGGTTGGTGAAGAGCACCTGGCGGCGGGCGGTGGTGCGCAGGTCCACCAGGGGCTCCGGGGTGTGCAGCTCCCACCAGCCCCAGACCAGCAGGATCACCACGGCCGCCGCGAACAGGCCCAGGGTGGTGCCCGAGGTCCAGCCCCAGTCGCCGCCCTTGGAGATGGCCAGCAGCAGGCTCGCGAGGCCGGCGGCCATGCCGATGCCGCCGAGCAGGTCGAAGCGGCCGCCGGTGCGCACCGCCGACTCGGGCACCAGTGTCAGCACGAGCACCAGCGACACCGCTCCGAGCGTGCCGGAGAGCCAGAACAGCATGTGCCAGTCGAGCTTGTCGGCGATCAGCGCGGCGGCGGGCAGGCCGAGCGCGCCGCCGACGCCGAGGGAGGCGCTCATCACCGCGGTGGCACCGGCCAGCCGCTCGACGGGCAGTTCGTCGCGCATGATGCTGATGCCGAGCGGGATCACGGCGGCCGACAGGCCCTGCAGGGCGCGGCCGACGACCATCGGGACCAGCGCGTCGCTCAGGCCGCAGACCGCCGAACCGGCGATCAGCAGCACCAGGCTGAGCAGCAGCATCCGCCGCTTGCCGAACATGTCGCCGAGCCGGCCGACGACCGGAGTGGCCACCGCGGAGGCGAGCAACGTCGCGGTCACCGCCCAGGCCGCGTCCGAGGCCGACGCGTCCAGGAGCTTCGGCAGCTCCGGGATGATCGGGATGACCAGGGTCTGCATCAGAGCGACGACGATCCCGGCCAGGGCCAGTACCGCCACCACGGCGTTCGGCCGTGGTGAGGCGGGGGAAGCGGGCATGGAGGAGCCTTTCGAGCGATGAGTTCCCCGACGGGCGGGAGAAACCGGAACGCGAGCCTTTAAGTCAGTCGATTGAAGTATCCTACGGGGTGTACGGACCGAACGCCCGTCCGGGCCGGTCGGTGATGTCCCGCCGCCGCGCCGTAGGCTTTCGTGAGGACCCGCCGTACGTCGGCGGACCTGCGACGACTCGAGGGGCTGGTCGTCGCGGGCGGTGCGGAGAGAGTCCCGGCGCGGTGGTGATCATGGCGGGCAGGGCGGTCCGGACGGAACAGGTCAGCGCGACCCGGCAGCTGATCCTGACCACCGCTGAGCGGCTGTTCGCCGAGCACGGGGTGTACGCGGTCTCCAACCGCCAGGTCAGCGAGGCCGCCGGGCAGGGCAACAACGCCGCGGTCGGCTACCACTTCGGCACCAAGACGGACCTCGTCCGGGCCATCGCACAGCGCCACTCGGAGCGGGTCGAGGAGCTGCGCGCCCGGCAGCTCGCCGCCCTCGGCGACTCGCCCGACCTGCGCGACTGGGTGGACTGCCTGGTCCGTCCCCAGTTCGACCACCTGGCGGCGCTGGGCAGCCCCACCTGGTACGCGCGGTTCTGCGCCCAGGTCATGACCGACCCGGCGCTGCGCCAGATCATGACCGAGGAGTCCCGGGCCTCCGTCTCCCTGCGGGCGATCATCGTCGGGCGCAACCGGTGCATGCCCGCGCTGCCGGACGAGGTCCGCGCGGAGCGGGGCGACATGGCCCGCCACCTCATCGTGCACACGGCGGAGGAGCGCGAGCGGGCCCTGGCCGAGAACCGCCCGACCCCGCGCGCCAGCTGGCAGGACGCGGCCGACGGCCTCGTCGACGCGATCGTGGGCATGTGGCTGGCGCCCGTCACGCCCCGGGGCGGGGGATGACGGGCGCCGGAAGGTGAAGGGGTGCGGTCAACGGCCGAGGCGGATCCGGGTCACGGTGTCCTCGGCGGCGCCCCGGCGCGGGCCGGCCGGGTGACGGTGGCGACCGGGACGGCGGATGGCCGGCAGCCCGTCGCACCTCGGCGTCGCACCTCGGCGCAGCACCTCGGCGTCGCTCACCGCACGTCGGCGTCGCGTGCCGTCCGTGACCCGACGGCGGGCGGCGGAGGGGGCGGGACCGGCTCGCGCAGGCCGCACAGGAGCACCCTGCCCACGGCGGGCAGCGCCACCAGCGGCAGCAGGGCCGTCCGCAGCGAGGACGCGTCGGCCAGTGCGCCCAGCGCCGGGGCGGCGAGCCCGCCGACGCTCACCGCGAGGCCCAGCGTCACCCCGCTCGCCGTCCCCACCCGGCGCGGCAGGTAGTCCTGGCCCAGCGTGATGTGCAGGGAGAACGGCACGTACAGCCCCGCCGACGTCAGGGCGACGAACAGGTACACCGCGGGACCGGGCACGAGGACGACCCCGGCCACCGCGAGGACCGTCAGGACGTACGACCGCCGCACCACCCTCAGCCGCCCGTACCGGTCCGCGAGCCGCCCCCCGGCGACGGTGCCCACCGCGCCGCCCAGATAGAGCACGAACAGTGCCACCGTCCCCGCCGCGCTGCCGCCGCCCACCCGCTCCCGCACGTACAGCGCCACGAACGTGCTCAGGCCGACGAACACGACGGAACGGCACACGACGGCGCCGGTGAGCCGCAGGAAGGACGCCCAGTCGTCGCTCCCCGCCGCCACCGCCGTTTTGCCGCCCGCCGCACGCGCCGCCCCGGCCGAACGCACCGCCACCCCGCACAGCACGGCCCCCGCCACCGCGGGCAGCGCCAGCAGCCAGGACGCGCCCAGACCCCCGCCCCCGACGACGGCCCACACCAGCGGCGGGGCCAGCGCGAAGCCGACGTTGCCGCCCAGGGAGAACCACCCCATCGCCGTATGGCTGCCCCGTGCGGCCGCCCGCGCCGCCCGCGCCGCCTCCGGGTGGTACGCGGCGATCCCCACACCGCCCGCCGCGACGGCCGCGAGGGTGAGCGGGTAGGAGTCGGTGACGCCCCCGAGGGCGACGCCCGCCCCGGCGGTCAGCGTGCTCACCGGCAGCAGCCACGGCAGCGCCCACCGGTCGGTGAGCGCCCCGAACAGCGGCTGCACCAGCGACGACAGCAACGAGGCGGCGAGGACGACGCCCGAGGCCGCGGCGTAGCCGTACGCCCGCTCGGCGACGAAGTACGGCACCAGGGCGGCCACGCTGCCCTGGTAGACGTCGACGCAGGCGTGGCCGAAGGACAGCAGGACGAGGGGCCGGTCGCGAGTGGGAGTCACCCGTCGATCGTCACGCGTACCGGGACTGGCCCGCTTTCGATAACCTGCCGAATTGTGTCGAACATCCGCCACTCGAACGTCGGTCAACCGGGCATCCGCCAACCGGACATCCGTCAACCGGACGTCCGTCAACCGGACGTCCGCCACACCCCGGTCGCCCCGACCCGCGCCCAGCGGCTGGACGCCGGGCAGCGGATCGACGCCCACCGGCACGACGAGCACCAGATCGTCCACGCCGGGTCCGGCGTCGTGGCCGTCACCACCGAGTCCGGCACCTGGTTCGCGCCGGCGACGCGCGCCATCTGGATCCCGGCCGGCACCGTGCACGCCCACCGCGCCCACGGCCGCCTCGACCTGCACCTGGTCGGCCTGCCCGCCGACGCCAACCCGCTCGGCCTGGACACCCCCGCCGTCCTCGCCGTCGGCCCGCTGCTGCGCGAACTGATCGTCGCCCACACCCTCGCCCCCCGCGACACGGGCCCGGAACGCGGCCGCCTCCTGGCCGTGCTGTGCGACCAGTTGCGCGCCTCGCCGCAGCAGCCCCTGCGCCTGCCGACCCCCAGGGACCCCCGGCTGGCCGAGGTCTGCGCGCTGGTCCACGCCGACCCCGCGGACACCCGCACCCTCGCCGCCCTCGGCGCCGCCACCGGCACCGCGGAACGCACCCTCAGCCGGCTCTTCCGCCGCGAGTTCGGCATGACCTTCCCCCAGTGGCGCACCCAGTCCCGCCTCTACCACGCCCTGCGCATGCTCGCCGACGACCTGCCCGTCACCACCGTCGCCCACCGCTGCGGCTGGTCCTCCGCCAGCGCGTTCATCGAGGTCTTCCGGCGTGCGTTCGGCTGTACGCCCGGCACCCACAACCGCCGGGCGGCAACCGCTCACCCCCCGGTTCTTACCGTCGAGTAATATCGCGCGGCAGGCCCCCATGAGGAGGAACCGTGTCACGGTCCGAACGCTCACACCTGCTGCTCGCCGGCCTGCTGGCCACCGCGGGCGCCGCCCATTTCGCCCAGCCCCGCCCCTTCGACGCCACCGTCCCGCGCTCCCTGCCGGGCTCCCCCCGGGCCTGGACGTACGCCAGCGGCGTCGCCGAACTCGCGCTGGCCGCCGGACTCGCCGTGCCGCGCACCCGCAGGGCCGCCGCGCTGAGCGCCGCGGCCTTCTTCGTCGGGGTGTTCCCCGCCAACGTCAAGATGGCCTGGGACTGGCGGCACCACCCCGCCCCGCAGCAGGCCGCCGCCCTGGGACGGCTGCCCGTGCAGGTGCCGCTCGTGCTGTGGGCCCGCGCCGTCGCCCGGGGCAGCGAGGGCCGGTCATGAGCGCGCTCCCCGCCGTGGGCGACACCGTCGAGGACTTCACGCTGCCGGACGAGACCGGCACCCCGCGCCGCCTGTCCGAGCTGCTCGCCGACGGCCCGGTCGTCCTCTTCTTCTACCCCGCCGCCCTGACCACCGGCTGCACCGCGGAGGCCTGTCACTTCCGCGACCTCGCCGCCGAGTTCGCCGCGGTCGGTGCCCGGCCCGTCGGCGTCAGCGGCGACCCCGTCGAACGCCAGCAGGAGTTCGCCGGGCGCCACACCCTGGGCATGCCGCTGCTGTCCGACACCGACGGTGCGGTCCGTGAGCGGTTCGGGGTGAAGCGGGGCTTCAGCCTGGCTCCCACCAAGCGGGTCACCTTCGTCGTCGGGCAGGACCGCACCCTGCTGGAGGTCGTGCGCAGCGAGATCAGGATGAACACGCACGCCGACCGCGCCCTCGCCGCGCTCCGCGCCCACCGACCGTGACGGGACCACCCGCGCCCCGCCCCGGTTGATACCGCATCGTCCTGGGATGATCCTGGACGGCATGGAGGATTCCTCCGCCGCGATGACCGTCGACGCCCGCGGACTGGTGACGGGCTGGAGCGACGGCGCGCGGCGGCTCACCGGACACGCGGCCGAGGAGGTCGTAGGACGCCCCGCGCGGGATCTGCTCGCGCGGGGCGCACCCACCCGCCCCCTGACCCGCACCGACCCGGCCGGCACCGCCCTGTCCGGCACCGTCGTGGTCCGCCACCGGGACGGCCGCCCGGTGGGCCTCGGGCTGCGGATCCGCCCCCTGCGGGGCGCCGACGGCGCTCCCGGCGGCTATCTGGCGACCGCCGACGCGCCCGGCGGCCCGGCGCCCGCCCTGATCGACGACGCCGTACGGCAGGCCTCCCTGTCCATGTCCGTCCTCGACCCCGAGCTGCGCTTCGTGCACGTCAACGACACCGCGTGCCGGATGATGGGCAGGCCCGCCGAGGAACTGCTCGGCCGCAGCCTGTCCGACACGCTGGCCGATTTCGAGGGCGACCCCCGGAGCTTCCTGCACCACCTGCGGGTGGCGGCCGACCGGGGACGGCCCGTCCAGTACGAGAGCTACGCCCCCGCGCCCGCGGGCAGCTGCCTGCACGCCTGGACCGTGGAGATCTGGCCGGTCCACGACGCCTCCGGCACGCTCACCGCCGTCGCCATGGCGGCGCTGGAGAGCACCGAGCAGCACCGGGCCCGGGAGCGGCTGGCCCTGCTGAACGCGGCCGGGGCGGTCGGCAGCACCCTCGACGTCGTCCGCACCGCCGAGGAACTGGTCGGGCTCCTCGTACCCCGGTTCGCAGGCTTCGCCAGCGTCGACCTGCTCGACTGGGTGCTCGGCACCGACGAGCCCCTCGCCGTGCCGCCCGGGACCGGCGAACTGCGCCGGGTGGCCCACGCCTCCGCCACCGAGGGCTTCCCCACCCCCGCCGTGCACCTCGGCGGGCAGGAGATCCACCCGTCCGACAGCCCGCCCGTCCGGGCGGTCCGGGAGGGCCGCGTCGTCCTCAGCGGCCCCGGCGACCCGGACTTCGACCGGTGGATGCGCACCCGCGAGGCCGAGACCCCGCACAACCGCCCGTTCCGCGAAGCCGTCTGCTCGACCCTGGCCGTCCCCCTGCGCGCCCGCGGCACCACCCTGGGCGTCGCGCTGGCCGCCCGGACCGCGCCCCGGGAGCCGTACGCCACGGAGGACGCCGTACTCGCCGAGGAACTGGTCTCCCGGGCCGCCGTCTCCATGGACAACGCCCGCCGCTTCGCGCGCGAGCGCTCCACCGCCCTGGCGATCCAGCACAGCCTGCTCCCCAGGGACCTGCCCGGTCAGGCCGCGGTCGAGGTGGCCCACCGCTACCTCCCCTCCGCGTCCGCGGCGGGCATCGGCGGCGACTGGTTCGACGTCATCCCGCTCTCCGGCACCCGCGTCGGCCTCGTCGTCGGCGACGTCGTGGGCCACGGCATCCCGTCCACGGCGACCATGGGCCGCCTGTGCACGGCCGTCCGCACCCTCGCCGACGTCGACCTGCCCCCCGACGAGCTCCTCACCCACCTCGACGACCTCGTCTCCCACCTCGCGGCCGGCGGCGCGCCCGACGGCGGCGACACGGAGGTCGCCGAACTGGGCGCCACCTGCCTGTACGCCGTGTACGACCCCGTCTCCCGCCGACTGGCCCTGGCGACCGCCGGTCACCCGGCGCCCGTCCTCCTCCTCCCGGACGGCACCACCCGCCTCGTCGACATGACCGCCGGGCCGCCGCTCGGCGTCGGCGGACTGCCCTTCGAGGCGACGGAGCTGGAGCTGCCGGAGGGCTCCGTCGTCGCCCTCTACACCGACGGACTGGTCGAGGACCGGGACCGCGACGTCGACCACGCCACCGCCGAACTGTGCCGGGCGCTGACCGCGCCCGCGACCTCCCTCGACGCGCTGTGCGACGGCGTCCTCAAGGCCGTGCTGCCCGAGGAGCCCGGCGACGACGTCGCGCTGCTGCTGGCCCGCACCCGGGCCCTGGGCGAGGACCGGGTGCGCATCTGGGACGTCCCTCCCGACCCCGCCGGGGTGGCGGCCACCAGACGGTCCGTCGGCGAACAGCTGACGGTCTGGGGGCTGGACGACACGGCCTTCGTCACCGAACTCGTGGTCAGCGAACTGGTCACCAACGCGATCCGGTACGGCGAGCCGCCCATCCAGTTGCGCCTCATCCGCCACACCGCGCTCATCTGCGAGGTCTCCGACGCCAGCTCCACCTCACCCCACCTGCGCCGCGCCCACGCCTTCGACGAGGGCGGCCGGGGTCTGCTCCTGGTCGCCCAGCTCACCGAGCGCTGGGGCAGCCGCCAGACGGACACCGGCAAGACCATCTGGGCCGAACAGCCCCTGCCCCCGGAGTGAACAGGCGGCGCAGCCCCTGCTCTGCTCCGGTCCGCCCCTACTCCTCTACTCCTCGCCGTCCTCCGCGGCCACCCGCGCCAGGGTCCGGCCGGTGCGCGCGGACCGGGCCCGCCGGGGGTCGGGGGTGCCGTGCCCGCGCCCGCCGCCGGCCGTCTTGACCAGCAGCCACGCCGGGTCCGCACCGGCACCGCCGTCCGGGCCGCCGCGGAACCGGGTCAGCGCGTACTCTCCGCGCAGCTTCGCGCCGTGCAGCCGGAACCGGGCGTGCCCGTGCGCGAGCGACTCGGCGAAGTCGACGGGCCGTCCCCGCCGGTCGTGGCTCAGCGGCTCGTAGGTGCCGTGGTCCCACACGATGACCGTGCCGCCCCCGTACTCACCCGCCGGGATCACGCCCTCGAACTCCTCGTACTCCAGCGGATGGTCCTCCGTCGGCACCGCGAGCCGCTTGTCGCGCGGGTCGGCCGACGGCCCCTTCGGTACCGACCAGGACTTCAGCACGTCGGCCACCTGAAGCCGGAAGTCGAAGTGCAGGGTGCTCGCGTCGTGGATCTGCACGACGAAGCGCGGTGGCCCGTCCCCGCCCTCGCCGGGAGCTCCCGGTCCCGCCGGCTCCCCGGTCCGGCCGAAGTCCCGTTTGCCGTGGTAGTCCCGCAGCCCGTCGTCCTCGCCGTCCACCTGCCGCTCCTTCCCGGGAGCCCCCGACCCTCACCGACCCGCACCGGGTACCCCGCTCAGAACTCCTCGTGCACCTCCGGGTCGCCGCCGATCCGCCGGTGGACGCGGTCCGCCACCGCGCGCATCTGCTCGGCGTCCAGTTCGAAGCCGAAGACGTCCAGGTTCGCCCGCTGCCGCGCCGGGTCGGCGGACTTCGGGATCGGCACCGCGCCCAGCTGGGTGTGCCAGCGCAGGACCGCCTGGGCGGGCGTCACACCGTGTGCCTCGGCGACCGCGGCGACGGCGGGGTCGTCCAGCAGGTCGCTGCCCCGGCCCAGCGGGCTCCAGCTCTCGGTGCGGATGCCCTTGCGCTCGTGGTAGGCGCGCAGCTCGTCCTGCGGGAGGAGCGGGTGCAGCTCGATCTGGTTGACGGACGGCAGGACGCCCGTCTCCTTCTCCAGCCGCTCGATGTGCTCCGCCGTGAAGTTGGAGACGCCCACCGAACGTACGAGGCCGTCCTCGCGCAGCTTGACCATGGCCTTCCAGGAGTCGACGTACTTGTCCACGCGCGGCAGCGGCCAGTGGATCAGGTACAGGTCGACGTACTCCAGACCGAGACGGGCGCGGGACTCCTCGAAGGAGGCGAGCGTCTCCTCGTAGCCGTGGTGCCGGCCGGGCAGCTTGGTCGTCACGACGATCTCCTCGCGGGGGAGACCGGCGGAGGCGACCCCGCGTCCGACGCCGGTCTCGTTGCGGTAGTTCGTCGCCGTGTCGATCAGGCGGTACCCCGTCTCCAGGGCCGCGCGGACCGCCCGTTCGGCCTCCTCGTCCTTCATCGGCCAGGTGCCCAGGCCCAGGGCGGGGAGGCTGGTGCCGTCGTTGAGCGTGTACGCGGGAATGCTGATCACCGTGGGACCTTCCCTCGACTGTGCGCGGCGGTGTGCCGCCCGTCCAGCCTCGCCCAAGCGGCGACCGGTGATCAACCGGACGGCGCGGCGGAGGGTCTGCCACGATCTCCGCATGACGACGGACAGCGCGAAGGACAATGCGAGGGACACGGCAACGGACGGGGCGACGGGGATCGAGGTGGAACCGGTCGCCGGACACATCGGCGCCGAGATCCGCGGCGTCGACCTCGCGGCGGGCCTCGACGCCGCACAGGTCGCGGCGGTGCGGTCGGCGGTACTGCGCTGGAAGGTGGTGTTCTTCCGCGACCAGCGCCTCGACCACGCCGGGCACGTCGCCTTCGCCCGCCTCTTCGGCGAGCCGGTCGTCCTGCCCCGGCGCGGCAAGGCGTCCCCGGCCGGCTTCCCGGAGGTCGAGACGACCGCCGACCGGCTGGAGCTGGGCGGGCGCTTCGGGATGGAGCACGACGAGTGGCTGCGGCGCCGGCGCCACACGCTGCTGCGCGGCTGGCACTGCGACCACGGGGCCCGCGTCGACCCGCCGGCCGCGACCGTCCTGCGCGCCGAGACGGTGCCTCCCTATGGCGGCGACACCACCTGGGCGAACCTCGCCGCCGCCTACGCCGGACTGTCCGCCCCGCTGCGCGCCTTCGTCGACACCCTGCGCGCCGAACACCGCCTCGGCGTCGGCTACCAGCCCCGGCCCGGCGACGACGCCTACGTCCGGCACCTCCTGGACCACCAGACCGCGACGGTGCATCCGCTGGTCCGGGTCCACCCGGAGACGGGGGAGCGGGTGCTGTTCGTCAACGGCTACTACGTCGAGCAGATCGCCGGGCTCTCCCGCCCCGAGAGCGCGGCGATCCTGGAACTCCTCCTGGAGCAGGCCACCCGCCCCGAGTACACCGTCCGCTTCCGGTGGGAGCCCGGCAGCGTCGCCTTCTGGGACAACCGGGCCACCATCCACCTCGCCCCCGGCGACCACGCCCACCTCGACCACCCCCGGACCATGCACCGGGTGATGCTCACCGGCGACGTACCGGTGGGCGTCGACGGCACCCCCTCGGAGCCGCTCGTCGGCAGCGGGGCGGGCCGCTGGTGAGGCGGCCGCGGCCTGCGGCGGGCCGGGCGCCGGTCACCCGAGCGGGATCGTCACCTCGTCCTCGACCGGCGGGTCCACCTCCTGCGCCCGGTTCCCCGTGGCGGCGTAACAGCGCAGCCTGACCGCCTCCGGCGTCACGTCCAGGCGCAGGAAGCACTTGAAGAAGGGCGGGCTGTACGTCGCCGACCCCGGCGAGAACACCGACGTGTAGATCTTGCGCACGGGCAGCCGGAACCGCTTGCGGCGCTCGGGCCGCCGCGCGGTGCCGAGCAGCCCGGCCACGATCCGGGTGCGCCGGGTGACCCGCGCGCCGCCGCCCGGTGCGCGGCCGGTGCGGATGCCGAGGCGTTCGGCGATCACGGCCGTCGCCTCGGCCTCCGTGAGGGTGAAGAAACGCCGCAGCCGGAGCCGACGGCCGTACAGGGCGCCGTAGAAGGCGAGCGAGTCGCCGCGCAGCGGGTAGGAGCGGAAGTCGTCCTCGGTGACGCCGGCCACCGAGACGCGCGGGATGGTGTGCGTGGCGTGCATGAACGCCCCGCCGCCGCCCGCCACGACGTACTGCACGGTGCGGCCGTCCACGTCGACCGGGTAGCGCTGGTAGTTGTGGATGTCGCCGCCGATCGCCGCGACGTAGTGGTTGGCGGGGTCGCGCACGATGTCGTCGACCGTGCCGCCGCCCTCGATCTCGCACGGGTGGTGCTCGCCGTCCACGTACAGGGGCGACCCGGTGACCAGGATCTTCGGCCGGTCTCCCGCCGACACCTCGCGCAGCCAGGCACCCTGCTCGGCGTCGACGGTGCCCAGCAGACCGGTGTCGATGCCGACGATCCTGACCGGACCGGCGTCGACGGCCCAGTACGGTCCCGGCTGAGCGGCCTGCTGGGACGGTGCCGGGCGCAGCTCGCGCGCCTCGGCCAGCCGGGCGCCGTCGTCCGGACGCGGCCGGTGCCACAACAGGGACCGCAGCCACGCGCGGGTGAACCGGCGCGGCGCGGCCTCCGGGGCGAGGGGCGGGGCGTCGTCGCAGAAGACCCGCATGAAGCCGCCCAGGTCCTCGTACCAGTCGTGGTTGCCCGGTATCGCGTATATGGGCGCCCGGTAGTCGCGGTAGGGGCGGAAGAACTTCGTGCCGTAGTCGTCGGCACTGCCCACCGGGTAGATCACGTCGCTCGCGAGGACCGCGAACCGGGTGTCCCGGCCGGCCTCCAGCAGCCCGGGCACGACGGCGTACTGGGGGTCGTCGCCCTCGCCCGTGTCGCCGATGACCAGGAAGGAGAACCGGTCGGGGTCGTCCCGGCGGATCACCTTGTCGGCCGGTGCGCCGGCCGCCGCCCGCTGCGCCACCCAGCGGGAGCGGGTCCGGCCCGTGGGGTCCCCGAACCAGGAGGCCAGCACGCCGTTGCGGGCGGCCCACAGCGTTCTCGGGCTCAGCCAGGACAGCTTCTCGGTGCGCCCCGGCATGAGCGCTCGGTAGGCGCCGGGCTCGGCGGAGCCCCAGCCGGCGCCTTCGGCTGAATCGCGTGAGGAGTTGGACACCCGGGCACGGTAACAACGCCCGCACCCGGGGCCGGACGTGGGGAGGCGCACCAACTCCCGCCCAGGACGGGCCGTTTCGGGGCGTCCGGGGTCAGAACGTCCGCTTCAGGAGGTCGAGCAGGGCCGCCCAGTGCCGCTCGGTCGCCTCCGGGTCGTAGGCCGCGGTGTCGGCCTGCGTGTAGCCGTGGTGGGCGCCGGCGTAGACCTCGCAGCGGTGCCGGACACCGGCCGCCGTCAGCGCCGCCGCCAGGCGCTCCTGCTGCTCGGCGTCCATGCCCGGATCCTGGTCCGCGTGGGCGAAGTACGCCTCGGCGGTGATGTCCCCGGCCACCAGGTGCGGACTGTGCGGCCCGTCCGTCGCCAGGTTGGCGCCGTGGAACCCGGCGACCGCGGCGACCCGGTCCGGATACGTCCCCGCGGTGCGCAGGGCGAGCCCGGCACCCATGCAGTAGCCGACCAGCGCGACCGGACCGTCGGCCGCCTCCGGACGGCCGGCCAGCAGGCGCAGGTAGGCGTCGGCGTCCTGCATCGCCAGGTCCGGGGTCAGCGACCGCATGATCGGACCGAGCCGCTCGAAGATCTCCGGGCGCGCCCCCGGGTCGATGAACCCGGGCAGCTCCACGACGGGAGTCCGTCCACTGCGGTAGAAGACGTTCGGCACCAGGACGGTGTACCCGGCACCGGCCAGCCGGTCGGCCATCGACCGCAGGCTGGGACGCAGCCCGAAGGCGTCCATGTACAGCAGGACCGCCGGATGCGGTCCCCCGTCGGCCGGACGGGTCAGGTAGGCGTCGGCGGTGCCGTCGCCGGTGGGGATGTCGAGGGCGGTTCCCGCTGTGGCGGTCATGGTGTGCCTCTCTCTGTTCGTGCGGTCGGGCGGCGGACGGCTCGCTACTCGAACCGGGTCGGGTCGCCCGCGCCGTGCCGCACGATCTCCGCCTCGCCGCCGGAGAAGTCGACGACCGTGGTGGGCTCGGTGCCGCAGTCCCCGGAGTCGACGACCGCGTCCAGCACGTGGTCGAGCCGGTCCTTGATCTCCCAGCCCTGCGTCATCGGCTCCTCCTCGTCGGGCAGCAACAGCGTGCTGGACAGCAGCGGTTCACCGAGTTCGGCGAGCAGGGCCTGGGTGACGACGTGGTCGGGGATGCGCACGCCCACCGTCTTCTTCTTCGGGTGCTGGAGCGCGCGCGGCACCTCCCTCGTCGCGGGCAGGATGAAGGTGTAGCTGCCGGGCGTCGAGGCCTTGATCGCCCGGAACACGTCGTTGTCGATCTGTACGAACTGCCCGAGCTGCGCGAAGTCCTGGCAGACGAGGGTGAAGTGGTGCCGGTTGTCCAGGTGCCGGATCGACCGGATGCGGTCGATCCCGTCGCGGCTGCCCAGTCGGCAGCCCAGCGCGTAGCAGGAGTCCGTCGGATACGCGATCAGCGCGCCGGAGCGGACGCTGTCGGCGACCTGGGCGATGCTGCGCGGCTGGGGGTTGTCGGGGTGCACGTCGAAGTACTTCGCCATTCACCGAGCTTATGCCCGCTCGCCCGCCCCGCCCGACAGGCCCCGGCGCGGCCCCGCCGCCGACGGCCGGAGGGGTCCCGTGCGCGCAGCCATGAGGTAACGTCCCGGACCTGGGCCGGGGACGAGGCGAGACGAGGAGAAGGCCGACGTGGCGGGCCGAGAGGACGGCGGACGGCAGCGGACGTCCGGGGCCGGTGAGCACGCGGGATGGGCGCAGGAACTGCTCGACCACCTGCGGCCGGCCGGCCGCGACCTGAACCGGGTCGTGGCGTGGCTCGCGGGCATCGCGCGGGCGACCGTCGCGCTGCAGGACGACACCGGCCGGCTGCTGGCCGGCACCCGGGTCCCGCTGGACGACGTCCTGGCCGCCGACGTCACCTCCGGCCGGATCGCGTCCGCCGCCCTGGAGGACCGGGGCCGCCATCTGCGGCTGGTGCGCGTGGAGCGGTCCCGTCCGGCAGCGGCCGCCGTCCTCGCCGTCGCCCGCGAGGAGCCCTTCGACCGGCGCGTCTCCGACATCGTCACGCACGCCGCCCAGGTGCTGGAGCTGCTGCTGGCCGGCCACGAGTCGACCGCGGCCGGACACCGGCTGCGGCGGGCCACCTCCGACCTGCGCCTGGCCATCCTGCAACTGCTGATGGTGGAGGACACCGTCTCCGCCCGCCGCGTCGCCGCCGGACTCTGGCCCGGCCTCCTCGACACCGACACGGCGTGCGTGTACGTCGTGGAGAGCAGCCCCGCCGAACGGGACCGCCTCGCCGAGGAGTGCCTGTCGGCGACGGGGGAACGGGCGCTGGTCGTGCGGTGCCCGGCGGTCGACGGACACGTCATCGTGCTCGCCCCGCGCGACACGGCCGGGCAGGAACTGCGCACGCTCGTCGGCCGCCGCCCCGGCGTGTTCGTCGGCGGCAGCGCCCGGCAGGGCCTGGCCCGCACCGCGGCCGCCTACGGACAGGCCGTCAGCGCCCTGGCCGTGGCCCGGTTCCGCCCGGAGAAGGCGGCCCTGTACGCCGAGCGGACCCGCCCCGAGCGGCTGATGGACCCGGCGGCGCTGCACGACTGGACGGCGGACGTGCTGAGCCCGCTGGACGGACTGTCGCACCACACCCGCGCCGAACTGATCGCCACCACCCGGCTCGGTCTGGAGTTCACCGCCGTCAACGCGGCGAAGGTCCTCGGCGTCAGCCGCAACACGGTCCGCGCCCGCATGGACCGGGTCGAGTCGCTGCTGCGCACGGACTTCGCCGACCTGACCGTCCGGGCCGCCGTCCACCTGGCCCTGAACGCCCAGGTGGGCCTCGCCGAACCCCCGCCGGGCGCCGGCGCACGGGCAGGCGCCGCCCGGCTCACCGACCTGCTGACCGGGCCCGCGCTGCGCACCTGGGCCGTCGACCTGCTCTGCCGCCTCGACCCGGACGGCCGGGACCTGCGGCGCACCCTGCGCACCTGGATCGCCGCGGGCGGCAACGCCGAGCGTGCCGCCCAGCAGCTCGGCATGCACGCGCAGACCGTCCGCGAGCACGTCCGCAGCGCCGAACCCGTCCTCGAACGCCAGTTGCTCGCCGCGGGCAGCGACCTGTACGAGGTCGTGCTGGCCCACCTGGCGGCCGGTGACCTCGGCCAGCCGCTCCTGCACGGGACGAAACCGGGCCATCCGGACTCACCTGTGCACGAGTGAGTGCTCCGGGCCCGGCAGCGGGCACCGGCACGATTCACAACGGCGGACCCGTCCACGTAGGTTCGACGGGACGGGGGCACGACCGGAACGGGGGACCGGTCGCGCCCCCTCGGCCGCCCCGGCGGATCGTGCCGCGGCCGCGGGGTCCGGGCCGGTCAGCCGTGGGGCAGGATCACCGCGCGGCCGTTGACCCTGCCCTCGTGCAGCCGCTCGTAGGCGAGCGGGGCGTCGTCCAGGGAGTACGTCTCGGTGTGCACCGACACGGCACCGGAGCGGGCCAGGTTCAGCACCTCGATCAGCTCGCTGCGGCTGCCCCAGTAGGGAGCGTTGACCGACACCTCGAACGGCAGCATGCCGAAGCCGACGGGCAGCGATCCGCCGCCGATGCCGACCAGGGTGACATCGCCCTCGACGGCCGCGACGGCTCCGGCGGTCTTCACGGTGGGCGCCACGCCGACGAAGTCGAACACGGCCTCGGCGCCGAGACCGCCGGTGATGTCGCGCACCGCGTCCGCGGCCTTCGCGTCCGACAGCACCGCCTCGTGCGCGCCCACCTCGCGGGCGAGGCGCAGCTTCTCCTCGCTGACGTCCAGGGCGACCACCCGGGCGGACGTCAGGGCGCGCAGCAGCTGGATGGCGACGTGGCCGAGGCCACCGGTGCCGATGACCACCGCGGTGGAGCCGGGGACCAGCTTGGGCAGCGACCGCTTGATCGCGTGGTACGGCGTCAGTCCGGCGTCGGTGAGCGGCACCGCCGCGACCGGGTCGAGCCCGTCCAGCGGGACCAGGTGCCGGGGGTCGTCGATCAGCAGGTACTCGGCCATGGACCCCGGGCGCCCGAGCCCCGGCGGGTGGATGCCCAGCTCGGCGGCGCGCAGGCAGTAGTTCTCCTTGCCCTCCGCGCACTTGGCGCAGGTGCCGCAGCCCCAGGGCCCGTACACGGCGACCGCGTCGCCCTCGGCGAGCCCCGTCACCCCGGCGCCGAGCGCGGCCACGGTGCCGACGCCCTCGTGGCCGAGGGTGAGCGGCAGCTCGTACGGGAAGCCCTCGGCGGGCCAGCTCATCACCGCGATGTCGGAGTGGCAGACTCCGGCCGCGGTCACCTTCAGCAGCACCTGGCCGGGGCCCGGTTCCGGGTCCGGGACGGTGACGACCTCGGGCGGGGCGCCGATGGTGCGGTACTGCAGTGCCTTCATGATCGAACTCCTTTGTTCTCTTCCCCCGGACTTCCCCCGGACTTCCCCCTCGGACGGGCGAGTGCCGGTCAGACGGCGGTGTAGGCGCCGTCGACCAGGTGATAACTGCCCGCGACGAAGGACGCGCGGTCGGACAGCAGGAAGGCGATCAGCTCCGCGACCTCCTCGGAGCGCCCGAGGCGGCCGGCCGGGTGCAGGGCGACCAGCCCCTGGTAGGCGGCCTCGTCCATGGTCTTGAGCAGGGGGGTGTCGATGAAGCCCGGACCGACCGCGTTGATCCGGATGCCCCGGGCGGCGTACTCGGCGGCGGCCGCCTTCGTCAGCCCGACCACGCCGTGCTTGGCGGCGACGTAGGCGGGGGAGCCGGCGAAGCCGACCGAGCCGAGGATGGAGGCGACGTTCACGATCGAGCCGCCCTTGCCGGCCGCCTCGATGGCGGGCAGTTCGTAGCGCATCGAGTAGAAGACGCCGTCGAGGTTGGTGCGCACGACGCGCTGGTAGGCCTCCACGTCGTACTCGCCGGTCGGGGCGCTGGGGCCGCCGATACCGGCGTTGTTGACGGCGAGGTCCAGCGAGCCGAACGTGTCGACGGCGAACCCGACGGCCGCCTCGACGGACTCCGGGCGGGTGACGTCCAGCTCGACCGCGGCGGCCTCGACGCCCCCGGCCCTCAGCTCGGCGGCGGCCTTCTCGGCGCCCTCGGCGTTGAAGTCGGCGACGACGACCCGGGCGCCGCCGGCGCCGAGCCGACGGGCGGTGGCCAGGCCGATGCCGGAGGCGGCGCCGGTCACGAGGGCGGTACGGCCGGCGAACTCGGCGGCGTACCCGGTGGTGGCGGGGGTGGTTCCGGTGGTGCTCATGGTGCTGTTCTCACTCTTCGGTGGTGCTTTCGGGGGTCGCGGCCGCGGCCTCCGAGGTCAGGGCGTCGTAGGCCTGCTCCACGAGGGCGGCGAGGTCTGCGGCTGCCGAGTCCCCCTCACCGCCGCGCGCCCACAGGCGCAGGGCGGCGATCAGGACCCCGGCGGCGGCGTCGACGACGGCGGCCGGGCGCACGTCCCGGACGTCGTCGCTGCCGAGCCGGGCGGCGACGATGCGGATCGACTCCTCCTGGGCGTCGACCCGGATGCGCTGGTAGGCGGCGAACAGCTCGGGCTCGGTGTCGGCCAGGGCCAGCAGGCGGCGCATCCGCGGACGCACGTGCCAGGCCGGGTCCTCCCGGTCGGCCAGCCACTCCCGTACGGCCCTGCGATAGGCCAGCAGGGGCGGCTCCCCGGCGGGGCGGGAGCGCAGCAGCGCGTTGATCCGGTCGCCGTCCCGGCGGACGAAGTCGAGCGCCGCGTCCTCCTTGCCGGCGAAGTGCCGGCTGAACGTGCGGCGCGTGACGTCCGCGCGCTCGGCGATCGCCTCCACCGTGGTCGCCGCCGGCCCGTGCTCCAGGATCAGGTCGCAGGCGGCGGTGGCCAGCGCGTCGCGGGTCTGCCGCGCCTTGCGCTGCCGCCGGTCCTCGGTGGCGGGGGAGGGCTTCGTTGCCGTCATGCCTCCGAGCGTACACCTGAAAATGTCCCAGTGGGACATGTGACCCGTTGGGACATGAGTGCCCGGGGCGCCGCTGCCGCCGACCCGGTGAAAAGCGCCCGGTGTGCCGATCGAAAGGCCCCGGCGCGGGGGAGCAGTGGGACTATGACCAGTTCAGCGTTTCATCGCACGATCGTTCTGCCCGCCCCCGTGTGCCGGCAGGCCGCACAGCACCTCGAGCAGGCCGTGCACAAGGCCATCGACGGTGCCGCCACACCGTGGCGCGCCTTCCGCGGCGCCGACGGCGACGACTTCGCCTTCTCCGTCCCGGTCGTCGAGCAGGCCGCGGGCTGCCTGCTGGTGCTGGCCGCCGAGAGCGCCCAGAGCCTGCGGCCCTCCGCACTGCGCGCCCTGATCTCCGTCGCGCTGCACCTGCGGGACGCCGCCGAAGCGGTCCGGCGCCCCGCGGTCCCCAGCCCGGCGTGGTGAGCGCGGGCCGGGCTGGGGGCGCGGGGACGCCGGGAAGGTGAAAACGGCGTGCCCCGGGCCTGAGCGTGTGTTTGGCTCGGCGGCATGGAGTTCACCCGCTTCCTCGACTGCCTCGCGACCGACCACGACCGGCTGCGGGGCGTCGTCGAGACCGACCCCGACGCCCCGGTGCCCACCTGCCCCGGCTGGACCGTCGCCGATCTGACCCGTCACGTCGGCGAGGTCTACCTGCACAAGGCCGCCGCCATGCGCGACGGGGCCGAGCCCGAGCCCTGGCCGCCCAAGGAGTTCGCCGACGAGGCACCGACGGAGCTGCTCGACCGGGGCTACGCCGCGCTGCGCGCCGAGTTCGCCGCCCGCGCCCCCGAGGACCCGGCCGGCACCTGGTACGGGCCCGACCAGAGCGTCGGCTTCTGGATCCGGCGGATGGCGCAGGAGACGGTCGTCCACCGCATCGACGCCGAACTCGCCACCGGACGGCCCGTCACCGCCGTACCCGACGACCTCGCCGTGGACGGCGTCGACGAACTGCTGAAGGTCTTCGTCGCGTACTCGGTGGCGGAGTGGGGCGACTACTTCACGGAGATCCTGGACGGCTCGCCGGGGCGTACGTTCCTGGTGCGGGCCGGCGACCGCGCCGCCTGGCGGGTGCGGACCGGACCGGGCGAGTTCACCGTCACGGACGGCGCGGGCGACGGCACGGCCGACGCGACGCTGAGCGGCCCGCCGGAGAGTGTGCTGCGGTCGCTGTGGAACCGGGCGGGGGCCGACGGGGACCGCGGTGTGACCGTCGAGGGCGATCCCGGGGCGCTGGCGGAGCTGCGGCGCTGCATCGTCGTGGCGACCCAGTGAGCGGATGTCCGGCGGGCGGCGGTGCCGCGGGCGTCAGGCCCCGACGAGGCGCAGCGCCCCCCACAGGGCCACTGTCGAGGCGGCGACCGTGGCCGGCACGGTGAGCAGCCCCAGGGCGGTGAACCGGCCCAGCTCCACCTCGATGCCGTGCCGGTGCAGGATGCGCCGCCACAGCAGGGTCGCCAGCGAGCCGACGTAGGTCAGGTTGGGGCCCAGGTTCACCCCGATCAGCACGGCGAGGACCTGGGCCGGACCGGCGGGCGCGGCCAGCGGGAGCAGGGCGAGTACGGCGGGCAGGTTGTTGACGACGTTGGCCAGCACCGCGGCGACCGCCGCCACCCCGAGCAGCGCCGGCAGCGAGTCCCCGTCCGGCAGCAGCCTCCCCAGCCCGGTCGCCGACGCGCCCGCCAGCACCCCCTGCACCACGATGCCGAGGGCGAGTACGAACAGGCAGAACAGCGGCGCGGCGGCGCCCGCCATCTCCTGGGGCGTGACATGGCGGCGGGCCAGCGCCCGTACCCCGAGCACCAGCACGCCGCCCAGCGCGGCCCAGGCGGGGTCCACCCCGGCCGGCGAGGCCAGCGCGAACCCGGCCAGGGTCAGGGCCACGACGACCACGGTGAAGCGGGGCACGGCGGGCGCGGCCGGCGCGGACGCCACGCCCGGCCCGGCACCGGGGGCGCCGCCCCGAGCCTTCGCGGGGGCCGATCCGATGGGTCCGCTGGGTCCAGTGGGTCCAACGGGTCCGGAGGGACCGGGAGCGACGGACACGGAGCCGGGGCGGACGGGGGCCGCGGACACCGGCTCGGCCAGGTCGGTGCGGAAGAAACGGCGGAACACGGCGTACTCGACGGCGATCGCGGCCAGCCAGGGCAGCGCCATCAGCGCGGCGAACCGGGTGAAGGTCAGCCCACTGGCCGTGAACGCCAGCAGGTTGGTCAGGTTGGAGACCGGCAGGAGCAGCGAGGCGGAGTTCGCCAGATGCGCGGTCGCGTACACGTGCGGGCGGGCCCGCGCACCGGCCCGGGAGGCGGTGGCCAGGACCACGGGGGTGAGCAGTACGGCGGTCGCGTCCAGACTGAGCACGGCCGTGACCGCGCAGGCCACGGCGAAGACCCCGGTCAGCAGCCGCCGCGGACTGCCGCCGCACCTGCGGGCCACGGCCGCGCCGACGGCCTCGAACAGGCCCTCCTTGGCGCACAGGTACGCCAGCATCAGCACGAGTGCGAGAAAGACGACGACCGGCAGCAGCGTACGGGTCTGCTCCCACGCCCGGTGCGGGGAGACCATGCCGAGCGCCACGACCAGCACGGCGGCGGGCACGGCGGCCACCGCCTCCGGGAGCCCCCGGGGGCGCAGCACGGCGAAGGCCAGGACGCCCAGCAGCAGGACGACGGGCACGGCCTCGGAGAGGACGGTGGTACTCAGGACTGTTCCTCCACACCGGTGGGCCGGGCGGGACTTTGCCGATCGGCGAACGCGCTCCAGGATCGCATCCCCCGGGCGGGCACGGATCCGTACGCCATGGTGTGGCCGAGGCCACGCCCCGGGCGGGAGCCGGGCCATGTTCCCGGCGGTGCGCCGCGGGCTACCGTTTCCACGGACCCCGTGTTCCCCACGACGAGCAGTTCGGACGGCCCGGCAGTGCACACAGATCTCTCCCCCGTCATCGCGGCGACCGCACAGTGGCTCGTCCGCGCCTACCCGGCGTCCGGCGGCGCCCTGGCCGACGCCCTGTGCGAGGTGCAGGCGCGGCAGGCCGTGACGGTCGCCGCCCGGCTGCGCTATCCGACCCCGATGGACGTGGCGCTGCTGGGCGTGGCGGGCCCCGGAGGCTCCGCCCGGCTCGACTGGATCACGGGAGCCGACGGCGCGACGCCCACCGACCCGGACGCGGACGCCTGGCGGACCTGGGTGGACGAGGTCGTCGCCAGCTGGGCGGCCTGCCTGCTGACCGACCCGGCGCTCGCCGGGCCGGCCGTGGCCGCGCTGGCCGAGGGCGGCCCCTCGGCCGGGACACCGGCGGAGTTCCGCCGCCTGCTCGCACCCGGCGACGCCGACCGCCGGGCGGCGGCCCTGCTGCGCCACCCGGACCTCGTCGCCCCCGTCGCCGCCCTGCACCACGCCGCGCTCCTGGCCCGGCTGGACCCGGGCCGGGCACTCGTCGCCTGACCCGCGGCGCGAGGGGGCGCGGACGTCCGCGCGGAGCCGGGCGGGTCCTCAGGCAGCCGTCTCCAGGTTCGCCACCGGGGACACCCTGGGCACCGCCGCCCGGCGTTCGCGCAGGAGGTGGCCCGCGCCGATCGTGCCGGCGATGACCAACCCACCGGCGATCAGGGCGCCGCGGGCACCGGCCAGCTCCATCAGGAGGCCCAGCGCGGGCGGCCCGCCCAGGCCCCACACCGTGCCGATGCTGCCCCACACCCCCAGCACCCGGCCCCGCAGGTGTGCGGGCGGGTCGGTCTGGAGCACCGCCGTACCGGCGGTGTCGGAGACGGACTCCACGACGGCCATGGGCAGCACCATCACCAGCAGGACGGCCAGCGACGGCGACAGCCCCGCCACCACCTGCAACAGCCCACCCGCCGCGGCCAGCGCGCCCACCACCCGTACCGAGGGGCGGCGCAGCCGGGCACCCAGGACGGCGCCGACGATGCCGCCGACCGCCAGCACCGTGGACACGGTGCCGAAGGACCCGGCGCCGCCCGCCAGCGGCCCGGTGACCAGCACGGCCAGGGTCAACTGGTAGTTGCGCCCGAAGACCGCGCTGACCCCGGTGACACCGGCCAGCGCCAGCAGCCGGGGGCGGCGCGCGAAGAAGGCCAGCCCCTCGCGCACGCTCATGGTGTCCTTCGTGCCGCGTTCCTCCTCCGCCGCAGCATGCCTGACCGCACCCCGGGCCGGGCGCAGGAAGGGGATGACCGAGGCCACGAACAGGAACGACAGGCCGTTGGCGGCGTACGCGGCGGCCGTGCCGAGGAAGCCGACCGTCACACCGGCGAGCGCGGCCCCCGTGAGCCGGCCCGCCTGGTGCACCAGGGCGCCCACCCCGATCGCGGAGGGCACGTCCTCGCGCGGGACGAGGTCGTTGCCCAGCAGGGAGCACGCCGGGCCGTCGACCGTGGCGATGACGCCGGTGACGGCGGCCAGCACCATCAGGGAGGCCATGTCGAGCCGGTCGAGCGCCACCATGAGCGCGGTCACGAACGCGACGGCTCCGAGCAGTGCCTGGCTGACCGCGGCGGTCAGTTTGCGCGGCCAGCGGTCGACGGCCGCGCCGCCGAACACACTGATCAGCAGGGCGGGCGCAGCCTGGACCGACATCGACAGACCGGTCGCCGCGGCGGAGCCGGTGATCTGCAGGACCAGCAGGTTCTGCACGGTGAGCTGCATCCACGTACCGGCGTTCGAGACGAAGTTCGCGACCGACCACCAGCGCATGCTGCGGTGTCTCAGGGACCGCCACGGCGACCGGGACGGCTCGGACGGCGGGGCGACAGGGGACGGCGGGGCGGAGACGGGGGAAGAAGACACAGTGCGCCACTCGAAGGCGGGTCGCGGGACCCGTAGGGGAAGCGGACGGGAACGAGTAGGCCGGCTGCGCTGCGCGGCTGTTCCACCGATCCGGACACGGCGCCGACCATCGTGGCAGAAGGGACCGGCGAGTCGTCGTCGGTCCGCGCCCCCGCCCACGGCCCGGACGGGCCAACCGCCGCCGCCGCTGCCGCATTTGAGCCGAAGAGTGTGCTTGATCACAGCGGTCCGCGGCGGGCGGCGCACCACCCGCGGTCCGTGACCGCGGTCACGGACCGTCGTCCCGTGGCGGGCGCCGGAGCATGTGAGCGCCCCGGCGGGGCACTCGGCGCACGCTGTTCAGCGCTCCGAGGGAGAAAGGTCGTCCTCATGATGCCGATGGCGGCGTTCAGCCCACGGGGGGAGCCCCGCACGCCCTGGGACCGCGTCCTGGTGACCGGCGGCGCCGGATTCCTCGGCTCGCACCTGTGCACCCGGCTGCTGGACGCGGGGGCCGAGGTCGACTGCCTGGACAACCTCTCCACGGGGCGGGCCGAGAAGGTGGCCCACCTGGCGGGCCGCCCCGGCTTCCGCTTCCTGGAGCGGGACATCTCCGCACCCGGCTGCGCGGACGCGCTCACCGGCCCCTACGACCTGGTCCTGCACCTGGCGGGCCCCGCGTCCCCGGCCGCCCGGCCGGACCGGCCCGTCGAAGCCCTCGACGCGGGCAGCCTGGGCACCCGCACCGCGCTGTCCGTGGCCGGCCGGGACGGCGCCCGGTTCCTCCTCGCCTCCTCGCCCCCGGGCGGACCCGACGCCCGCGGCGACGCCGCGGACGACGCCGACCCGGTCGGCCCGCACCGTGCCTGCGCCGAGGCCGTCCGGTTCGCCGAGGCCCTGGTCGCCGCACACGCGGGCGCCCACGGTTCGAACGCCGGGATCGTCCGGCTGTTCGACGGCTACGGACCCGGCATGCGGGCGGACGGCGCGGGCACACCGGCCGCGCTGATCGAAGCGGCCCTGACCGGCCGGCCGGTCACCGTCCCCGGGAACGGCAGCGGGACGCACCCCCTGTGCTACGTCGACGACATGGTCGACGGCGTACTCCTGGTCGCGGCCGGACGGTCGGTGCGGCCCGTGGACATCGGCGGCGACGAGGAGCCCACCGCCGCGGAGATCGCCCGCCTGGTGATCGAGCTGACCGGCTCCCGCTCCCCGCTGGCCTTCGTCGAGGACGCCGGGGACGAGCGCCCGCGGCCCCGGCCGGTCACCGGCTTCGCCCGCGAGATCTTCGGCTGGCTGCCGAGCGTGACCTGGCAGGACGGCCTGGAGCGCACCGTCGCCGCCTTCCGCGACCGGCCCGACCCGGTACCGACGGCGACCCGGGAGCCGACGGAGGAACGGATGGGGGAGTGGTGGGCGTAGGGGTGAGCCTGCCGTCACCCGGCACGTGCGAGGGCCCCGTCCGGCATAGGTGCGAAGGGTCCCGTCGCCTCCGGCATACGTGCGAAGGGTCCCGTCGCCGCGGCGGGACCCTTCGCACATGAACCGGCGGTGGCCGCTCAGTCAGTCGGACCTGCCCCGCCCCGACAGCGCGTCCCGCACGCGGTCGACCATGCCCGCGCCGGGGGCGAGGAGCTTGTTCATCGGCGGCTTGTCCGGGGTCGACGGGTGCGGCCGGGTCGGCGCCGTCTTCTTCGCCCGACGGACCTTCTCGCCCAACTCGTCCAGGGCGTCCGCGGGGCAGGCCTCGCGCAGCCTCGGGAACAGGTTGCCCTCCTCGTCGGCGACGTGCTCACGGATCTCGCTCATCAGCTTGCCGATCAACCGGTCGAACTCGGCGTCGTCCGCCGCGCAGCCCTCCAGGTCCTTCATGATCTGCTCGGCCCCGGCGTGGTCCTCGAGCTCCTTGTCCGCGAGAGCACCGCCGCCCGGCACGTGCTCCCGGACGGCCGGGTACAGATACGCCTCCTCCGCCACCGAGTGCCGGACCAGCTCGATCGTGGCCTGATCGGCGTACAGCTTGCGGTCCTTGTGACCGGGCGGCAGCGCCTCGATCCTGCCGAAGAGCTCCTCGACCTCACGGTGATCGGTCGTCAGCTCGTCGATGACGTTTCCTCCGTGTCCCATGTCCACCTCCAAGAGGGTCGTGGCGGTTGCGGGACTCACCGCCACGGGCCCCGGGTCCCCCCGCAGGAGGCGGGTTAACGCCCGGTCAGGCCCCGAGCCTGGCCCGGACACCGCCCGCCCGTGCCGCGGGGCCGGCCGCGGCCCGGACCGAGCGGTGCACCAGGTGGGCGTCGTGCCGGAGGTCATGGGCGGCGTGCCGGCCGCGCCACAGCAGCGAGGGGGCGCTGCCCGTGTCGTCGGCCGCGATCAGCAGCCCGCCCATCATGGACAGGTTCTTGAGGAAGTGGACACGCTGCTGGGCGCGGTCGGACGGGTCCTCCGCCTCCCAGTACCGGTGCGCCGCCAGCGTGGTGGGGACCAGCGTCACGGCGAGGGCCAGCGCCGCGAGCCGCGGACAGCGGCCGATGCCGAGCATGATTCCGCCCACCACGTGCACGGCGCCGTTGAGCCGTACGAGTTGCTCGGTGCTGTCGGGCAGCACCGGTACGCGGTCGGCCACCGGCCGCACGACCGGCTCGGCCGCCGGTGCCACGTCCTGGGGCCTGCGCAGCGACTGCAGGCCGCCCGCGACGAACATCGAGGCGAGCATCGGCCGGCCGGCCAGACGCAGAAGACTCATGACGCTGTCTCGCTCTCTCGGAGGGGGTACCGACGGGGACACCAGGGGTTGGTGCCCCACTGGGATCATCAGGTGCCACGGCCCGCCGCCGCCATTCGGCGTCCGGTGGCGCACCGGCGGTGTCGGGCACCGCAGCGGGCGGGCGGGACGCAGCTCAGAGGCTGGTGAGGACCTGCGGCGCCAGGTTTTTGATCATGGTGTTGGTCCAGCGCATCTGGCGCAGTGTCTGCGGGTGGCAGGAGGAGGCGAGCGTCAGCAGTGCGCTGTCCCTGGACGCCTGGGCGGCCTGGGACAGCATCTCCCAGTGCAGCGAGTTCTCCGCCGCGCGGACATGCAGCTCGCGCAGGTCGCGCAGGAGGAGCAGGCCCGGCTCCGGCCGGTGCACGACCGCCTCGGACGCCTTCTCGCGCAGGGTCGCGAAGACGCCGTCCGTGGAGTGGTCCGGCGGCTCGCCCAGCTTCACGCCGCGCTCCGCGGCGGTCTCGGCGAGCTGCCGCATGTGCTCGCGGGACCAGCGGGCGAGGTCGGTGGCGACATGGTGGACCTCGTGCTCGGTGCGGTGCCGCTCGGCGACGGTCACCAGGTCGTGCGCCAGATGGCGTTCGCCGCGGTGCAGCGTGCGCAGGGTCAGGTCGATGCCGTTCACCGGGCGCCTTCCTCGTGGCCGTGTGGGAACTCGGTGGGCTCCTGCTCCGTCGTGCGCGCCGCCGGACCGCCCGAGGTGGGCGGGGCTGCACCGGCGGCGACCGGTGCGGACGCGGTGGTGGTCGGCGCCGGGGAGGGCCGTCCGCCCCCGCGCTCCACGAGGGTGAGCGCGGCCGAGGCCGTCTTGAACAGCGGCTGCTTGGAAGCCGGGTCCCAGTCGGTGACCGTGGTCTCGTTCGCGGCCCGCCCGGGGGTGTCCGGGCCCGGCCCCGACCCGCCCGCGGTGTCCCAGTAGCCGTAGTGGAACGGCACGAACAGCAGCCCTGTCCGGATGCCGGTCACCCGCAGCCGCCCGCGCAGGGAGCCGCGCCTGCTGGTGACCTCGACCAGGTCGCCCTCGCCGAGGCCGAGCCGCTCCGCGTCCCCGGCGGAGACCTCCACCCACACGTCGGGGGCCGCGTCGTTGAGCTGGGGCGCGCGCCCCGTCTTCGTCCGGGTGTGGAAGTGGTAGAGCGTCCGCCCCGTCGTCAGCTGGAACGGGTACTCCTCGTCCGGCTCCTCGTGCGGCGGCAGATAGGCGGCGGCCTTGAGCATCGCCCTGCCGTCGGGGTTGAGGGAGCGGTACTCCACGACCTCCTGCGAGGCCCCGGTCTCCAGGTCCTTGCCGTAGCTCTCGCACATGTCGGGGTGGGCCCAGCTGATGCCGTCCGTGTAGAGCCGAGCCGTCCCCTCGGGCGCGCGGTCGTCGCAGGGCCACTGGGTGCCGCTGGTGTCGCGCAGCCTGGCGTAGGACAGGCCCGTGTAGTCGCAGGGTCGGCCCGCGCTGCACCGCTTCCACGCCTCGAACGCCGACTCCGGGTCGTCCCAGGTGATCAGCGGCCCGCCGTCCTTGTCCCGGAAGTCCATGCGCCGTGCGTAGTCCAGGAAGATGTCCAGGTCGGGCCTGGCCTCACCGGGCGGCTCCACCGCCTTGCAGGACAGGTGCACCGTGCGGTCCGCGTTGGTGAGCGCGCCGGTCTTCTCGCCCCAGGTCGCGGCGGGCAGCACCACGTCGGCCAGCCGCGCCGTCTCCGTCAGGTAGAGGTCCTGTACGACCGTGAACAGCCGCTCCTGCGACAGGATCGAGCGTATGCGCGGCAGTTCGGGCATCGAGACGGCGGGGTTGGTTCCGCTGATCCACAGCATCCGCAGCGAGCCCTGCTCGGCGTACCGGAAGATCTGCATCGCGTGGGTCGGCGGCGCGAAGTGCGGGACGGTCTCCGGCTCGACGTTCCACACCCGGGCCAGGTCGGCCACGTGGGCGTCGTTCTGCCAGTTGCGGAAGCCCGGCAGGTCGCCGTTGGCCCCGCACTCGCGGGTGTTCTGGGCGGTGGGCTGGCCGTTCATCTGGAGGAGCCCGGCACCGGGCCGGCCCAGCATCCCGCGGATCAGGTGCAGGTTGTTGACCTGGACGGCGGCGGCGGTCGCCTGGTGGGACTGGTAGACACCCTGGAGGACCGTGGAGACCAACGCTTCGGCGGTGCCGACGAGTTCGGCCGCCTCCTCGATCCGGGCGGCGGGCACGTCGCAGATCTCCGCCGCCCACTTGGGCGTGCAGTCGGCGACCCGGGCGGCCAGTTCCTCGAAGCCGACGGTGTGCGCGTCGATGAAGTCCCGGTCGATCCGCTCGTGCCGGATCGTCTCGTGCAGCAGCGCGTTGAGCAGGGCGACGTTGGTGCCGCTGCGAGGCGCGAGGTGTACGGCGGCGTGTTCGGCGACGCGGGTGGGGCGCGGGTCCACGCACAGCAGCCGCGGCGGGTCCGCGCCCTCCAGGCGGTCGAGGAGCCGCATCCACTGCACGGGCTGGGTCTCGGCGATGTTGTGGCCGAACAGCGCGACCACGTCGGCGTGGTCGAAGTCGTCGTAACTGCCGGGCTGCCCGTCGCAGCCGAAGGTCTCCTTCAACGCCTCCGCGGCCGTGGCCGTGCACAGCCGGGTGTTGCCGTCGAGGTGGTTGGTGCCGATGCCGGCCCGGGCCAGGACCGCGAGGGTGTAGTACTCCTCCAGGAACAGCTGACCGCTCGTGTAGAACCCGATCGAGCCCGGCCCGCGCGAGTCCAGCAGTTCGCGCGAGCGGGCGGCCACCAGGTCCATCGCGGTGTCCCAGTCCGTCTCCACCAGCTGCCCGTCCCGCCGCACCAGCGGCCGGGTCAGCCGGTCACGGGAGGCGTTGGCCTGCCAGCCGAACAGGTCCTTCGGGCCGAGCCGCCCCCGGTTGACCCGGTCCACGTCCCGGCCCCGTACGCCCACCATGCGGCCGTCGGCCACCGCGATGTCCATGGCGTCGCCGTCCGAGTGCAGGATCGACGCGGACTGCACCCACCGCCGCACCGCCCCGGGCTCCACCCCTTCGGCGAGGAACGTGTCCACCCGGGCCGGCCAGGTCTCGTGCCGCCCGTAGGGCACCCGTGTGCCCCACGGCCGCGCGATCCGGTCCGTCGCATCCTCCATCGCCGGCCTCCCGCCCACGTACGTCGCACTGCCGGCCGCCGGGTACCCGGGCGCCACCGATCGAAGCGAGCCACTTGTGGGAGCGCTCCCAAGCGGGCAGGATGCCGAGGTGACAGCGACTGCCTCGGTACGCCCCTACCGCCCCGCCGACGCCCCGGCCCTCGACGACATCTGCATCCGGACCGCGCACAACGGCCGGGACAGCCGGCCCGTGTACGCGGACCCCGCCGTCCTGCCGGCCATCTTCGCCGCGCCCTACGTCCACCTGGACCCCGGTCTGGCCTTCGTGCTGGACGACGGGCGGGGCCGCGCGGTCGGGTACATTCTCGGCACCGCGGACACCGCGCGCTTCGCCGCCGAGTTCCGGACGAAGTGGCTGCCGAGGGTCGCCGACCGGTTCCCGGCCCCGCAGGGGCCGCCCGGCACCCGGACCCCGGACGAGGTCATGGCCGGACTGCTGCACGACCCGGAGCGCATGGTCGTCCCGGAACTGGCGGCCTACCCCGCCCATCTGCACATCGACCTGCTGCCCGACTGGCAGGGGCGGGGCCACGGCCGGACCCTGATGCGGACGTTGTGGCGGGCCCTGCGCGAACGCGGCGTCCCCGCCGTCCACCTGGTCATGGCGACGGCCAACACCCCGGCCAGGGCCTTCTACGACCGCCTGGGCTTCCACGAGGTCGCGGCGTCCGGTCTCGACCCCGCGGACGTCACCTGCCTGGGACGCACGACGCGGGACACGGAGAACACGCAGCACACGCGGGAGACGGAGAGCGCGCGGGACACGGGACGGACCTGACGGCCGGACGGGCGGGCGGTCAGTCCCCGTCCAGCCGGTAGACGTTGAAGGCCCGTTGGATGACCGGCTGCGCCACGTTGCGCACCCGGACTCCGCCCGCCGTCATCCCGTGCTCCGTGCCCAGGTGGGCGTGGCCGTGGACGGCCAGGTCGGCGCCGGCCGTGTCGATCGCCTCCGCCAGGAGGTAGCTGCCGAGGAACGGATGGATCTCCGGCGGCTCCCCGGCGAGCGTGTCCGCGACGGGGGAGAAGTGCGTCAGCGCCACCCGCGCCGCGCAGTCCTCCTCGTCCAGTTGCTTCAGCGCGGCGTGCAGGCTGTCCGCCGAACGGCGGGTGGTCCGCACGAACTCCTTCATCACCGGCTCACCGAACTCACCGGCGCTGCGCCCCACGAACCCGCCGCCGAAGCCCTTGGTCCCGGCGATCCCCAGTCGGCCCCCGGCGCACTCCACGACCGTCGCCTCGCCCTCCAGCACGGTCACCCCGGCGTCCCGGAGGATCGCGGTGACCTCCTCCGGCCGTTCGTCGTGGTGGTCGTGGTTGCCGAGGACCGCCACCACCGGCACCGGCAGGTCCCGCACCTCCCGGGCGACCACCCGCGCCTCCCGCGGGGTGCCGTGCCGGGTGAGGTCCCCGGCCAGCAGCAGCACGTCGGCACAGTCGGGCAGGGTTTCGAAGGCCGGCCGCAGCAGCCCTTCGCTGTCGGGTCCCATGTGGATGTCCCCGACGGCGGCGACCCGGATCGTCACAGCTCCTCCGCGTGGTCGGGGCGGGTGGTCTGCGCCACCACGACGTCGGCGTGCACGGTCAGCCCGGCCAGCTCCTCACGGGCCAGGCGCAGCACGGTCTCGCGGCACTGCGCGGAGGGCACCGTCCCGGTCAGCGCGACCGCCCCGGCCCTGACCTCGGCACGGACACCGAGTTCCCCCAGTTCCTCCGCGGCGAGCCGGTCCTGAAGGTGCGCCACACGGTATTCGACGTTCTGGACACCGGGGTCGCTCATGGCTGGTCCTCCTTCGGGGCGGTGGCCGGCGGACCGGCCGGAGGGATGATCTCCAGCCGTTCGAGAACGAAGAAGAACGCGGCGGGCATCGGATCGTCGCCGCAGTCGCGGCGCAGTGCCGCCCAGTCGATCTTCTCGCGCAGGGTGCGGGCGATCGGCAGTACCGCGCCGAAGTCGCAGTGGTGCTCCGAGAAGGCGGCCAGCAGACCGCGCAGCAGGTCGGTCGGCGACAGGACCGGCATCAGGACCGAGTCGACCGACAGATCCCGGGCCCGGTCCAGCAGAGCCGTCGTGACCGGCTCGTGCGCCAGCTCGAAGATCAGGTCGACCTGCTGCCCCAGGCAGTCCGCCTTGAGCAGCCAGTCCTCGGGCGGCGTGTACACCGTCAGCCCCGCCTCCCGCAGCGTCGCGGCGACGGCGTCGGCGTCCTCGGGACGGATGCAGAAGTCGACGTCGTGCTGGAGGTTCTGGGTGCCGCCGTGCGCGTACACGGCGACGCTGCCGGCCAGCGCGAACGGGTGCTCCGCCTTCTTCAGGGTCGAGCCCACCTGTTTGGCGGCCTGGAGGATCGCCTGGTTGCGGTCGAGCGGGAGATCCTCGTGGGGTGCCTCGCGGCGGGGCGCGGGGCCGCGGTCCCCGTCGGCCGGGCGCAGCTCGGAGACGCCGGCCCGTCGGCCGGTTGCCTGCTCGTCGGCGGGCTGCCTCATCGTTGTCCCCTTCCCGGGCTGTCGCCGTCGGCGGAACGGACCGGACCGGCCCTCCCCTTCTCGCCGGGCGGGTACCCGGTGCCGTACCGCCGACACCGCGGCAGGTGCCGGTGTGAGGCGCGCGGGGATCGCGGGCACTCGGCCGGCATGAGCGACGAGCGGATGCGACAGCGGACCGGCTCCGCCGACCTGCGGACCGTGGAACGGCTGGTGGCGGCCTGGCTGGCCGAGACCGAACGGCACGATCCCGAGGCCGCCGACGAGGCCCGGGACGGATGGGAACGGGACGCGCTGTCCGACCGGTCCGCCCAGGACCTGGCCACCTGGGTCACCGCCAGGGTCACGGACACCGGCTTCACCGAGGACGAGGGCCCCTACGTGGCGGGCCCCGTGCGGATCACCCCGGCGGACAAGGACACCGTGCACGCCTGGCTGCGCGCCCGCGGGCACACCGTGTGAGGCGGACGCGAACACCGGTGCCGCGTCACGACGGCGGCCGCCACTCGAACATCAGCAGCGTCGCGTCGTCCCGCAGCCGGCCCTCCTGCATGGCCAGGATCGAGTGGATCAGCCGGCGCAAGGACTCCGGCGCCAGCTCACCGCCGGCCGTGGCCCGGATGACGTAGTCCGCGAAGCGTTCGAGACCCAGCAGCTTGGCCTCCCGGGTCCGGGCCTCCACGACACCGTCGGTGTACATCAGCACCCGGTCCCCGGGCTCCAGCGAGATCTCGTGCGTCCGGCGCGCGTGCGGGCTGAGCAGTGACGGCATGCCCATGGGCGGGTCGGCGTCGCGCTCCATGGCGTCGATGATCAGCCGCTGGTCGCGGATCAGGATGGGCGCGGGGTGACCGCAGTTGGCCCAGCGCAGCACGCCGGTGACCAGGTCGAGCTGCGCGATGACCGAGGTGCAGAACTTGTCCGGGAGCCAGCTGGACAGCGCCTCGTCCACGCCGCGCACCAGCTCGGGCAGGTCGGCGCCGGTGCGCCGGGCGTTGCGGCAGGCCGCCAGCGAGACCGTGGTGGTCAGTCCGGAGGCCAGGTCGTGTCCCATCGCGTCCAGGACGGCCACGTGCAGGGTGGTCTCCGTCAGCGCGTGGTCGAAGGCGTCGCCGCCGATCTCGTAGGCGGGTTCCAGCACCGCCGTCGACACGACGTTGCCGTTGCCGATGGTGCGCGGCGGCAGCAGGGCGCGGAGCATCTCGGCGGGCAGCTCCATGCGCTCGGTGCGGGTGCGCCGCACGAAGGAGTCCTCGTAGAGCCGCTTGGACGTGATCACCATGGCGAGCAGTGAGGCGAGCGCCCGGCCGCGGGTCAGCGAGGAGGCGGTGAGGGCCGTCTCGCACAGGGCCAGCACGCCGAGCCGCTCCGCGCCGTCCAGCAGCGGGAACCAGGCGGTGATGCCGCCGCCCGTTCCGGACTCCTCCACCCGCAGCGACTGGGTGCGGTACGCCCACCCCGCCGGCGAACCGTCGACCGGGACCGACGGGGCCACGGCCGTCTGGGGCACGAGGTGGCGCTGCTGGAGGTCGACGAGGTAGACGACGGCGTGCCGCAGTCCCAGCGCCTTGACGCACCGGGCGGTGGCGGTGCGCAGGTCCAGGGTGAGGTGGGCCGGATCGGCGAGGAAGCTCCGCAGCCCCGCGTCGTCGGGGTCCGACGTGGACACCTCGTCTCCTCTCGTCGAGAGCCCGCCGCGGCGGGGACGATGCCCAGCAGTCTGGCACCGCCCGTCCCACCCCGCCCGTCGTGCCGTCCAACCGTGCGGCGCTTCGGTCCCGCCAGAAGGGGCACGCGTCACCTCGTACGACCCCGAGCGCCGAGGAGTGGTGCCGCATGACCGAGTACGAGCGTTCCCGCACCATGCCCGCCCAGCCCGAGCAGGTCTTCGACCAGGCCGCGAACGTGGGGCAGCTGGGGACCTGGCTGCCCCGGGACCTGCACGTGGAGCCGGAGGAACCGCCCGCCGTCACCGTGCACGAGGACCGCACCGACCAGGACACCTCGGCGCTGCTGAGTGCCCGGCCCGAGCAGATGCGGCTCGAGTGGGGCACCCGCGAACAGGGCAGCTACGCCGGCTGGCTCCAGGTCGCCGGGCTCGACAGCGGGGCCAGCGAGGTCACGGTGCACCTGTCGTTCTTCGACGACACCCACGACCCGGGCCGGCGGACGGTCGCCGAGGCCCTCGACGGCAGCCTGCGGCGGCTGGAGGAACAGGTGAGGCTGCGCACCGACAACGCGGCCGGCTGAGGAGGACGAGGCGCCCCCAGCAGTCCAGGACGCCGGCGATCCTCTCGCCGCCCCCGGACGGAGGTTGTGCACCTGCCCCGCTCCCGGCGGAGACGGACCTCGGCCGCCCGGATGCGGACATCGCTCAGCGCCGGGTCCCCGCCGCTGGGCGCGGCCGGACGGTGGCCGTGAGCGCGCCCGCGGCGAGCGCGGCCCGGGTGTCCGCCCGCGGCCCCGGGGCACCCACCCGCCATGGACGCTCACCGCCGCCCGCTGATGGACCGCACCCCGGCACTGCTCGTCGAGGGGTACGCCTGGCTGCCGAACCGCATGCGCGACAGCACCGGCTCCGTGCTGCGCACCCGGCTGCTCGGCAGGCCCGCGCTGGCGGTACGGGGACCGGAAGCCGTGCGCTTCTTCTACGACGAGTCGCACGTCCACCGCCACGGCGCCGTCCCGGCACCCGTGCTGGACACCCTGTTCGGACAGGGCGCGGTCCACACCCTCGACGGCGCCGCCCACCGCGCCCGCAAGGAGCTGTTCCTGCCGCTGCTGGAGGCCGACCGCGTGGCCCGCCTCACCGACCACGTCACCGCGGCGTGGGACGAGGCCGTGCGCACCTGGAGCGGGCGCGAACGCGTCGTACTGTTCGACGAGGCGGCCGTCGTGCTCACCCGCGGGGTCTGCGACTGGGCAGGACTCCCGCCCCGGGCCGTCGACGCCGAACTCCTGGCACGGGATCTGATCGCGATGGTCGACGGCTTCGCCACCCCGGGGCCGCGCCACCTGCGGGCCCGTCGCGCCCGCGCCCGGCAGGAGGCCCGGACGGCCCGCCTGGTCGAGGAGGTCAGGGCCGGGACCCTCGCCGCTCCGGCGGACTCGATGCTGGAGCGGGTGGCCCGGCACCGCGACCCGGCCGAGGGTCTGCTGGACTCCCGCACGGCAGCCGTGGAACTGCTGAACGTCCTGCGCCCCACGGTCGCCGTGAGCTGGTTCGTGGCCTTCGCCGCCCACGCCCTGCACCGGTGGCCGGCCCACCGCGAGCGGCTGCGCGGCGGGGACGGCGCGTACGCCACGGCCTTCGCGCACGAGGTCCGCCGCTTCTACCCGTTCGCCCCGTTCCTCGGCGGCCGCACCGTGACGGAGCTGACCTGGCACGGCCAGTCCGTCCCGGCGGGCGGGATCCTGCTGCTCGACGTCTACGGGCAGAACCACGACGAGGAACTCTGGGGCGACCCGTACGACTTCCGGCCCGAGCGGTTCCTGGACCGGCCACCCGCCCCCGACGAACTGGTCCCGCAGGGCGGCGGCGACCCCGCGGCCGGTCACCGCTGCCCCGGCGAGCGCGTCACCGTCGGCCTGCTGGAGTCCCTGGCGGTGCGGTTGGCGCGCCTGGACTGCACGGTCCCCGAGCAGGACCTGCGCATCCCGCTGCGCCGCATCCCCACCCGCCCCCGCAGCGGCTTCGTCGTCACCGGCGTGCGCGCGCCCTGACCAGGCGTCAGAGGTCCGGTGGACGGCGCGTCACGCGGCCACCCGTACAGGGCCGGTTGGCTGATCGTTTGCAGCCCTGCGGGTGTGCGCCCGCCCCGGGCGGCCGAAGTGGCCGTCACCCGAATGGACCCCGAACGCTACTGGTCACGGCCGAACCGGTGTCTCCTGGAGAGTGTCAGCGGCGTCCAGGCTGGGAGGCCGATCATGTACGAAATGTGCGTGGGCCCGGAGAAGGCGGGCGGAGCGTTGGTGTGGCACGTACTGTCCAAACAGGCCGCGGCCACACTCTGCGGACAGCAGCTCCGTGAACGTATAGAGGCATCCGACGGTGAACGGGCGCGTCACTGCCCGGACTGCATGGCTTCGTTCGAGAAGTTGATGGCAACCACACCGTGCTGACGGACCGTCCGCAAGCCGTCTGCCCCGTCGCATCCCGCGGCGGGGCGGACGGCGTACCGGGTCGGCGTGATTGTCGGCTGGGGTCATGGTCCTGGACCTGCGCGGGCCGGTTGCGGAGCGGCCCGCTGTCGCAGCGGGCGGCGTCGAAGTCCCTCAGGCCGGACTCCGGGGGCCCGGGCCGGGAATCAGGAAGCGGGGGCCGCTTCCTGACGATCACTCGGTTGGTGCAGTGTCCTCACGGGGAGCCGGGGAAGTCGCCGGTCATGCCCCGGCGCGCGTCGTCCTCCCGCACCCGGGGCGGCAGGAGGCGCCGCGGCCGGGATCCCCGAGTCGGCCGCGGCGCATCCTCCTCGGGCCGCCGAGCGGCCTGCCCGGCGGGCACGATGGGTGTCGGCCGCCGGACCATTTGGGTGTCGTCCCCGATGGCCGCGCGGTGGCCCGGCGTGTGACCGTGGACCGGCGCCGCGCTCCGGCGGTCCTCGCGGGTGCCGGGGGAGGGCGTGGGCCGGCGGCTGGTGCCGCCCGTTCAGGGGCGTTGCCGCGTGGTTCGTTCCGGGTGTGCGGTGCGCACCCCGGGTGCCGGGGGCGGTGTCGCGACGCGGATGCCCCGGGCGGCGTGCCCGCCCGCATGCCCCGGTGTCGGTACGCCCGTCTGCCCGTCCGCCCGTATGTCCGTCTGCCCGTCTGCCCGTCTGCCGGTTCGGCTGTCGGCCCGGCTTCCCGGCCGGCCGCTTGCCGGACCGCCCGCCCGCCCGTCCGCCCGCCCGTCCGTCCGCCCGTCCGTCCGCTCGTCCGTCGGCCCGCCCGTCCGCTCGTCCGATGACGCATCCCCGAAGAAGGAGAACCCGCATCCATCCCCGTCAAGTGAAGCCCTCCCGAACCTCCGCGCGGTCGAAGGCGGTGACCCGTGGGACACGCTGACACCCTGCTCGCCATGGGCGGTGCCTTCGTCGCCGCCGCGTTCCTCGCCCGCCTCGGCGGGAGGATCGGACTTCCGACGATCCCTCTGTTCATGCTCGCCGGCATCCTGCTCGGCCCTCACACACCGGGCTTCGTCCTGGTCGAGGACGCGCACGACTTCGAGATGCTCTCCGCACTCGGACTGGTGCTGCTCCTCTTCTACCTCGGGCTGGAGTTCCACCTCGACGACCTCAAGAGCGGTGGCAAACGGCTCCTCACCGCCGGGGGCATCTACCTGCTCCTGAACGTGGGCGCCGGACTCGGCTTCGGGTTCGTCCTCGGGTGGGGGGTGCGCGAGGCCCTGGTGCTGGCGGGTGTGCTCGGCATCTCCTCGTCCGCGATCGTCACCAAGATCCTCATCGACCTGGGCCGGATCGGCCGCCCGGAGACCCGCCTGATCCTCGGTGTCATCGTCGTCGAGGACATCTTCCTCGCGCTGTACCTGGCCGCCCTGCAGCCGGTGATCTCCGGCGCGCACGGCGTCGCCGACACCGCCCTCCAGGCAGGCAAGGCCTTCGGCTTCCTGCTGGTACTGGCGGCCGCGGCCCGCTACGGCACCCGGCTGGTGGGGCGACTGATCCACACGCGGGACAACGAACTGCTCGTCATCAGCTTCCTCGGTGCCGCGGTGCTCGTCGCCGGTGTCTCCGAAGTCCTGGGCGTCGCCGACGCCATCGGCGCCTTCATGGTCGGTCTGATCCTCGCCGGCACGCCCTCGGGGCCGCGGATCCGCGAACTGGTGCATCCGCTGCGCGACGCCTTCGCAGCCATCTTCTTCTTCGCCTTCGGGCTCGCCATCGACCCCGGCGACCTCGCCTCCGTCGCCGGTCCGGTGGCCGCGGCGGCGGCCCTGACCGTCGTCATGAACATCGTCGCCGGGCTGTGCGTCGCCCGGGTCTACCACTACGGTTCCGAACCGGCCGCGGAGATCGCCACCACCCTCGTCGCCCGCGGGGAGTTCGCGCTGATCCTGGCCGCGATGGCCGCGGGCGCCGGACTCGACGCCCGGCTCGCTCCCTTCATCGCCGGATACGTCCTCGTCCTCGCCGTCCTCGGCCCCATCGTCGCGGGACGCGCCCACGTCCTCGCCGCCGCGCTGCGAGCCGCCGGCGGCCTCCTGCCGGGGACGAGGACACCGGTCGCCGCGGCGGGTGGCGGGACCGGCGGCGCGGAGACGGAAGGCGACGGCCGCCCCGAGCCGGACCCGGTGCCGGTGCCGGCCCAGGCCTCTCCCGCGTTCAGGTCGTCGTCCTCCCCGGAGCACACGGAGGCCGAGCACTAGCCGAGCACTGGCCGGGGAGGCGAAGGGTCACGCGTCGAGGCCCGCGGGCATGGCCGGTCGTCGCTCCGGGCGGCACGGCGCCCCGGCTCCCGGTGGGACAATCTGCCCACAGGGTCGTTGTCCGACGCCGGGGTCGGACGCGTCCGGGACCGGAAGGAGCCGTCAGCATGATCGAGTGGGTGCCCCTGGGCAGCGGTGCCAGACCCGTTCCCCGGCCGGTCGCGGCTCCCCTGGTGTGGGCGGGTGCGTTCGGCGGTGCCCTCCTCCTGGTCGGGCTGCTCAACGGCATCGTGGGCGCGGGGCGTCCGGGACTCGCCCTGGTCGCCCTCTCCCTGCTGGCGGCCCTGCTCGGCCTCTGCGCCCGGTTCACGGCCGCACCGGGGACGGCCGTGCTGTGCTGGCTGTCCCTCAACGGCTTCGCCATACCGCCGGCCGGCACGCTCACCTGGGCCGGCCGGCGGGACGCGCTCTGGCTGGCCTGTCTGCTCGGCGCGGCCCTCGTCGGCACGGCTGGCCCGGCTGGTCCACGCGCGGGCGGCCTACCGTCGGCTGACCACGGCGACGGGCCCGGAGGTGCCGGAGCACGGGACCGGACCCGGCGAGGCCTGAGCCCGCCGGCGCGTGGGGGCCCGCGGAGCCCCGGACACAGCTGTCAGGAGAGAGACGGGCCGCGGACACACCGGCGGCCCGGAGACGGACGGACCACGGACAACGGCGGCAGGGAAAGGACGGACCGCGGACAACGGCCCGTCCCTCCCCGCCGCCGTCCGGTCAGGCCGTGTGCAGGGTCAGGCCGTAGCGGTTGAGGATCTCGTTGACCGGCTGGAACCAGGTCTCCCCGCCGCTGGAGCAGTTGCCCCAGCCGCCCGAGGTGACGCCCTGTGCCTGGTCACCGCTGATGAAGGAGCCGCCGGAGTCGCCGCCCTCGGCGCACACACTGGTCTTGGTCAGCTGGTGCACCACCGAGCCGTCGCTGTAGTTGACCGTCTCGTTGTGGGCGAGCACGGTGCCGCAGTGCCAGTGCGTGGTCGACCCGGAGCGGCAGATCGAGGCACCGACGGGTGCCACGTTCGAGCCGCGCACGAGCTGGTCGGAGACGGTGCCCCAGCCGAGCACGACCGGCACCGTCCACCAGCCGCTGCCCACGCTGACCCACGCGTAGTCGTTGTCGGGGAAGGACGAGCCCTGGAAGGTGCCGATGTACGAGCGGTCCCAGCCGCTGACCCCGGCGCCGGCCCGGCCGCAGTGCCCGGCGGTGACGAACCCGCCGTGCACCGAGAAGCCGATGGAGCAGCGGACGTTGCCGGTGTAGTAGGGGTCACCGCCGACGGTGCCCGCCGCGAAGGTCTGCGGGGCCGACGGCACCGTCCGCACCGTGACCGGCGCGGTCGCGCGGGCCTGCTTCAGGAAGCTCTGGACATCGTTGTCAGCGCGCTCGGCCGCGACCACGTCCACGACGACCTTGTTGGTGGCCCGGTCGGCGCGCCAGCTGCTCACTCCGGCCGGTGCGTCGAGCCGGTCGACGCGCGCCTTGGCCGCGTCGAGCTGCTGTGCGCTGTGCTCCACGGTGCGGACCTGCGCGCCGGTGGCGCGGACCGCGCGCAGGGTGGAGGGTGCCGCGTCCGAGGTGACGGCCACCGTCAGCCGTCCGGCGTCCGCGTCGAACCACGAGCCGCCGAAGGCCTTTCCGGCCGCCCGGCGTGCCGCGGGCTCGATGCCGGTGGCCTCGCGTTCGGCCGCGAGCCGGTCCTCGGCCTCGGCCCGGGTGAGGCCGAAGTCCCGCTGCATGGCGTCCAGCAGACCGGCGGAGGCCGGCTGCTCGGAGGAGGAGGGGGAGTGCGTGGGGGCGTCGGCCGCCGAGGCCGGCAGGGTGCCGACCGCGGTGAGGCTGCCGAGTACGAGGAGTCCGGCCAGGCCGAGGTGCCTGAGTCTGCTGCGTCTCACGGGAGTTGCCCTTCGTCGTTCCAGCAAGGTGGGGGTGGAACAGATGGCATGGAACAACCGCGGTTTGAGAGCGCTCTCATCGGGTCGCTTCGAGCTTAGCCAGCCCTTGTCATCAGGTCCATGCCAATGCACGGCCTTTCCGTGCCGCCGGTTCGGCGCCACGTCGACCCGTTCCCTCCGGTTGGCCGGGCGCCGACGGGGCACTCAGTGCTGCGTCCTCGCGATGACGGCCGCACGGCGGCCACTGACGTGGGAGGTACGCGTGGCGGTTCGGCACAGGCTCATCCAGGCGACCCCGGACGCGGTCTGGGACGTCCTCGCGGACGGCGACCTGTACGTGGAGTGGGTCGTGGGACCCTCCGAGGTCACCCCCGGGGCCGGACAGTGGCCGCAGGTCGGCGCCACGATCGCGTACGAGGTGCGGCTCGGGCCGCTGCGGCTCAACAACGAGTCGGTGGTCAGACGCTGCGTGCCGGGCTCGGAGCTGGAGCTGGAGGCGAAGGCGGGCAGGCTCGGCACCGCCCGGATCGCCGTCGAGCTGCGCCCCTGGGGCGAGCAGTGCCTGGTGATCGTGGACGAACACCCCCTGCGCGGGCCGGGGGGTCTGCTGCACAACGTCGGCGTCGAGGCGCTGATCCAGGTGCGGCACCGGGCCATGCTCGCCAGGCTCGCCAACCTGTGCGAGTCCGCGGCCGGTGAGCGGTGCCGTCCCGACCCCTCGGAGGCGACGGGGTCCGTGGCGTACCGGCCGGGGACCGGCCGTGCCTGACGCCGTCGTGGTCGGGGCCGGGCCCAACGGGCTGGTGGCGGCGAACCTGCTGGCCGACGCCGGCTGGAGCGTGACGGTCCTGGAGGAGCAGCCCGAGCCGGGCGGCGCGGTACGGCACGACGGCGAGGTCGCCCCCGGCTTCGTCAACGACCTGTTCAGCTCCTTCTACCCGCTCGCCGCCGCCTCCCCGGTCCTCGGCGGACTGCGGCTGGAGGAGCACGGACTGCGCTGGGCGCACGCGCCCCACGTACTGGCCCACCCCCTGACCGACGGGACCTGCGCCGTCCTCGACCGCGACGTCGCGACCACCGCCGCCTCCCTCGACGCCTTCGCCCTCGGGGACGGCGCCGCCTGGGAGCGGCTGCACTCCGTGTGGGACCGCTACCGGGCCGACATCCTGGACGCCCTGTTCACCCCCTTCCCGCCGGTGCGCGCCACCGCCCGGCTGGCCCTGCGGCTGCGCGGCGCGGGCGGACTCAGGCTCGCCCGCACCCTGGTGCTGCCGGTGCGCCGCATGGGCGAGGAGGAGTTCCGCGGCGAGGGAGGCAGACTGCTCCTGGCCGGCAACGCCCTGCACGCCGACCTCGCCCCCGAGGCGGCCGGCAGCGGCGGCTTCGGCTGGCTGATGTCGATGCTCGGACAGACCTACGGCTTCCCCGTACCGGTCGGCGGTTCCGGCGCCCTCACCGAGGCCCTGGTCCACCGGCTGCGCGCCCGGGGCGGCACGCTGCACTGCGGTCGGCGCGTCGAACGGGTCCTGGTCCGCGACCGGCGCGCCGTCGGCGTGCGCACCGCCGACGGGGAGACGGTCACCGCGGGCCGCGCCGTCCTCGCGGACGTCTCCGTGCCCGCCCTCTACGGCGGTCTGGTCGCCCCCGCGGACCTGCCGGACCAGGTCCTCACCGACCTGCGGCGCTTCCAGTGGGACTTCGCCACCTTCAAGGTGGACTGGGCGCTGGACGGGCCCGTGCCCTGGCGGTGCGAGGCGGCGGCGCGGGCCGGCACCGTGCACCTGTCCGACGGCCTCGACGAACTGACCCGGTTCGCCGCCCAGATCGCCATGCGGCAGGTCCCCGACCGTCCCTTCGCGCTGTTCGGCCAGATGACCACCACGGACCCGACCCGCTCACCGCGCGGCACGGAGTCCGCCTGGGCCTACACCCACGTCCCCCACGACATCCGCGCCGACGCGGGCGAGGAGGGCATCACCGGCACCTGGGACACCCGGGAGCGGGAACTGATGGCCGACCGGGTCGAACGCCAGGTGGAACGCTTCGCGCCCGGCTTCCGGGCCCTGATACGGGCCCGCCGCGTGCTCGCCCCGCCGACGCTCCAGGCCATGGACGCCAACCTGGAGGGCGGCGCCATCAACGGCGGCACCACCGCCATGCACCAGCAACTCGTCTTCCGGCCCGTGCCCGGCACCGGGCGGCCCGAGACCCCGGTGGCCGGTCTCTTCCTCGCCTCCGCGGGCGCCCACCCCGGGGGCGGCGTACACGGAGCGCCCGGCGCCAACGCCGCGCGCGCCGCCCTGCGCCAGCACCGGTTCGCGGGCCTCGCCCGGGTCCAGCGGGCCCTGACCCGGCGGGACCGGGCGGGTGACCGGCACTGACCGTCGCGACCGTACGCCAAGCACCCGAGGAAAGGGCCGACCGGTGACAGACAGTCCCCTGCAGAACCGCACCGTCGTGGTGACCGGCGCCGCGCGCGGACTCGGCGCCGCCCTGGCCCGCGCCTGCGCGCTGCGCGGCGCCCGGATCGCGCTGCTCGGTCTCGAGAAGCCCCGGCTGGACGCCCTCGCGGCGGAGCTGCCGACCCCGGCGCTCGCCGTCGAGGCCGACGTCACCGACCCCGCCGCGCTGGCCGACGCGGCCGGTGAGACGCGCCGGCGCCTGGGCAAGCCGTCGGTCGTGGTGGCGAACGCCGGGGTCGCGCACGGCGGGCCCTTCGCCACGTCGGACCCCGCCGAGTGGCGCCGCGTCGTCGACGTGAACCTGACCGGCAGCGCCCACACGGCCCGCGCCTTCCTGCCGGACCTGCTCGACACCGCGGGCTACCACCTCCAGATCGCCTCGCTGGCCTCGCTCGGTGCTGCGCCCATGATGAGCGCCTACTGCGCCTCCAAGGCGGGCGTGGAGGCCTTCGCCCACTCGCTGCGCGCCGAGGTCGCCCACCGCGGCGTCGCCGTGGGCATCGCCTACCTCAACTGGATCGACACCGACATGATCCGGGACGCCGACCGCCACCCGGTCCTGCGCGAACTGCGCACCCACATGCCGCCTCCGGCCCGCCGCACCTTTTCGGCGGACGACGTCGCCGCCCGGCTGGTCCGCGCACTGGAGCGCCGCCGCAGCGCCGTGTACGTGCCGGGCTGGCTGCGCCTGGTGCAGCTGGGGCGCGCGTCACTGCCGCCCGTGGTGGCACGGCTGTCCCGCCGCGAACTGCCCCGCCTGGAGGCCGAGGACGCACTGGGACCCACCGGTCCGCTCGGGGAGGGCGGCCGGGCCGGCCACGCGGCGGGAACGCGTACGTAGCCACCGGGGCCGGCGCGATGCCCGGTTCAGCGCGTCCCGAACCGTCGCGCCAGGGCACGCAGCGGCGCGGAGCGGCCCCGGTCGGGTACCGTCCACAGCGTCTCGCCCCGCACGCTCCACCGCTCCAGCAGGGCGTTGGCGGCGAGGAACCCGGACGTCGCCGCGCGCTCCATCAGCGCCACCGGCAGATCCGTGCGGACCAGGTCCCCGGCGACGACGAGGGCCGGGTCGGGGGTGCGGACCGTGGGACGGTCGCGGTAGCCACCGACGGTGAACAGCGGGCAGTCCGCCCGCCACTCGTGCCGTGCGGCGACCACCCGGGCCCGACGGGTCTCCGGATACACCTGGTGCAACGCGTCGACGAGCCGCTTCTCCTCGACCTCCCGGACCGCCGTCGGCGGCACGGCGTAGGCGTGGAGTTCGACGACACAGCCGCCGGTGCGCGCCGCCCAGCGGGCCGCCTCGCCCTCCCAGTGGGACAGCACGCTGACGTTGTCCAGCGGGCCGTAACCGCTCGTGCCGAGGAAACCGGGCCGGCCGGAGGCCACCGGGCGGTCCAGCCACAACCGGGAGACCAGGAACGGCGGAGCGTCGCGCAGCCGTGCCACCCGTGCCCGCCAGGCGGAGTCGCCCAGGTGCGGTGAGCGGGCGACCACGCCCCGCAGCCCGCCGGCGTCCATCGCGAGCACCACGGCGTCGTACGGCCGGGCTCCGGCGGCGTCGACCACGAGCTGCCCGCCGGACGGACCGGGCCGGACGGCCTCGACGGACGTGCTCGTCCGCACCTCGGCCCCGTGCCGTGCCAGGTGTCCCGCGAGCGGGTCCCACAGCGCCTGCGGGAACGGCTCGCGCGGTACGTCGAACAGCAGCCCCTCGCTGGAACCGAGGAAGTAGATGTGGAACATCAGCGCCATCTCCGCGGCCGACAGCTCGCGCGGGTCCGCGAAGAAGCTGCGGGAGAACACCTCGAAGGCGAGATGGCGCGCGGCGGCCGGAAAGCGCAGGGAGTCGAGGAACTCGTGGGCGCTGACGTCGTCCAGGCGCTCGTGGACGCGGCCGGTACGGACGTCGAGGAGCGGCAGCGCGGCGGAGGGCCGCAGGGCCGCCAGGTCGCGCGGGCCGAAGCTGGGGCTCAGGGCGACGAAGGCGAGGGCGCTGAACGGGGGAGTGCGCGGAATCCTGCGGAAGCTGTCGCACAGCCCGCCGCTGTGCCGCAGCGGGTAGTCCGGCAGGCCGGTCAGCATGCCGAGGCCCGGATCGCAACGGCGCAACAGACTCCGCAGGTTGTAGTACTGACGGAAGAAGGCGTGGAAGCCCCGGCTCATCGTGGCCGGAGTGCCGTCCGGCAGGGCGATCGTCCAGCCCCCGACCCGGCCGCCGAGCACGGGCTCGCGCTCGTGCAGCACCACGCGCACCCCGCGTTCCGCCAGGGCGGTCGCCGCCGCGAGGCCCGCGATGCCGCCGCCGACCACCGCCACCGACGGCGGATCACCGGCCACCCGCTCCCGCCCCGGCCCCGGGCGCAGCACCCGCGCCCGCCGGTCCCTCCCGGGAAGCCCTCCCTCGCCCCGCTGCCCCGTCCCACCACGCCGGATCACCGCGCACCGCCGCCGCGGGCGGGGCCACTCCGTGTCACGCCGGAGCGCGGGGCGTGGGCGTGGGCGTGGCGGCGCGGTCGGGTGGCGGGCGGCCGACCGTGGCGGCCTGCCGCGCGGTCGGGCGCGGTGACCCGCACGGTGTCGGGCGGCGAGGGCATCGAGGGCTCCCGGGTCGGTCGGCGCTCAGTGGACGGGCAGGTGGCGGCGGCGCACCCACGGCAGTTCGGCCGCCGTGCGCAGCATCGGCCGGACGGGCACGCGCAGCCCGACTGCGAGGTCCTCGTACAGCCGCGACCGGCCGTCGAGGAAGCGCAGCAGCCGGTCGGCGGGTACCCGGTCGAACAGCCGGAAGAAGAGGTCGGGTCCGTCGACCCGGCCGGTGTCCAGGGCGCGCAGCAGCACCGCGTCCATCAGCCGGGCCCGTGCCGGGTGCGGGGCGGGAGGCACCGGAGGGCGGCCCGCGCGCACCGCACGCGCGACGGCCTCGGACTGCCGCTGCACGGCGGCGAAGGTGTAGCCGGTGGACGCCCGGGTCGCGCCGCCCGCGACCCCGATCCGGAAGACCCGGTCGCAACTCCCGGCCCGACGGTCGAAGACCGCGTCGGTCATCGGGATGACCCCCTGCTCGGCCGAGAGCACCTCCGTCGCGCCGGTGCGCAGGACCCGCCCCGCGTAGTCCTCCAGCGCGTGGTCGTACGCCTCGGTCGTCAGGGGTTCCGGGCCGAACTCGGTGTACTCGACCAGCGCGGTGTGCCGTCCGGTCGGCAGCACGTAGCCGAACGACAGACCCCGGGCCGGCTGCGCGGTGCGGAAGTCCATCAGGTCGACCGTGTCCGGCTCGAAGACCGGCCGCTCGGTACGGACGAACCAGCCGCGGAAGTGCTGGAGCAGACGGGTGCGGGCGGCCGGCAGCCGGTCCGGCGGACGGGAGTCGAAGACCCAGCGGGCGCGCAGGTCGACCGGCGCGCCCGCCGCGTCCGTGGCCGCCACCCGCACGGTGGCGTCGGGCAGACCGGTCACGGCGCCGACGACGGCCTCGACGCGCCGCAGCCCCGGACGGTCCTTCAGATCGCGCTCCACCAGCGCCTCGAAGTCGTCCGAGCGGATCATCTTGTAGCGGGTGGGCGCGATGTGCCGCCGGACGGCCCGCCCGTCCCGGCCGTGCACCCGCAGCCACTCCCACGACGCGGTCGCCGCCGGGTCGAAGCGGCCGGGCCCGGCCTCCCAGAAGCACCAGGTGCGACGCGGCGGCCGCAGCGGCCCCGGCGGCGGATCGACCAGGACGACGGAGGACACCGCACGGGGTGACGCCCGCGCCGGGAGCCGGTGCGCCAGGGAGAGCCCGGCCGCCCCCGCCCCGACGACCACGATGTCCGCGTCGAGCACGCCCGCCTCCTTCCCGTGGGTCCGCACGCCGGTCCGATCCGGTGCGGCGGAGTATTCCGCCCGCCGCCGCCCGCGGCCGTACGGCGCGCTGAACGGCGCGACAAGGGCGCCCGCCCGGGGCCGCGGCACCGCCGGACGGGCGACTGCCGGACGGGCGGCTGCCGGACGAGTGGCTGCCGGACGGGCGGCTGCCGGGCAGGTGACTGCCGGACGGGTGACTGCCGGACGGGAACCGGCCCCTGCGGCGTCGTACCGGAAGCGAAGGGGGAAGGCATGACCGAACCCCACGAGAGGACCCCGCGATGCGCCCCGGCACGGTCGACGACGACGGCACCCACCGGACCGGCCGGCCGCGCGCGGTCCGGGGTGTGCGATGACGCGGACGGTACCCGGACGCACGGACCACGTCGTGGTCGTCGGGGCCGGGCTCGCCGGGCTGTCCGCCGCCCTGCACCTGCTGGGCGCGGGACGGCGGGTGACCGTCGTGGAACGCGAAGCGCTGCCCGGCGGCCGGGCCGGACGGCGTGAGCTCGGCGGCTACCACCTCGACACCGGCCCGACCGTGCTGACCATGCCGGACCTGGCCGACGAGGCCTTCGCGGCCGTCGGCGAGCGGCTGCGCGACCGCGTCGAACTGCTGCCCCTGCACCCCGCCTACCGCGCCTGCTTCGCCAACGGCAGCGCACTGGACGTCCACACGGACGCCGACGCCATGGAGGCGGAGGTCGAACGGTTCGCCGGGGCCCGGGAGGCGGCCGGGTACCGGCGGCTGCGCGACTGGCTGGGGCGGCTGTACGCCGTGCAGTTGCGCCGGTTCATCGACGCCAACTTCGACTCGCCGCTCGGCCTGCTCACCCCCGACCTGGCCCGGCTCGCCGCCCTCGGCGGCTTCGGCCGTCTGGACGCCCGCGTCGGACGCTTCCTGACGGACGAACGGCTCAAGCGGGTCTTCTCCTTCCAGGCCCTGTACGCCGGCGTCGCACCGGCCCGCGCGCTGGCCGCCTACGCCGTCATCGCGTACATGGACACCGTGGCCGGCGTGTACTTCCCGCGCGGCGGCATGCACGCCCTGCCCCGGGCCATGGCCGGTGCCGCCGTGGACGCCGGGGCCGACCTGCGCCTGGGACGCGACGTCACCCGCCTGGAGCGGTCCGGCACCCGCGTCACCGCGGTCGTCACCGAACACGAGCGCATCCCGTGCGACGCCGTCGTACTCACCCCCGACCTGCCCGTCGTCCACCGGCTGCTGGGCCGCCGGCCGCGCCGCCCCCTAGCCCTGCGGCACGCGCCCTCCGCCGTCGTCCTGCACGCCGGTACCACCCGCACCTGGCCGCACCTCGCCCACCACACGCTCTCCTTCGGCGCCGCGTGGCGACGGACCTTCGACGAACTCACCAGGACCGGGACCCTCATGACCGACCCTTCCCTGCTGATCACCAGACCCACCGCCCACGACCCCACCCTCGCCCCCGAGGGCCGCCACCTCCACTACGTCCTCGCGCCCTGCCCCAACACCGACATCGGCCCCGGCGCCCGCGCCTGGAACGACCTCGCCCCCCGCTACCGCGACCGCCTGCTCGCCACCCTGGAACGCCGGGGACTGACCGGCATCGCCGCCGCGGTCGAGCAGGAGTGCCTGGTGACACCCGCCGACTGGACCGCGCAGGGCCATGCCGCCGGCACCCCGTTCTCGGTGGCCCACACCCTCGCCCAGACCGGGCCCTTCCGGCCCCGCAACCTGGTGGGCGGCACCGACAACGCGGTCCTCGCGGGCTGCGGGACCACTCCGGGCGTCGGGGTGCCGACGGTACTTCTCTCCGGGAAACTGGCCGCCGCCCGCATCACCGGAGGGCGGGCCCGCCCCGCCGCGGCACGGGGCGGTCGCCGATGACGCGGCGCGAACTCGACGCCGCCGGCATCACCGACCCGCGGCTGCGCGCCGCCTACATCCGCTGCCGGCACCTCAACGCCCGCCACGGACGCACCTACTTCCTGGCCACCCGACTCCTGCCCGCCGACCGCAGACCGGCCGTGCACGCCCTGTACGGGTTCGCGCGGTGGGCGGACGACATCGTCGACGACACCGGGGCCGGTGCCACGCCCGCCGAGCGCGCCGCCGCCCTAGCCCGCCTCGACACGCTGCTGCGACGGGCGTTCACCGGCCGCCGCCCGGCCGCCGAACCCGTGGTGCTCGCCCTGGCCGACACCGCCGACCGGTACGCCATCGATCCGGCGCACTTCACCGACTTCATGGCCTCGATGCGCGCCGACCTCACGGTCACCGACTACGCCACCTACGCCGACCTGCGCGCCTACATGCACGGTTCGGCCGCCGTCATCGGCCTCCAGATGCTGCCCGTGCTCGGCACCGTGACCGCCCGCGCCCTGGCCGCCCCGCACGCCGCCGCACTGGGCGTCGCCTTCCAGCTGACCAACTTCCTGCGGGACGTCGGCGAGGACCTGGACCGCGGCCGGATCTACCTCCCCGCCGACCTGCTGGCCGCGCACGGCGTCGACCGGGACCTGCTGCTCTGGAGCAGGTCCACCGGCCGCCACGACCCGCGCATCACGGCCGCGCTGCGGGCCGCCGAGGACCTCACCCGGGCCGTCTACCGCGAGGCCGAACCCGGACTGGCCATGCTCGACCCCGTCGCGCGGCCCTGCATCCGCACCGCGTACCTGCTCTACCGGCACATCCTCGACACCGTCGCGGAGGGAGGGTACGCGGTCCTGCACCGCCGTGCGGTGGTGTCCCGGCGGCGCCGTGCGGCCGTCGCGGCCGACGGGCTCGTCCGTGTGCTCGCCGCCCGGCTCGGCGCACGACGCATGCCGCCGACGCCCGTGCCGTGCGGCGGTGACGCCCGCGACGTGAAGGAGCCCCGATGAGCCCGGACCCCCGCCCCCGCCGAGGACGCCTCCCGCTGCGGCTGCGGCGCCGCGCGGTCCCCTGGGAGCGGCAACGGCCGACGTGGCGCGAGGCACGCCCCGCCCTCGTCGCCGCAGCCCTCAAGCGCGCCGAGGCCCGTCCCTCGGGCAACTGGTACGTCCTCGGCGGGAGCACCGACGTACGTCCCACGCGACCGCTGTCCGGCACCGTCGAGGGCGTCGAGGTCGTCGTCTGGCGCGACGCGCGGGGGCGTCTGGTGGGCGGCCCCGGCGCCTGCCCGCACCTCGGCGCCCCGCTGGCCGACAGCCCGGTGCGGTGCGGCACGCTGGTGTGCCACTGGCACGGACTCGCCCTGGACGGCGCCCCGTTCGCGGGCTGGGAGCCGCTGCCGGTCCACGACGACGGCGTACTGGTGTGGGTGCGGCTGGACACCGTGGGGGAGGAGTCACCGACCCCGGCGCCCCTCGTGCCCGAACGGCCGCCCCGCGAGACGGCGCTGACGTCCGTGTGGCGCGGGGTGGGGACCTGCGAGCCCGAGGACGTGGTCGCCAACCGGCTCGACCCGTGGCACGGAGCCTGGTTCCACCCGTACTCCTTCGTGGACCTCACCGTCGCCGGGACACCCGGCGAGGCCCCGGACGACGACGGGAGCGGTGACCGCTTCGTCGTGGACGTCTCCTTCCGGCTGACCGGGCGCCTGGTCGTCCCCGTACGGGCCGAGTTCACCGCGCCCGGACCCCGCACCGTCGTCATGCGCATCACCGACGGCGAGGGCGCGGGGTCGGTCGTGGAGAGCCACGCCACGCCGCTCGGACCGGACGAAAACGGGCGGCCGCGCACCGCCGTGACCGAGGCCGTGCTGGCCACCTCGGACCGGCCCGGCTTCCCCCTGGCCCGCCGCCTCGCGCCGGCCCTGCGCCCGCTGATGCGCGCCGCCGCGGGCCGGCTGTGGCGCGACGACCTCGCCTACGCCGAACGCCGCGGACACCTGCGCGCCCGCGGCCTCTTCCCCGGCTGAACGGAGCGGCACCCGCATGCAGACCTTCCTGCCGCACCCCGGTTTCCGGGACTCGGCCCTGGCCCTGGACCGCCGCCGCCTCGGCAAACAGCGCGTGGAGGCGCTCCAGGTGCTGCGCGGACTCACCGTCCCCGGCTACGGCTGGCGCCGCCACCCGGCGGTGCGGATGTGGGCGGGCTACGAGGAGGCCCTGGTCCGCTACGGCCTCGACGTCTGCCGGGTCTGGCGCGAGCACGGTCACCAGGACAGCTGCGCGGCCTCGCTGGTCGCCGGACTCGCCGAGGTCCGTCCGGGCGAACCGGTGCGCGACCAGGAGGAGCTGTCGGCCGCCGGGGAACTGCCGCCCTGGCTCGGCGACGAGGCCTTCCACCGCAGTCACCGCTCGGCCCTGGTGCGCAAGGAGCCCGAGGTGTACGCCGAGCTGTTCCCAGGGGTTCCGGACGACCTGCCCTATGTGTGGCCGAGTTCGGACCGGGAGCGTGGGGAGGCAGGCGGCGGCAGATCCTAGACCGGTCAGGTCCGCTGTTCGCCGGCGAGTTCCTTCATGTCGACCGTTTCGTCGGCCGGCGGCTGCTGCGGGTTCACCGCCTCGCCGTACTCGCTGAACGTGACGCCGCCGGGGCTCTTGCCGCCCTCGGTGGTGGTCTTCAGGATGTACGGCTCGCCCTCGGTGGCGACGTAGAGGGTGAGCTTCTCGCCGCCGGAGGCGTCCTTGGTCAGTGCCAGGGCCTCCTCCCCGTTCACCTCCGTCGTGGAGCCCCGCTTCATGCCCCGGCGCTCGGACTCGTCCTCGTCCATGGCGGCGATGAAGCCCTGCTTGTCGCAGACTCCGGCGGTCGTGGCATCGTTCGCCGGCATCCTGACCCACTTGTCCTGGAGCTTCGGCGCCATCTTCTGCGCCGCGTCGGGCTGCTGCTCGAGGGCGGTCCGCCAGTACTGCTCGTCGCCGCGCAGGTAGAGGGTCGCGTCGGTGTGCCGCACGTCAGCCCTGGTCTCGCCGGCGCCGATGGTGCCCTGGCAGTTCTTCTCCCGGTCGACCGAGACGTCGATGGTGACGGTGCTGCCGTCCTCCAACCGGGTGTCGCCCTTCACATGCATGGACGTCGCCTGCCGGGTGGCCTCGACGGCCTTCGCGGCGATGTCGTCGGCGCTCTGCCCCTCGAACGGCTTGCCCTCGTCACCCGAATCGCCGCCGCAGCCGGCCAGTAGGGCGACGGACACGCTCGCGGTCGCCACAGCGGTTGCCACTTTGCCGGTTCGCACTGGAAGGTCCTCCCCATGTCAGTCCATTACCGTCAAATCCCTTGCTGTCCCGATGTGTTGGCATCGGGACCCTTCGACTACCCGCGATCGACGGGACATGCACGTGAAGGAGAATCCGTGACGGGCGTGTGAGCGGCCCGCGGTGCGGATTGGTCCCCGACAGCGCACGCGAAGTGGACCCCGTGACGGGCCGCCGCGCTCTCTAGCGTCGTGGCCATGAACGCCACCACCACGCGCGGGTCCCTGCTCGCCGCGCTCGCATGTGTCCTCGTCGGAGGGTCCTTCACCGCCAACAGCCTGCTCGGCGACTACCCGTACGCGGGCGGCCAGTTCCTGCGCTACGGCCTGGCCTTCCTGCTGCTCGTCCCGTTGGCCGGGCCCGGCGCGGCGACCCGGCTGCGCGCCCTCGGCGCCGCCCGGTGGCTGCGCCTGGCGCTGCTGGCGGCCGTGGGCATGGTCGGCTTCAACCTGGCCGTACTCGCCGCGGAGCGCACGGCGGAGCCCGCGGTACCCGGCGTCTTCGTGGGCTGCGCGCCCGTGGTCGTCGCCGTCCTGGTCCCCCTCCTGGAGGGGCGCCGTCCGCAACGGATCGTCCTGTACGGGGCGTTGTTCGTGGCCGTGGGCGCCTTCACGGTCCAGGGCTGGGGGCGCACCGACGGCGCGGGCATCGCCTTCTCCGTGTGCGCCCTGGTCGGCGAGGTCGGCTTCGCGGTGCTGGCCGTGCCCGTACTGCGGCCGCTGGGCCCGCGGCTGCTGTCCACCGTGGTGTGTGGCGTCGCGGCGGCCGAGTCGGCGCTGGCCGGTGTCCTGGCCGACGGGTCCGGGTGGCTGCGCCGGCCCGACGCGGTGGAGGCGGGCGCGCTGCTGTGGCAGGCGGTGGTGGTCACCGTCGTCGGGTTCGTGTGCTGGTACATGGGCATGCAGCGGATCGGCGCCGAGCGCGCCACCCTGTTCTCCGGGCTGATCCCGGTCGCCGCCGCGTGCACGGCACCGCTCGTCGGTACCGGCTCCTACGGCGCCGCCCAGGCGGTGGGCAGCGCCCTGGTCTTCGCCGGCGTGGCCGTGGGGTCGGGCGCCGTACTCCCGTTCGCGCGCGCACGACGGCCCGCGGCGCAGCGTCAGACTGCGCCCGAGCGGTCCTTGGAGAAGCTGTAGAGGTCCTTCGAGGTCGTGATGAGTTCGCGCTGTTCCTGCCGGGAGCCGACCATGGGCTGGGAACCGTGCAGCGGCACCTGGGCGCTCTCGGGCAGGAACTTCACGGTCACCAGGCCGACGGCGCCCGCGACCATCAGGTAGTAGGCGGGCATCAGTTCGTCACCGGTGATGCTGACCAGTGCCTCGGCGACCAGCGGTGTGGTGCCGCCGAAGGCCGCGACGGCGAAGTTGAAGCCGATGGCCATGGCGGCGTAGCGCACGGCGGTCGGGAACAGCGCCGGCAGGGTGGCGGCGCTCGGCGCGGCGAAGCAGGCCAGCAGGGTGGACAGCAGCAGCACCCCCAGGACCGGCGCCCAGACGCCGTCCGCCCTCAGCAGCAGGAACGCCGGGACGGCGAGCACGATCATCGCCGCCGCGCCGGTGGCGTAGAGCGGGCGGCGGCCGACGTGGTCGCTGAGCCGGCCCAGGAAGGTGATCAGCAGCACGATCCACACCATGCCGATCAGCACCAGCACGTCCGCGAAGCCGCTGGAGCGGTCCAGGGTCTCCGTCTGGTACGTCGGCAGATAGCCGGTCACCATGTAGTTGGTGACGTTGTAGAGCAGTACCAGGCCCATGCACACCAGCAGCGGGCGCCAGTGCTCGCGCACGATGGTCTTGAACTCGCTGCCCGCCGACTCCTGTGCGAGGCCCTTCTCGTGCTCGTCGAGCTGCTGCTGGAAGGCGGGGGACTCCTCCAGCTTGAGCCGCATGTACAGGCCGATGACGCCGAGCGGCCCGGCGATCAGGAACGGCAGCCGCCAGCCCCAGTGCAGCATCTGGGCGTCGGTCAGCGCCAGGTTCAGGACGGTGACCAGCGCCGAACCGAGGGCGTAGCCGACGAAGGTGCCGAAGTCGAGCCAGCTGGAGAGGAAGCCGCGCCGCCGGTCGGGTGAGTACTCGGCGACGAAGGTGGTGGCGCCGCCGTACTCGCCGCCCGTGGAGAAGCCCTGGACCATTCGGGCGAGCAGCAGCAGGATCGGGGCGGCGATGCCGATGGTGGCGTAGCTGGGGATGAGGCCGATGGAGAAGGTGCCGAGAGCCATCATGATCATGGTGGTGGCGAGCACCTTCTGCCGCCCGACGCGGTCCCCGAGCGGCCCGAAGACCAGGCCGCCGAGCGGGCGTACGACGAAGGCCGCGGCGAAGGTGGCGAAGGAGGAGATGACCTGGGCGGCCGGGGAGGCGCCGGGGAAGAACACCTTCCCGATGGTGGCGGCCAGATAGCTGTAGACGCCGAAGTCGAACCACTCCATGCAGTTGCCGAGCGCCGAGGCCCCGACCGCGCGCTTGAGCAGCGGTGCCTCGACGACCTGGACGTCGTCCTCGCGGAAGGCCCGCCTGGTGCGGCGGAGCCGGCGGGTCAGCTCCTCGCGCACCTGCCGCGGCAGGTGCGCGATCGTGCTCGGCATCTTCGCCCTGTCCGGGGGGCCGGACCCGCCGTCGGGCTTCGCCTCCACCACGCCGTCGCCTCTCCGTCGCTCCGCCACGATTCGCCTGAGCGAATTCTGTGCAGGAACCCGGGGTCGGCGCATGCCGGGGACAGGGCTCAGGGCTGTACGGGCATGCTCCAGCAGTTGGAGCCGGCGGGCTCGCCGGAGAGCCGGTCGGTGAGCCAGGCGATGGCGTTGCCCTGGTCGGCGAGCAACGGGGCGAAGTGGTTGAGCAGGCCGCTGCCCACGCCCGGGAGCAGTACGGGCACGTAGGTCACCTTCGCGCCCTTGCCGCACCAGTCGACGGCCAGTCGGCGGGCCTGGCCGTGGGGGACCAGGTCGTCGCTGACGCCGGTGGCCACCCGCACCGGACTGCCGGGCTCGGACGAGCCGATGCGCTGCTCGGCGAGGAAGCTCTGCAGCGCGGGTTCGGCGCGGATGACGTCGCTGATGGACTGGCCGGTCTTCGTCCAGTCCGTGCTGCTGTCGCCGCCGTACCCGAAGAGCGCGTCGCCCACGCACATCGTCGACAGGTCCTTCAGCGCCTCCTGGCCCGCCTCGTTGATGTACCGGTCGGCGATGGGCCGCAGGGCCGGCTCGGTCTGCAGGAAGCCGTTGAGCGACCAGCCCAGGGCGCCCGCCAGGTCGCTGCCGTCTATCGCCTTCGTCACCTCGGTGAGGTCGGCGGGCGGCGCCCCGGCGTAGGTGCCCGCCAGCTGGACGTCCGGGGCGTAGGAGGGCTGCAGCTCGGCCGCTGCCGCCGTGGCGCCGCCGCCCTGGCTGTACCCGAACAGACCCACCCGGGAGCCCGAGGTGACCGACGCCGAGTCGAGGGCGCGTGCGGCGCGTACGGCGTCCAGCACGGCGTGGGCCCCGTCGACGCGGTTGACGTAGGTGTGCAGCCGGTCGGTGGTGCCGAGGCCGACGTAGTCGGTGACGACGACGGCGACGCCGCGCAGCAGCAGCCGGTAGACCGACAGGTCCTCGTAACCGACCGAGACCGTCTGGCCGTTGAGCTGCAACGGGTGCTCCAGGGCCATCGAGGCGGCGCACTGGTCGCCCTGTCCCATGGTGCCGGGCGCGACGGCGACCAGGGGGCGGGGTCCGTCGCCGCGCCACTTCGCGGCCGGTTCGATGTAGGCGCCGGTCACGGCGACGGCTTCGCCGTTCGCGTCGGTGGACTTGTACATCAGCCGGGTGGCCCGGCCGGGGAGGGGGCCGTCGATGCCCGGCAGGCTCAGTGCCAGGGGGAGCGGTTCATGGCGGATCAGGGTGCCGTCGGCGCCGGGGAGTTCGGACGGCGGGGTGTAGAAGGCGGGGATCTCGACGCCGCGGGACGTCGTGGTCGTCGAGTCGCCGGCCGGGCCGTCGGCCGCCGCGGCCGGGACTGCCTGGGCGCCGAGGGCGAGCGCGGCGGTGATCGCCGCGGCGAGCATGCGGGGACGTGGGGGCATGGCGAACCTCCTGGGGAAGGGCCGGATCCGGTCGCCCGCGGTCCCGTGGGGCCGGGGCCGTGGTCGCGCTGCTCCTGTGGGGTCACGGGACCGTAACCGGACAGGGGTTACCAGGGGTAGCACCTGACTCATTACGGTTCAGTAACTTGACGTCGCGTCTAACAAGAGCCGGGCCGGGGTGCCCGACGGGCCGGTCTCGGCCCGGCACTTCCCCCGCCGTGCCTAGCGACGGCTTCGTACCAGCAGGTACAGGAAGTACGGCGTTCCGATCACCGCTGTCATGAGCCCGGCGCCGAGCTGGGCCGGGGCGATGACCGTGCGGCCGAGGAGGTCGGCGGCGCAGACGAGCGTGGCGCCGAGGAGGACCGCGACCGGTACGACCCGTGCGTGCCGACGGCCCACCAGGGCGCGGGCCGCGTGCGGCGCCACCAGCCCGACGAAGCCGATGGTGCCCGCGCAGGCCACCGCGGTAGCGCTGAGGACGACGCTCAGCACCAGGAAGCCGAGGCGCCCGGGTGCCAGCCGCAGGCCGAGCAGCCGCGGCGTGTCCTCGTCCAGCGAGATCAGGTCCAGTTCGGTGCGCCGGGCGACCGCGACACCGATGCCGACCAGCAGCGCCAGCGCGACCGGCACGACGTCCGGCATGGTCCGCCCGTAGGTCGAACCCGACAGCCAGGTCAGCGCCTTGTTGGCGTTGAACGGGTCGGTGAGCACGATCAGCAGGCTGATCAGCGCCGCCGTCCCGGAGGCCACGCCGATGCCGACGAGGACCAGCCGGTTCTGCCGGAAACCGCCCCGCGCGGCGAGCCCGAAGACGAGGACGGCGGTGACCGCGGACCCCGCGAACGCCGCTCCCGCCACGCCCCACGTCCCGGCGGCCGGCACGGTGGTCACCAGGATCACCGCACCCAGGGCGCCGCCGCCGGTCACCCCGAGGACGTTCGGTTCGGCGAGCGGGTTGCGGGTGACGGCCTGCACGAGCGTGCCGGCCAGCGCGAGCGCCGCGCCCGCGCCCAGCGCGGCGAGCACCCGCGGCACCCGCGTGTCCAGCACGAAGGAGACGGTCCGGCCGGCCCGCCCCTGGGCCCAGTTGACGACGTCGCCGAGCAGCAGCTTGCTGTCGCCCACCAGCACGGCGGCGATCACGAGCCCCACCAGCACCACGACCAGCACGGCGACCGTGGCCAGGAACACCGCCCGGCTCGGGATCCGCAGCCGGTCCGGCGCCCCGGCCCCGGCGGTGTCCCGCACCCGCAGCGCCATGGCCACCAGGAACACGGCGCCGACCAGGCTCGTGACGACGCCCGTGGGCACGGCCACCGAGCGGTCGTCCGCGATCAACGCCCGCAGCAGCACGTCCGAACCGAGCACCAGGGCCGCGCCGGTGAGCGCCGCCGCGGGCATGGCCGTGCGGGAGCGGCTGAAGCCGCGGAAGCGGCGGGCGAGCGGGCGCACCAGGGCGGGTGCGCACAGGCCGACGAAGCCGATCGGTCCGGCGAGTGTGACCGCGGCGGCGGAGAGCAGCGCCGCGAGCACGACGACGGTGAGACGGGTCGCCCGCACCGGGACGCCGAGACCGCGCGCCGCGTCGTCGCCGAGGGCCAGCGCGTCCACCCGGCGGGCCGTCAGCAGCAGGCCGATCAGGCCGACCAGGGCGATCGGCAGCATCTGCAGGACGCCGTCGAAGCCGTTCTGGGCGATGCTGCCCTGGTTCCACTCGTACAGGCCCTTCGTCTGCTCCGGGAAGAGCAGCAGGAGCGCCTGCGTCATGGAGTGCAGACCCAGCATCAGCGCGGTGCCGGCCAGCACGAGCCGGACGGTGCCGGTGCCGAGGCCGGACAGTCCGAGCACGACGGCCGCCGCCGCCAGACCGCCCACGAAGGCGATGCCGGACGAGGCGAGCATCGGCAGCGAGACGCCGGTGGCGCCGGCCAGCCCGAGCGCCAGATAGGAACCCGCGTTCACCGCGAGGGTGTCGGGCGAGGCCAGCACGTTGCGGCTGACCGCCTGGAGCACCGCGCCGGCCATGCCGAGCACGGCACCGACCAGGAGCCCCGCGGTCATCCGGGGCAGCCGGGAGGCGACGACGACGGACGCGTCGTCGGGGTCCGCCCGGCCGGTCAGGGCCTCGAGGACCTCGGAGGGCCCGACGGCGGCGGTGCCCTGGGTGATGTCGACGACGGCGAGGACGGCGACCAGCAGGACGATTCCGGCCGTCACCGCGGCCGCGCCCGACCGGGACGACGGGACCGTCGACGGACGGGCCGCGGTGGGCTCGGTGGCGGGTTCGGTCGTGGTGACGGCCATGGCCCCGCTACTTCGTCAGCGCGCCGACGACGGCGTCGATGTACGCCTCCATCGACCCGGGACCGCCGAACATCCAGATGCCGTCGTCGAGGCGGTGCACGTCACCGGCCTTCACGAACGGCAGGGACTTCCACACCGGGTTCTTGGCCAGCTCGCCGGTGAAGGGGGTGGCGCTCGGGTCGTCGTCGTTGCCGATGTAGGCGAACTGGGTGTCCCCGGGGAGCTTGGTCAGGCCCTCGACGTCGGTGGCGCCGAGACCGTAGGCCTCGTCGCCCTTCACCGTCCAGGCGTTCTTCAGACCGACGGCCTCGTTGACCTCACCGATGAGCGAGGTCGCGGTGTAGGGGCGGATCGAGACCTGGTTGGAGGCGACGTAGCCGTCCGCGAAGGCGATGCCCTTGCCGGCCATCCCGGCGTCGGCCAGGGCCTTCTTGCCCTCGGCGACCTTGGCCTCGAAGCCGTCCCGCAGCGACTTCGCCTTGTCCGTGGTGCCGGTGGCCTTGGCGATGAGGTCGACGTTCGCCAGCATCCGGTCGATCTGGCCGGCGCCGTCGGCGGACTGCACCTCGATCACCGGCGCGACCTCGCGCAACTGCTTCACCGCCGCGGGGGTGAGGTCCGTGGTGGCGACGATGAGGTCCGGGGCGAGGGAGGCGACGGTGTCCATGCTCGGCTCGCCGCGGGTGCCGATGTCCTTGGGCTCGTTCTTGAGCGGAACGGCGCTGTCCCAGGTCTTGTAGCCCTTGACGTCCGCGACGCCGACCGGGTCGACTCCCAGCGAGACGAGGCTCTCGACGACGTTCCACTCGGTGGCGACGACCTTGGTGGCCGGCCCGTCGAGCTTCACCTCGGTGCCCTTGCCGTCCTTGAGCGTGATCGCCTCGGAGGCCTTCTTCTCCGTCTTGTCGGCGGCGGGTTCGGTGGTGCCGCAGGCGGCCAGGGTGAGCGCCGCGGCGGTGGTGGCGGCCGCGGTGAGCAGGAGGCGTCTCATGAGGTGGTGCCGAGCCTTTCGGGGGTTCGTGTGCGGGGGGTGCGTATGTGGTGGCGGCCGATCGGGCGGGTGCGCAGCCGGCCGGTCAGGGGGTCGGTGTCGACGTCGATCCGGATGCCGTAGACGGCGGTGAGCCGCTCCGGCGTCAGCACGTCCTCGGGTGTGCCGTCGGCGACGATGCGGCCCGCTTCGAGCAGCGTGATCCGGTCGGCGACGGCCGCCGCCTGGTCGAGGTCGTGCAGGACGACACCGACGGCGATGCCGTGGTCGTCCGCCAGGTCCCGGACCAGGTCGAGGAGTTCGACCTGGTAGCGCAGGTCCAGGTAGGTCGTGGGTTCGTCCAGGAGCAGTACGCCGGTCTCCTGGGCGAGACAGCTCGCGAGCCACACCCGCTGCAACTGCCCGCCGGAGAGGTGGTCCGCGCCGCGGTCGGCGAGGCCGTCGACGCCGGTGAGCGCGAGCGCCCGCTCGACGGCGGCGGGGCCGTCCGGATCGGGCCGTCCCCAGCGGCCCCGGTACGGGTAGCGGCCGAACTCGACGACGTCCCGCACGGTCAGCCCGCCGGGCGTCGGACGGCCCTGCGTCAGCAGGGCGACGTACCGCGAGAACTCACGGGACGTCAGCGCCAGCCCGTCGGTGGCGCCGTCCAGGCTGAGCGTGGCACTGCGGGCCCGCTGCAGCCGGGCGACGGTCCGCAGCAGCGTCGACTTCCCACTGCCGTTCGGGCCCACCAGGACGGTCACTTCGCCGGGCCTGAGCCTGACCTCCGCGTCGTGCACGACATCGACTCCGTCGTACGCGACGGTCACGCCCGTGGCCGACAGCTCGTGTCCGCGCAGGCGCGGGGTACCGGCTGCGTCTTCACCTGATCTCACGCAGTGAAGGTTAGCCTAACCTAAAAAGTGCTGGTAGAGACGGGGGTCACAACGGCTGCGCGGACGCTGCCCCGTCCGCCGTCGCGGCGGCGGAGCGAAGGGCTCAACTCGCTTGCGCGGAACCCGATTTCCACAGCCCTGCCCGGTTCAGGGACATCGGGCAGTGGAGGTAGATCTCGTCGATCTCCAGGAGCAGGGCGAGGTCCGGACGCCGTCCGTCGCGCGCCATCGCGTCGAAGAAGGGCGCGTCGGTGAGGATGCGGGCCCGGCCGTTGACCCGGAGCACCTCCTTGCCGCCGGGGATCAGGTAGAGCAGGCCGGCGTGCGGATTGGCGAGAACGTTGTGGAAGCTGTCCCCGCGTCGGTTGCCCGCCCGGTCCGGCAGGGCGAGGGTGCGGGAGTCGAGGACGTGGGTGAAGCCGGGTACGTCGCCGCGCGGCGACACGTCGCAGTTGCCGCCCGCGTCGGAGGTGGCCAGGAGGCAGAACGGGGAGCGGGCCAGGATGTCCCGGTCGTCGGCCGTGAGCCGGTCGTGCACCTTGTCGATGACGATGGGCCAGGGTTCGCCCAGCAGTTCACGCAGTTGCGCGCGCGAGCCGAGTTCGACCCAGCCCTCTTCGGCGGCGGTGGCGGTGGCGGTGGCGGTGGCGGCGTCCGGCCGGTCTCCGGTCGTGTCGATCGTGTGCGGCAAGGCCGGCTCCCAAGTGCGCTCGCGGAACCGCCGGAAGCGTTGCCTCCGGCGGTTGTTGCACACGCAACATTATCGGGCGCCGCGCTCAGAAGGCGTAACGGATCCGCAGCCAGGGCGCGTGAGCGGCGACGAGCGCACGCAGCCGGGCCACCGCCCCGGCCTTGACGTCCGCCCGGTAGCGCACGTTGAGCGCACCGTTCTCCGAGCGCTTGGCCTGCTGGATCTCCGGCCGCCACAGCACCTCCTCGGCTCGGGGGTGCCAGCCCAGGTTGACCTCGTGCAGGCCCTGGTTGTGGGTCAGCATGATCACCTCGGCGGCGGCCTGCCGCTTGACCCGCTCGGGCAGGACGTCGTCGAGCTGCCGCAGCAACTGGGCCCAGGCCTCCTCCCAGCCCGGTCGTACCACCACGGGGGAGAGGTTGAAGTGCACCTCGTAACCGGCCTCCAGGAAGTCGCCGGCCGCGGCGATGCGCTCGGCGACGGGCGAGGTGCGCACGTCCAGCAGCCGGGAGTCGTCCGGCGGCATCAGGGAGAAGCGGACCCGGGTCCGGCCGCGCGGGTCCAGGGCGAGCAGGTCGGGGTTGACGAACTTCGTCGCGAAGGAGGCCTTGGCCGTCGGCCACTGCCGGAAGGCGTGCACCAGGTCCGCGGTGTTGTCGCAGATCAGAGCGTCCACCGAGCAGTCGCCGTTCTCGCCGATGTCGTAGACCCAGGCCTCGGCGTCGCACTGGTTCGGCTCGCGCTTGGGTCCCTGCCGGGCGATGTGCCGGCCGAGGTGGGCGACGATCCGGTCGATGTTGGTGAAGACGGTGACGGGGTTGGCGTACCCCTTGCGGCGCGGCACGTAGCAGTAGGCGCAGGCCATCGCGCAGCCGTTGGAGGCACCCGGCGCGATCCAGTCCGCGGAGCGGCCGTTGGGCCGGGTGGCCGTCGTCTTCCGCTCGCCCAGGACGAGCGTCTCGCCCTTCACGCGCACCCAGCGCTCGACGTTGCCCTCGTTGCCGTGCAGCCCCGGGATGCCCCAGTGGGAGTCCACCTCGACCACACGGGCGTCCGGGAACCGGGCGAGGACCTGCCGGCCGCGCGGGGAGGCGGCCGCCGCCGGCTCGGCGTGGATCTCCCGCACCGGCAGCAGCCGGCGGGCGGCCGCGGAGTCCCGGAAGAGCGGTCCGGGGGCGGGCGGCGGACCGGGCGTGAGGGCGTCCAGGCCGAACAGCGTGCCGAAGCCGTCGTCCGGCGCGGTGGACGGGTCGTGCATGACGGCTCCGGGGCGGTGTGCGGGAGGGGCCGGGCGGTTTCGCCGCGGTCCGGTCCTCCACTGTACGAAGCGCGCGGTGCCCTCCGCCGTGTCACGCGGCCCGTCGGGGGCATACGCGAGACACGGCGCCGCTCCGGTGCCGCCGATCCGAAGGGATGTACACCGTGCTCGCCATCATCGCGGCGGTTCTGTTCCTCATCGCCTGGCTGATCAACGCGGCGGAGGTCTCGACCAACGACGTCTTCACCGCCACCAACGTCATGCTCATCGGCCTCGCCCTGCTGGCCCTGCACGTCGCCGGTGTCGGCAGCGGCTGGGCGCCGCGCGGGCGCCGCCGCTGAGCCCCCGCGCCCTCGTCACCCGTCAGGGGATGCGCGCCACGCCCGCGTAGATGCCGCTCTCCTCGGGCGCGGGCGGCTCCAGGCCCTCGCCGTACCACTCGGTGGCCGTGACCAGGCCGGGCGGCACCAGCTCCAGACCGTCGAAGAATCGGGCGACCTCCGCCCGGGTGCGGAAGCCGAGACGGATGCCGCCCTTGGCGTACTGGGCGATCACCTGCTCCGCCAGTTCGGGGAAGAGGTCGAGCGCGGCGTGCGAGAGGACCAGGTGGCTGCCCGCGGGGAGGGTCTCGACCAGACCCCGGACGATTCCGTGGGCGTCCTGGTCGTCGGGGACGAAGTGCATCAGGGCGATCAGCGACAGGGCGATCGGCCGGTCGAAGTCCAGGATCCCGCGGGCGTGCCGCACGATCTCCCCGGGCTCGCGGACATCGGCCTGGATGTAGTCCGTGGCCCCCTCGGGAGTGCTGACCAGCAGCGCCTCCGCGTGCCGCAGCACGATCGGGTCGTTGTCGGCGTAGACGACCCGGGCCGTCGGCACCGTCCGCTGGACGATCTGGTGCAGGTTCGGCTCGGTCGGGATGCCCGTGCCGATGTCCAGGAACTGGTCGATGCCCCGCGCGGCGAGGTGCGCCACCGCGCGGTTCATGAACGCGCGGTTCTGCCGCGCCGCGTCCCGCGCCTCGGGCGGCAGGGTCTCGCCCACCGCCTCGTCGACCGGGTAGTTGTCCTTGCCGCCCAGCAGCCAGTCGTAGACCCGCGCGGGGTGGGCCCGGCCGGTGTCGATGTGGGGAGGCTGGGTGTGGTCCGTGGTCATGGCAGGCTCCGTGCTCCGGGAGGGTGACGCTCCGCCGCAGTTCTGGATCATCGTACTGCGGCGGCGCCGTGCCATGTGCCGGACGGGCGGCGGAAGTTGCCGGTCACCCCGTCACCCCGTCACCCCGGTCCCCCGTCCCCACTCGGGCCCAGGGTGCGCGGCGGACGGTAGCTCCACTCGCGGTCGGCGTCGGTGATCGCGCGCAGCACCCGCGCCGGGGTCCCGGCCACGACCGTCATCGGCGGCACGTGTGCCGTCACCACGCTGCCCGCGCCGACCACCGACCCCCGGCCGACGGTCACCCCCGGCATGATCAGCGCGCCGGCCCCGATCCACACGTCGTCCTCGATGCGCACCGGCGCCGAGAACTGGGTGCCGTCCCTGCGCAGGTCCGGGTGGACGGGGTGCCCGGTGGTGCTGACCGTCACGTGCGGGGCGAACATCACCCGGTCGCCGACGAAGACCTCGACGTCGTCGACGAGGGTGAGGCCGAAGTTGGCGTACACGTCGTCGCCCAGGTGCACCCGGTTGCCGTAGGCCACGTGCAGCGGCGGCTCGATCCACACCCCCGTGCCGAGTGAGGCGAGCATCTCCTTCAGCAGTGCCCGGCGGCCCTCCTCGTCCCGTGCGCCGGTCCGGTTGTAGGCGTCGGCCAGCTCCTTGCCGCGCAGCCGCTCCTCCGCCAGGGCCGCCAGCCCCGGGTCGCCGTCCGAGTACAGCTCACGGGCCGCCATCCTGCGGCGGACCTCGCGTTCACGGGGGTCGGTGGTCATGCGGTCTCCTCGCGTCCGTACGGGGTGGTCCGGCACTCCCGTCCGCAGCGCCGGCGGGCGTGCGGACGGGAGTGCCGGCGACCGGGGGAGGGTTCAGCCGGCGGACACGTCCGTCAGCGTCCAGCGCTGGTTGGCACCGGAGTTGGGCGGCCAGGTCGTGACGGCGGCACCGTCGTGGGTCGCCTGGCCGCCCACTTCGAGCAGGCGGCCGGTGCCCGCGTTGACCAGGGTCCAGGTGCCGTCGCCGGTGCTCGACGCGAGCCACTCGGCGGCCCGGTCCCGCCTGCCCCTGTCGGGCTCGGCCACCGGGACGTCGTCGCGCACGGCGAGGCGCGTGCCGTCCTCGGGCCGGGTGAAGACGTAGCGGTCGCGGACGCCGCCGTCCCGGCGCACCGCGCTCAGCCGCCACTGCTCGGCGCTCGCGTCGGCGCCGGTGCCGAGGACCAGGTTCGTGCCGTCCGCGGCCACGGTGACGGCCTTGCCGCTCTGCACGCCGGTCAGCGTGTAGGTGTGGCCCTTGCGCAGCCCGGCGGCGTCCTTCGCGACGCCCGAGACGCCCTCGACCGCGAACGAGGTGACGGACTGGGCGGGCACGGTGAAGGTGGCCGTGCGGTCGCTCACCCGGATCGGGGACTGCTTCTCCAGCTTGCCGTCGGCGCTGGTCACGACCGGGGTCACGGTGGCCCGGCGGCTCACGTCGCGGAACTTGGACAGGTCGAGGGTGACCGTGCGGGCCTCGGCGGTGCGGTTGACGTGGACGACCGAGGCGCCCTTGCCGTCGCGGGTGACGGCGGCGGCGCTGGAGGTGTCGTCCGTCTGGATCAGCCGGTCGCCGGGCTTGATGAAGTGGGTGAAGTTGCGCGCGGTGTCGAACTTGGTGTTGGTCCGGATCGGGCAGGTCTCCAGGGTGTCCTGGGCCGTGCAGTCGAACGGGAGCTGGATGCTGCCCCAGTTGCCGCCCTTCGCGGACTCGCCGCCCGGCTTCATGTTGTCGTAGTCCTCGACGGGCTGCCAGAACACCCAGGCGCGGGGCTCCAGTTCCCGCAGGTCGTCGACGATCTGCTGGGCGAGGCCGAGGCCGGGCCGCATGTCCGCGAAGTCCTGGCCGTCGCCCCAGTCGCCGCCCACCTCGCTCATCCACAGCGGTTTGTCCGCGGCCTTGGCGAGGTCCCGCACGGTGGTGCGCTGCCCGGTGCCGTAGGTGTGGACGTTCATCTGCCCGACGAGGGCGCGGTCGGCGTCGGAGTAGGCGCTCCAGTTCTTGGCGAAGGTCCCCGGGTTGGTCTCGTCCATGGCCGAGATGTCCGCCTCGACCTTCGCCTTCCTCAGCGCGGGGGCGAGGGCCCGGAGCACCTCGCGCTGCAGCTCGGGACCCATGTGGGCGCCCTCCTGCCGGCCGCCGACGGGATCGCCGTCCGCGCCGAGCTGGGTACCCCAGTACGGGGTGTTGGGCTCGTTGAACGGGTCGACGGTGTCGACCTCGATGCCCTCGGCCTTCTCCAACCGCCTGGTCGCCCCCGCGACGTAGGCGGCGAAGTCGTCGACCGACTCGGGCTTCAGCTGGTCGGCGGAGGAGTCGAAGCCGCCGGAGACGTAACCGCTGACGGTCATGAACCAGGGCGGGGAGTTGCTGAACGTCTCCCAGTGGTCGATGTCGTCCTTGATCCGCTCGACCCACCAGCGCTGGGTGGCGTCGGCGTCCTCGTTCCAGTCGGCCGGGTCGTCGGCGCTCCACCAGTCGGTGTCCTCGCGCGTGGTGCCCGCGGGCGCCTGCCACCAGCCCTCGACCGCCCCGCCGGCCCGCAGGTAGTCCTCGACGTCCGGCGCGTTGCCGCCGCCGATGTTGTAGCGGGCGATGTTGAGACCGAGGCCGTCGTCGCCGAACAGCAGGCGGGCCAGCTTCTCGCGGATCTCGGGCGGGTAGTCGCCGGTGGCGTTGGCGAACCAGACCAGGCTGGTGCCCCAGCCCTCGAACTTCTCCTGCTGGTACGAGGGATCCGGTCGCACCGTGACGGAGGCGGCGGCCGGTTCGGCCTGCGCGGGGACGCCGAGCAGGGCGGCCCCGGTGGTCAGAGCGGTCAGGACCGCGGCGCCGAGGAGGCGTCTGCTGCGGGTACGGCGTGCCATCGTGTGCTCCCAACGGAAAGGTGTGGTCGCTGCGGTGGCCCCGGCCGCCCGGTTCGGGGCAGCGGGGGACGGCCCCGGAGCGGGCCGTGCCCGCTCCGGGGAGCATGGGATGGTGCGGGGTGCCTAGGAGGCGGGCGTGCGCAGGACGGCGACCCCCCGGCCCGCCAGGACGACGGCGCCCTCGTCGCCGGTGTCGCCCACCAGGACGTCTCCGGTGAGCCCGGGGACGGTCACGGCCTCGTCGGTCCGGTTGACCAGGAACAGGAACCGACCCCCGGCGCCTCGGCGCACGGTGGCCTCGACCCGTCCCCGCACCGAGGCGGGCAGCTCGCTGGTCACCCCGGCCGGCTCCAGCAGCCTCGGCAGCAGCGCGGCGAGCCCGTCGGCGCCGAGCCGGGTGGAGACGTAGGCGGCCGAGCCGCCGCCCGCCGGGCGCCGGGTGACGGCGGGGCGGCCCGCGTGGGTGCCGGTGCGGTAGTGCGCCAGGACCTCGGTCTCCGGCGCGGTCGCGGTGATCCGGTCGGTCCACAGGCTCCCGCTGCCCGCGCCGTCCAGCTCCACGCTCTGCCCGGCGGGCAGCGGGCCGAACTCCTCGACGCGGATGCCGAGCAGGTCCCGCAGCGCACCCGGGTAGCCGCCCAGCCAGACGTGGTCGTTCTCGTCCACGATGCCCGAGAAGTACGTGGTGACCAGGTGACCGCCCTGCTCGGCGTAGCGCGTGAGCTCCTTGGCCAGCTCGGCCGGTACCAGGTGCAGCACCGGCGCGATCAGCACCCGGTGGCGGCTCAGGTCCGCGCCGGTGGTGACGACGTCGGCGCGGACGCCCAGGGAGAGCAGCGCCGAGTACCAGTCGAGCGCCTCCTGGTGGTAGTCGAGCAGCGAGGTGGGGTGCGAGTCCTGCTCGCTGGCCCACCGGGACTCCCAGTCGAAGAGGATGCCGACCTCGGCGGGCTCCCGCTCGCTCCCGGCGACCGGCGCGAGCGTCTTCAGGGTCTCGCCGAGCGCGGTGACCGTACGGAACAGGTCGCTGTCCGCACCGGCGTGCGGGACCATCGCCGAGTGGTACTTCTCGGCGCCGGCCGCCGACTGGCGCCACTGGAAGAAGCACACCGCGTCGGCGCCGTGCGCCACGTGCGTCAGCGAGTCCCGGGCCATGTCGCCGGGCAGCTTGGCCAGGTTGACGGGCTGCCAGTTCACCGCGCTGGTGGAGTGCTCCATCAGGAACCACGGGCGGCCGCCCGCGATGCCGCTGGTGAGGTTCGCCGAGAACGACAGCTCGTCGCGGGCCTGGGGGTGCGGGACGACGTAGTGGTCGTTGGCGACGAAGTCCACCTCGCCGGCCCAGTCCGCGTAGTTCATGCCCTTGGTGCCGGGCATCACCATGAAGTTGGTGGTGACCGGGACGTCCGGGGTCAGTTCCCGCAGCAGGTCCCGCTCCGCGCGCAGGTGGTCCTTGAGCGCGTCCGAGGAGAAGCGCTTGAAGTCCAGCTGCTGGGTCGGGTTCGGGTGCGAGGTCGCCAGCCGGGGTGGCAGGACCTCCGCCCAGTCGCCGTAGCGCTGCGACCAGAACGCCGTGCCCCAGGCGTGGTTGAGGGCGTCCGTGGTGCCGTACCGCGCGCGCAGCCAGTCCCGGAAGGCGCGGGCGGCGTCGTCGGAGTAGTCGTAGACGTTGTGGCAGCCCAGCTCGTTGTTGACGTGCCAGGCGACCAGGGCCGGGTGTTCGGCGTAGCGGGTGGCCAGCTTCCGCACCAGCCGCAGGGCGTGCTCCCGGAAGACGGGCGAGGTCGGGCGCCAGTGCTGACGTGCTCCCGGCCACAGCGTCTCGCCCCGGTCGGTGACCGGGAGGATCTCCGGGTGCGCGGTGGTCAGCCAGGGCGGCGGGGACGCGGTGGCCGTCGCCAGGTCGACGCCGACCCCGTGCTCGTGCAGCAGGTCCATCACCTCGTCGAGCCAGGCGAAGTCCCAGGTGTCCGGCCCCGGCTGGATGCGGGCCCAGGAGAAGATGCCGAGCGACACGATGTTGACCCCGGCCTCCCGCATCAGCCGTACGTCCTCCTCCCACACCTCCCGGGGCCACTGCTCGGGGTTGTAGTCGGCGCCGTAGGCGAGACGCGGGGCGGGCGCACCGTCCGCCCCGCGGTGGGAGCGGGAGTGGAGGGTGGAGATCATGGCGGTCCTTCCGGTGGGGGCGTGCGCTACTTCTCGACGGTGAAGCCCTGCTCCTCGCCGTACTTGACCGAGGCCTCCTGCCAGGACTCGAGGCCCTCGGCCAGCGTGGTGCCGGAGACGTAGGCCTTGCCGACGGTGTCGTTGAAGACGGAGTTCGCGTAGACCTGGTAGGGCAGGTACGACCAGTCGTCGGGGACGTCCGCGGCCGACTCGGCGAAGATCTTGTTGGCCTTCTGGCCGCCGAAGTACGGGAACGCGGTGTCCTGGAACTTGGTGGACTGGAGGTCGGCGGTGGTCGCCGGGAAGGCGCCGTTCTTCAGCCGGGTCTGCACGCCGTCACCCGCGTTCGCGTACTCGACGAAGGCGTACGCCAGTGCCTCGTTCTTGCCCAGTTCCGGGAGCGCGAGCGCGCTGCCGCCGTTCTCGGCGCTGACCTTGTCGCCCGCCTTCCACTGGGGCATCGGGGCTACGCGCCAGTCGCCGGAGGCGGACTTCGCGCCGGACTCCAGGTTGGCGGGCATCCAGGCGCCGGTCGCCAGCGTCGCGATGCTGCCGTCGCCGAGGCCCTTGTACCACTCGTCGGTCCAGGCGGGGACCGAGGCGAGCAGCTTCTCGTCGATGAGCTGCTGCCAGGTGCCGGTGAACGTCTTGGCGCCCTGGTCGGAGAAGTCGATCTTCACCTTGGTGCCGTCGACCGTGTACGGCCGCGAACCGGCCTGCCAGAGCATGCTGGTGGCGAACCCGGCGTCGCCGTTGTCGGCGGTGATGTACGCCTTCGGGTCGGCCTTGTGCAGGTCGCGGGCGGCGTCCAGGTACTCGGCCCAGGTGGTGGGCACCTTGATGTCGTACTTGTCGAAGACCTTCTTGTTGTAGAACAGCGCCATCGGACCGGAGTCCATCGGCAGCGCGTAGACGCCGTCCGAACCGGCCTTCACCCCGTTCCACGGGCCGGGGGAGAACTGGGCGGAGAGCTTGTCCGCGCCGAAGGACTTGAGGTCGGTGAGCTGCTTGGTCAGGGCGTACTGACCCATCGCGTAGTACTCGATCTGCGCGACGTCCGGGACGCCCTTCTTCGCCGAGATGGCGTTCTGCAGCGCCGTGTACTGGTCCTTGTTGGTCCCCGCGTTGACCAGGTCGACCTTGACGCCCGGGTGTTCCTTCTCGAAGTCGGTGGCCACCTGCTTGAGCGTGGGCTCCCAGGCCCACACCGTGATGGTGCCGCCCTCCTTGAGGGCCGCCTGTATGTCCGCCTCGGAGACGGCCTTCTGGCTCGACCCCCCGTCGTCGGAGTCGCCGCAGGCGGTCGCCCCCAGGGCGAGGGCGCAGACGAGGACCGTGCCGCGCAGGAGGCGGCGCGAGTGCTTGGTCAGGTGTGTGGGCATGGGCGTGCTTCCACTTCTTCGTGGCCGGAACCGGCACCGTTGAGGGTTGGCGGGGTTGTTGGTCGGGGGAGGGTGGGGGAAGGCGGGACGGGGGAGGGCTACTCCTTGACGCTTCCGGCGGCGAGACCGGACTGCCAGTACTTCTGGAGCAGCAGGAACGCGGCGATGAGCGGCAGGATGGTGATGAGCGACCCGGTGACGACGAGGTTGAAGACGGCCTCGCCGCCCGCGGTCGCGGCCTGCTGGTTCCAGCTGTTGAGCCCCAGGGTCAGCGGGTACCAGTCGGGGTCCTTGAGCATGACCAGCGGCAGGAAGTAGTTGTTCCAGGTCGCGACCATGGTGAACAGCAGGACGGTGACGACGCCGGGCGCCAGCAGCGGCAGCGCGACCCGGAAGAAGGTGCGCAGCTCGCCCGCCCCGTCGATGCGGGCGGCCTCCATCAGCTCGGTCGGGATGGCCTCGGTCGCGAACACCCACATCAGGTACAGGCCGAACGGCGAGATCAGGGACGGGACGATCACCGCCCAGGGGGTGTTGGTGAGGCCCATCTTGCTGAACATCAGGAAGGTCGGCACCGCCAGTGCCGTCCCCGGCACGGCCACCGCGCCGATGACGACGGCGAAGACGGACCGCCGGCCCGGGAAGTCGAACTTGGCGAGCGCGTAGCCGCCGAGCACGGCGAGGAAGGTGGCGCCGCCCGCGCCCAGCCCCACGTACAGCAGGGTGTTGAGCAGCCAGCGGGTGAAGACGCCGTCGTCGTAGGTGAACGTCTCGGTGATGTTGTCCCACAGGGCGAAGTCGCCGTCGAACCAGAGACCGGCGGAACGGGACAGCCCTTCCTGCGTCTTGGTGGCGCTGATGGCCAGCCAGACCAGCGGAACCAGGCTGTACAGCAGGACGAGCGAGGTGAGCACGGTCAGCAGCACGCTGCGCCGGGGCCGGTCGGCGGAGTGCCGGCGCCGGGGCGTGCGCAGCCGCGGGGCGGAGCCGGAGGTACCGGACGACGTGGGTGCGGAACGGTCCGAGGCGGTGGCGACGGGGCTGGTCATCGCTGCTTCACACTCCCTTGCGCATGCCGCGCAGCTGCACGGCGTAGGCGATGACCATGGTGATCAGTCCCATGACGATGGCGACCGTCGCGGAGTAGTTGTGCTGCTGCCCGTTGAAGGACAGCGCGTACGTGTAGTAGTTCGGCGTGTAGTCGGTGGTGATCGCGTTGCGCGCCAGGGGCTGCAGGATGCTGGGCTCGTTGAAGAGCTGGAAGCTGCCGATGATCGAGAAGATCGTGGCGATCACCAGGGCCCCGCGGATGGCCGGGAGCTTGATGGCGGTGATCACGCGGATCTGCCCGGCGCCGTCGATCTGGGCCGCCTCGTACAGCGAGTGCGGCACGACGCGCAGTGCCGAGTAGAAGATCAGCATGTTGTAGCCGACGAACTCCCAGGTCACGATGTTGCCGATGGAGGCGAGCACCAGGTCGGGGGAGAGCGGGTCGGGCAGCGACACGCCCAGCGCGCCGTTGATGTCACCGACCAGGCCGAAGCGGGTGCCGTACATGAAGCCCCACATCAGGGTGGCCACCACGGCGGGCACGGCGTACGGCAGGAAGATGGAGATGCGGAAGAAGTCCCGGCCGTAGAGGCGGCCGCTGTCCAGCGCGAGGGCCACGAGCAGCGCGATGCCGAGCATGATCGGCACCTGCACGGCGAGGAAGAGCGAGACCCGGCCGAGCGAGGCCCAGAACCGGTCGTCCTTCAGCGCCTCGGCGTAGTTGTCGAGGCCGACGAAAGTGGTCCCGCCGATCAGCTGGTCGCGGAAGAGACTGAGGTAGACCGAGTACGCGAGGGGCGCGAGGAACACCAGGGCGAAGACGGCCACGAAGGGGCCGAGGAACCCCCACCCCGTCCAGGAGCGGCGGTCCCGCCTCACCGGGGGCGGGGCCGGCCGCGGCTCGGCGGCGGCCGGCGGTTGCAGCGTCGTCATGTCGTTCCTCGCTCGTCCACGTCCTGGAGCTTCGCCTGATGTTTACGTAAACATGGCGCACCGCGAAAGAGCGGCGAGCTGTTATGTTTACGTAAACATCTGATGGCGGCATGTCTACACTGCCCCGATGACGACGGTCAAGGGTCCTTGCGCACCCGGGCCCGACAGCGACAGAGAGGCGGCTGACGGCGAGTGAGCACGGCTGAGGAAGTCCCGACGAGCGCACCCGCGCCACCCCGGCGCGGCCGGGACCGCACGGCCTCCATGGCGGACGTGGCCCGGCTGGCCGGGGTCTCCTCGCAGACCGTCTCCCGCGTCTCCAACGGCTACGCGGGCGTGACCGAGGAGACCCGGCAGCAGGTGCTGGCGGCCATGAAGGAGCTGGGCTACCGGCCCAACAGCGCGGCCCGGGCCCTCAAGCGCGGCGAGTTCCGCACCATCGGGGTCATCACCTTCACGCTGGCCACCACCGGCAACGTGCGCACCCTGGAGGCCATCGCGACCTCCGCGGCGAGCGAGGGGTACGCGGTGACGCTGCTGCCGGTCGCCGTCCCCACCCAGGACGAGGTGCGCGGCGCGTTCTCGCGGCTGGAGGAGCTGGCCGTCGACGCGGTCATCGTCATCATGGAGGTCCACCTCCTGGACGCGGCCTCCCTCAAACTGCCGCCGCACGTCCAGGTCGTCGTGGTCGACTCGGACGCCGGCGACACCTACACCGTCGTCGACACCGACCAGGCCGGCGGCAGCCGCGCCGCCGTGCGCCACCTGCTGGACCTCGGGCACGACACGGTGTGGCACCTCGGCGGCCCCGAGGGCTCCTTCGCCGCCCAGCGCCGCACCGACGCCTGGCGGCGCACGCTCACCGAGGCCGGCCGCACCCCGCCGCCGCTCGTCCGGGGCGACTGGTCGGCGGAGTCCGGCTACCGGGCCGGCCTGGAACTCGCCGCCCGCGAGGACTGCACCGCCGTCTTCGCGGCCAACGACCAGATGGCCCTCGGCCTGCTGCGCGCCCTGCACGAACGCGGCCGGCGCGTGCCCGAGGACATCAGCGTCATCGGATTCGACGACATCGCCGAGGCCGGTTCCTTCCTGCCCCCGCTGACCACCGTCCACCAGGACTTCGCCGAGGTCGGGCGGCTGTGCGTGCGGGCCGTGCTGCGCAAGATGCGTGCGGCGGGTCCGGAACAGGGCACGACGCTGGTGCCGACCCGGCTGGTGACCCGGGCGAGCACGGCGCCGCCGCCCGGGTAGCCGGGCGGGGCACGGGAGCGGCCGAAGGGGACGGACCGCCGGTTTAGGGGCGGCCGGGAGGGTAACCCCACAAGCCGACCGTTGTCCTACACACGCCCGGGAGAGCTCCATGACCCAAGTCGCCGACTACGTGCTCCAGCGCCTGTCCGAGTGGGGCGTCCAGCGGGTGTACGGCTATCCGGGTGACGGGATCAACGGACTGCTCGGCGCCTTCGACCGCGCGGACGGGGACCCGGAGTTCATCCAGGCCCGGCACGAGGAGATGGCGGCGTTCATGGCCTGCGGTCACGCCAAGTTCACCGGCGAGGTGGGCTGTTGCGTCGCCACGTCGGGGCCGGGCGCCGTGCACCTCCTCAACGGCCTGTACGACGCCAAGCTCGACCACCAGCCGGTCGTGGCGGTGGTGGGCCAGCAGAAGCGGCTGTCGCTGGGCACCCACTACCAGCAGGAGATCGCCCTCGACCAGCTGTTCGCGGACGTCTCCGAGTACTGCCAGATGGTCGTGCATCCGGGCCAGGCCCGGCACGTCGTCGACCGGGCCTTCAAGACCGCGCTGACCACACGCGGGGTCGCCACGATCATCATCCCCAACGACATCCAGGAGGAGGAGGCCCAGCCCTCCCCGCCCAGGGAGCACGGGTCCGTCTTCTCCAGCGTCGGCTGGAGCAGGCCCCGGGTCCTGCCCGACCTCGACGAACTGCGCAAGGCCGCCGACGTCCTCAACGCGGGCAACAAGGTCGCCATGCTCGTCGGTCAGGGCGCGGCGAACGCGGAGGCCGAGGTGAAGGAGGTCGCCGAACTGCTCGGCGCCGGAGTCGCCAAGGCGCTGCTCGGCCGCCAGGTCCTGCCCGACGACCTGCCCTACGTCACCGGCCCCATCGGCCTGCTCGGCAGCAAGGCCAGCGACAACATGATCCAGGGCTGCGACACCCTGCTCATGGTCGGCAGCAGCTTCCCGTACTCGGAGTGGCTGCCGGAGGAGGGGCAGGCCCGGGGCGTCGAGATCGACATCGACGGACGCATGATCGGCATCCGCTACCCCATGGACGCCCACCTCGTCGGCGACTCCAGGGAGACCCTGCGCGCCCTGATCCCGATGCTCCAGCGCAAGAAGGACCGCGGCTGGCGGGAGAAGATCGAGAAGGACGTCCGGGAGTGGCACGACCTGTGCGACCGCTGGGCGGGCGAGCACTTCGGCAAGACCATCAACCCCCAGGCCGTCGCCGCCGAACTCTCCCCGCGGCTGCCGGACGACGTCATCCTGACGGCCGACTCCGGCTCGGGCACCAACTGGTGGGCCCGGCACATCCTGCTGCGCGACGGCATGCAGGCCTCGCTCTCCGGCACCCTGGCCACGATGGGCCCGGGGACGCCGTACGCCATCGCGGCGCGGTTCGCGTACCCCGAGCGGCCGGTGATCGCGTTCATCGGGGACGGCGCGTTCCAGATGAACGGCATGAACGAGATGATCACCGTCAAGCGCTATCTGGACCGCCTGTCCGGGTCGGCGCCGCTCATCTTCTGCGTGTTCAACAACCAGGACCTCAACCAGGTCACCTGGGAGCAGCGCGCCATGGCCGGCGACCCCAAGTACCCGGGCTCCCAGGACATCCCCGATGTGCCCTACGCCGCCTACGCCGAGCTCCTCGGCCTCAAGGGCATCGTCTGCGACGACCCCAAGAAGGTGGGCGCAGCCTGGGACGAGGCGCTCTCCGCCGGTCGCCCCGTGGTCCTCGAGTTCAAGGTGGACGCGGAGATCGCGCCGATCCCGCCGCACATCATGAAGGAGCAGGGCAAGAAGGCCATCAAGGCAGCGCTGCACGACCCGGAGGCCACCGGGATCGCCACCAAGGGCGTCCGCCAGAAGCTCACCGAGTACGCCGAGCACCTCCCCGGCCGGGGCAGGAAGTGAGCGGCGCCCGAGGTCACGGACAGGTCGTCGTCGTCACGGGCGCGACCGGCGGCGTCGGCCGGGCCGCCGCCCGGGCCTTCGGCGCGCGCGGAGCCGCGGTCGCCCTCCTGGCCCGGGGCGAGTACGCCCTGGAACGGGCGGCCGAGGAGATTCGCGAGGCCGGCGGGCAGGCGCTGCCGCTGGTCGTGGACGTCGCCGACGCGGAGGCCGTGGACGCGGCGGCCGGCCGGGTCGAGGAGGAACTCGGCCCGATCGACGTATGGGTGAACGCCGCGTTCTCGACCGTCTTCGCGCCCGTGCCGGAGATCCGGCCCGAGGAGCTGAGGCGGGCCACCGAGGTCACCTACTTCGGCTTCGTCCACGGCACCCAGGCCGCCCTGCGGCGCATGACGCCGCGCGACCGCGGCACCATCGTCCAGGTCGGCTCGGCCCTGGCCGAACGCAGCGTCCCGCTCCAGGCCGTCTACTGCGGGGCCAAGCACGCCATCCAGGGGTTCACCGAGTCGCTGCGCTGCGAACTGCTGCACGACCGCAGCGGGGTGCGGGTGACCATGGTGCAGATGCCGGGCCTCAACACGCCCCAGTTCAGCTGGGTCCTCACCCGGCTGCCCCGCCATCCGCGCCCGGTGGCCCCCGTCTACCAGCCCGAGGTCGCCGCCCGGGCCGTGCTGCACGCCGCCGACCATCCCGAGCGGCGCGTGTACTGGGTCGGCGGCTCCACCGTCGCCACCCTGCTCGGCCAGAAGCTCGCCCCGGGGCTCCTCGACCGCTATCTGGCGCGCACCGGGTACGACGGGCAGCAGACGGACCGGCCCGTCGATCCGTCGCGGCCGGCCAACCTCTGGAAGCCGCCGGACGACACCGCACCGGACGACTACGGCGCACACGGCATCTTCGACGACGAGGCCCATGCGCGCAGCGTCCAGTTCTGGATCTCCCGCAACCGCCGCCCGCTGGCCCTGGCCACGGCCGTGACCGGGGCGGTCGCCGCGGCCCTGACCGGGGGCCTGCGCCGACGCGCGGGCTGACCGTCAGTCCGGCGGTCTCCGGTCGATGTTCCGCGCCCACCAGTGGTGCTCGCAGAACCAGTGCCCGACCATCGCGCCGCCGAAGACGACGAACCCGACCCCGATCAGCCAGGACTCCACCACCAGCACGATGCCGACCGCGCCGTAGCTGAACGCGTTGTCGAGGATCAGCGGCGTGAAGAAGAGGTACGAGAAGCCGCGCAGGCCGATCAGCCCCACCATGGTGGCGACCGCCCCCGGCAGCAGGTCGCGCCAGCGGACCTGGCCGCCCAGCAGGAAGTGCTGGCCCCACCAGAAGAACAGCATGCCGCTGGCGGTCGACAGCGCGATCCGCGCGGAACCGTGCAGCGCGGTCCGCGTCTGCACCTCCTGGTAGAGGTAGGCGGTCAGCAGGGCCACCCAGGTCATCTGGCGCCAGATCCGGTGCCACGGGCCGGAGGGCAGTTCCCAGATGCGTTCGTAGCCGTTCTGGACGCTCGCCGCGAAGGACACGCCGAACACGCCGAGCAGGATTCCGCCCCACACGCTCGTCGTGCCGACGACCTTGGTCGGCGGACTGATGATGTCGGTCAGCACCTTGGCCGAGCGCCCGGACAGCCCCATGCCGTCGGCCAGCCACGAGGCGAAGCCCCCGCGCCCCAGCGGGTCGGCCGCCGCCACCACGATCAGCAGCGGTGCCAGCGTGACCAGGGCGAGGGTGGCGAAGCCCATGGCCCTGTGCATCAGCTCCAGGTCCCGGCCGCGCCGGACCAGGGCGGACGCGGCCAGCCAGTCCCACACACGGTGGAACGGCCGCCACAACCGGTTCACGGGTGCTCCTCGGGCGTCCTTTCGATGGCTCGCGACGGGAAACTGAGTGACCCGGCCCGCGCCCCGACAAACGTCGGTTGACCCGGACGGCCCGCGCATGGACCGGACGGCGCGGGGAACCGGCCCCGGTACGCGAAGGCGAGGAGTGCGCGATGACGCCGCTGACCGGCCAGGACACACCGGCACTGGACGAATGCGTGGTCGACGCGGTCGACGTGCACGCCTTCGAGGTCCCCACCGACGGCCCCGAGGGCCGCGAGCAGGACGGCACCCTGGAGTGGGACGCCACGACCCTGGTCCTGGTCCGCGTGCACGCCGGCGGCCGCACCGGCCTCGGGTACACCTACGGGGACGTGTCGGTGGCGTCCTTCGCGCACTCCGTGCTCGGGCCCGTCGTCAAGGGCCGGCCGGTCTCCTCGCCGCCCGCGCTGTGGGAGCTGATGGGGGCGCGGATGCGCAACGCCGGCCGTCCCGGCGTCGGGGCGATGGCCCTGTCCGCCGTCGACGTGGCGCTGTGGGACCTCAAGGCGCGGCTGCTGGGTCTGCCGCTGGTCCACCTGCTGCCGGCCCACCACGACCGGGTGCCCGTCTACGGCAGCGGCGGCTTCACCAACTATCCCCTGGACCGCCTCACCGACCAGCTCGCCGGATGGGTCCGGCAGGGCATCGGGCGCGTGAAGCTGAAGACCTCGCGGGACCCGGAGGCCGACCCGCGGCGCCTGACCGCCGTACGCCGGGCGGTCGGCGACGGGCCCGAGCTGTTCACCGACGCCAACGGGGCGCTCGGCCGCAAGGCGGCCCTGTACTGGGCGCACCGCTTCCACGACGAGTGGGACGTGCGCTGGTTCGAGGAGCCGGTCGCCTCCGCCGACCTGGAGGGGCTGCGGATGCTGCGCGAGCGGGGCCCGGCGAGGCTGGAGATCACCGCGGGGGAGTACGCCTTCACCGCGCAGGACTTCGCCAACCTCACCGAGGGACCCGCCGTCGACTGCCTCCAGGCCGACGTCACCCGGTGCGGCGGCGTCACCGGTGTGCTGGAGGTCGCGGGGCTGTCCGCCGCCCGGCACCTCGACCTGTCCGCGCACTGCGCGCCCGCGGTGTCCGCCCACGCCTTCTGCGCCGTGCGCCGGCTGCGGCACCTGGAGTACTTCCACGACCACGTGCGCGTCGAGCGGCTGCTGTTCGACGGCGTCCCGTCGCCCGAGGGCGGGGCCCTGCGCCCCGACACCTCGCGGCCCGGCCTCGGCCTGGAGGTGAGGTGGGCCGACGCGGAGCCCTACCGGGTGCGCGGAGTCCGGCCGCCGCGCTGACCCCGCCGGACCCGGCAGGATCGCCGACGTCAGGGGTCGCTGCGCTGCTGGGCCTCCCGCATGCGCTCGTTGTGCCAGGCGACGGCCGCACGGATCTGGGGCTCCTGGAGGCCCGTCCGGCAGCCGAGCTGGTCCATGGAGAGGGCCGGCGGGCCGGTGGTCAGCGCCCGGGTCAGCTTGGCCGCCCACAGCTCCTCGTCCACGAAGGGCCGGTGCGCGTACCCGTCCTTGATCACGTCGAAGTGGTCGTCCGAGCACGCCGTGATGAGCCGCAGCCCGTCGAACCACTCATTGGTGGCGTGCACCGCGGAGGAGTCCGGCACGTAGCCCGTCACGGCCTCGTCCTCGGGGAAGACCCTGGCACACAGGTCGCACAGCTCCATGGGGACCGGCCTGGCGGCCCGGCGGTCCTTCCTGCCCTTGCGCTTCCACATGGCGACTCCCGGGGATCGGTGTCCGGAATGCCGGAGTTACCCGCGGGGCGGGATGCAAACGCCCCGCGGGTGGAGGACCGGGCCGCGGCCGGGCGGGGTCAGGCCAGCCTGACCGGCAGTTCGAACAGGTCGTTCTGCGTGACCACCGGCTTGTTGCGCAGCTCCGCGGCCGGCACCGCCAGGTCCAGGTGCGGGAAGCGGGCGTACAGGGCCGGGAGCGCCACGCCCGCCTCCATCCGGGACAGGGCCGCACCGGGGCACACGTGCGGGCCGTGGCCGAAGGAGATGTGCCGGTTCCCGGACGTGCGGGTGATGTCGAACCGGTCCGCCGTCGGACCGTGGGCGCGCTCGTCGCGGCCCAGCGCGCCGTACGAGACGATGAGCGCGTCCCCCGCGGGTATCACCCGGTCGCCGACCGGGACGTCCTCGGCCGCGAACCGGATCAGGACGTGCGAGGTGGGCGTCGAGAAGCGCAGCGTCTCCTCGACCACCGCGGACCACTCCGCCTCGCCGGAGAGCACCAGCGCCCGCTGCTCGGGATGGGTGGACAGGTTGACCACGGCGTTCACGATGAGCGAGATCGTCGTCTCGTGACCGGCGGCCACCATCAGCTGCAGGGTCGAGACGATCTCCGCGTCGGTGAGGTGATCGCCGTTCTCGGACGCCTGGATCAGCGCGCTCGTCAGGTCGTCGCCCGGTGCGGCGCGTTTCGCGGCGACCGTGTCGGCCATGATCGAGGCCAGCTCGGTGAGGGTCGCCACGACCTCCTCGGGCGGGGTCTGCGTCGAGAAGAACTTCTCGAACAGCACCTTCAGCCGCGGCAGCCGAGCCTCCTCGATGCCCATCAGGTCGGCGACGACGTACATCGGCAGCGGATAGGCGAAGGCCGCCTTGAGATCCACGACGCCGCCGTCCGCGGGCAGTTCGTCGAGCAGGCGGTCGGTCAGCTCGGTGATCCGCCCCCGCATGTGCTCCACCCGGCGCACCGTGAGCGCCTGCGCCACCAGGGTGCGCAGCCGGCGGTGCTCGGCGCCGTCCACCGTGAGCATCGAGCGGCCCGGGTTGGCCAGCCCGATCAGCGGCCAGTCGGCGGGGATCTCGCCGCGCCGCCAGGCGCCCCACACGTTGATGTCCTTGACCAGCCGCGGGTCCGTGAGCAGGGCCTTGGCCTCCGCGTGGTGGGTGACCGCCCAGACGGGCACGCCGCCCGGCAGCTCCACGGCGGCGAGCGGTCCGGCCGCACGCAGCCGGGCGCTCTCGCCGTCCAGGTCGGTGACGAACGGGTCCAGCGGGATCCGGGCTTCTTCGGTGCCGGTCGTCATGCTGACGTGCCTCCCAGGGCAGTGGTCGGGGTGAACCGCACGGGCAACTCGGTCAGCCCCCGCAGCCAGGGCGAGGGGCGACGGGTGAGGGACCCGGCGGGCACCGCCAGGTCGATGTCCGGCAGCCGGTCGAGCACGACCTCGATGCCGGTGCGCGCGATCACCTCGGCGACCTCCTGCGCGGGGAACGGGCAGCGGTGCTCGCCGTGGCCGAAGGAGAAGTGCGCGTTGTTGCCGCCGGTGAGCGCGGAGCCGTCGGTGCGGACCTGCGGGTCGGAGTTGGCGCCCTGCAGCCCGAGCAGCACCAGATCGCCGGCCCGGATGCGGCGCCCGCCGAGCTGGGTGTCCCGGGCGGCCCAGCGGCCGGCCACGTTCTGCGTGGGCGTGTCCTCCCACAGCACCTCGTTCATGGCCTCGGCGACACTGTTGCGCCCGCCGAAGAGGGAGGCGGCGAAGCGGTCGTCGGTCAGCATCAGGCGCAGCGAGTTGCCGATCCAGTCCGCCGTCGGCTGGTGGCCCGCGGCCATCATCACCATCAGGTCCTGGGCGACCTCCTCCTCGGTGAAGCCGCTCTCGTCGGCCAGCATCCGGGAGGCGACGTCGTCGGCGGGCGCCGCCTTCCGGTCCGCCAGCAGCCGCGCCATGGACGTGCCGAGATGCGTCTGGCCCGCCAGGGCCCGCTCCCTGCCGTCGATCATGTCGTTGAGCGCGGTGACCAGTGCCGGACCCTGCTCGTCGGGGAACCCGTACAGACGGGCCAGGACCCGGACCGGCAGCAGCATCGCGTAGTCGCCGACGAGGTCGGCCTCGCCCTTCGCGCACAGCCGGTCGACGAGTTCGTCGGCGAACCGCTCGGCGTGACCGCGCAACAGGTGCGGGTCGACGGCCTCCAGCGCGTCGCTGATCATGGCGGCGCGCTCGCGGTGCCGCTCGCCGACCGTGTACAGGATCGACGGCTGCCTGCGGCCGATCATCGGCAGCAGCGGCCAGTCGTCCGGGATGTTCTCCCACTGGTTCCACAGGTCCGAGTCCCGGCTGAACAGCACCGGGTCGCCGGTCACCTGGTGCAGCTCGCGGTACCCGAGCACCAGCCAGGCCGGTACGTCGCCGTCCAGCACGACCGGCGTGACCGCGCCGTGCTCGCGCCGCATCTGCCGGTACAGCAGGGCGGGATCGGTCTGGAAGCGGGGGCCGCCGAGCGGTACGGCGCCCGGGACGTCGTGGGCGTCGGTGCTCACGCGAACTCCTGTCGGGGCCGGGCGGCGGGACCGGCGTAGTGGGCCTGGAGATGCTCGACCAGCGTGATCAGCACCTGCTTGCTGGACTGGCGGGACCTGGCGTCGCAGGCGACCAGCGGCACCCGCGGGTCCAGGTCGAGGGCCTCGCGGACCGCCTCGGGCGAGTGCTCCGGGCCGCCGAAGTCGTTGCAGGCCACGATGAACGGCGTGCCGTGGTGCTCCAGGCGGTCGATCGCGTACCAGGAGTCGTCGATGCGCCGGGTGTCCACGAGGACCACCGCGCCGAGCGTGCCCGAGAACAGCCGGTCCCACAGGAACCAGAACCGCTCCTGTCCGGGCGCGCCGAACAGGTACAGCACGTTGCGCGCGTCGAGGCTGATGCGGCCGAAGTCGAAGGCGACGGTCGTCGCGGACTTGCCGCGCACCTCGCTGATGTCGTCGACCGCCTCGCCGGCCTGCGTCATCGTCTCCTCGGTGTTGAGGGGGCGTATCTCGCTGACCGAACGGACCATGGTCGTCTTGCCGACACCGAAGCCGCCCACGACCACGATCTTCAGACCGTTGTCGGCGGCCGCGCCCAGCGGGGTGCGCGCCGGGGCGCTCGCCGGGGTACGGGCGTCAGAGATTGCGGAGTCCAACGAGCACCTGCTCCAGGATGTCGGGATCGGGGACGGCTGCCGTGTACGGATGGCGTGCGCTCACCCGGCCGGCGGCGTGCAGGTCGGAGAGCAGGATCTTGGTGATGCTCACCGGGAGCCGCAGTTCGGCGGCGATCTCCACGACGGCGGTGGGGGCCTCGGTCAGCCTGAGGATCGCCGTGTGCTCGGACTGCATGCCGGGCATCGGCGCGCACTCGGCGACCACGAGGGTGACCAGGTCGAAGGGGTTGTCGGGGCCCGAGCTGCTGCGTCCCTGGGTGACGGTGTACAGCCGGTCGGGCGCGTCGTCCCTGCCGGGGCGGCTCATGACGTGCGCGGCCGCGCGGTGAGGTGCTCGCCGAGCTGCTCGATCAGTTCGCTCATGTGGTGTCCGACGAGCCCCGCGTCCGCGTCCTCGGAGGTGACCACGGCGAGGTGCGCGCCCTCGCCCGCCTCCACGATGAACAGGATCCCGCCGTAGAACTCGGTCATCGCCGAACGCACCCCGCCGCTGCCGTCGCCGAACTCCACGGAGGCACCGTGGGACAGCGACTGGATGCCGGCGGCGATGGCGGCCAGCTGATCGGCCTGGTCGACGGAGAGTTCCGGGGTGCGGCACAGCTTGAGTCCGTCACGGGAGAGGACGAGCGCGTGCCGCGCGCCCGGCGTGCGCTCCAGGAGGCCCTCGATGAGCCAGGTGAGCTTCTCGTCGGCGGTGGTCGAGCCGGTCATGGAGTGGTGTCGCCTTCCGGGTGCGCGGATGAGTGGGACGGGAGGTCGGGGGCCGTCTCGGCCGGTTCGGCGGCGGCGCCGGCGGTGGTGGTCCGGACGGCCTGGCGGAAGCTGCTGAAGCGGGCGGCGCGGGCCTTCGCGTCGTCGGCGGACGGCTTCGCGCGGGGCTCGGCGGCCCGGGCGGCGGCGCGGGCGCGTTCGGCGGCGGCGAGGGTGCGGCCACGACGGCGCTTGGGCAGCAGCTCCTCGGCGGACGGGTCCGGTTCCCGGTCCGGCTCCTGGTCGCGGTCCCGGTCCGGCCCGTGTCGGTCCTGGTCCCGTGGGGCCCGGTCCCGGTCCTGGTCCTGGTCCGCGAGATCGTGGGCGGGCGGCGGCTCGGGGGCCACGTCGGCCGGGGCGGGCCCGGCCGCGGGCGGCTCGGGGTGTGCCGCCGGTCGTCCCGGACCTCCGCGGGCGTCGCCGCCGGGGCAGCCCCCGGCGCGGCGGGGAGGGCGGGACCGCTCAGGATGTCCTGGGGGACGAGCATCAGTACGCCCGTACCGCCGCGCGCGGACGGCCGGAAGGACACCTTCAGCCCGTACTTGGCCGCCAGCCGCCCCACCACGGCCAGGCCCAGCCGGGTGCCGGTCAGGCCGCCGAGCCCCGCCGTCTCACCGGCCACCGCCTGCTGGGCCCGGCGCAGCTGCACCTCGCCCATCACCAGTCCGCTGTCCTCCACGGACACGATGACACCGGCCGGCACCTCCTCCACGTACACGTGGATCTCCGCCGTCGGCGGGGAGAAGTTCGCGGCGTTGTCCAGGACTTCGGCCAGGGCGTGCATGACGCCCTCGGCGGCGTGCCCGGCGACCGCGGTGTCGCTGCTGGAGTGCACGCGCACGCGCCGGTAACCGGCGATCCGGCCCATGGCGCCGCGCAGGATGGACTCCATGCCGATCGGACGCGCCCAACGGCGGCCGGAGCGGGCGCCCGTGAGGACGGCTACGGAGTCGGCGAGCCGGCCCGCCTGTGCGGTGCGGTGGTCGAGGTGGAGGAGGTCGGCGAGGACGGCCTCGTCACTGTGCCGCTCCTCCATGGCGCGCAGGTCGGCGAGCATGCCGGTGGCCAGCGCCTGCATCCGGCCGGCCGCGTTGGCGGTCGCGGAGACGGCGGCGGCCCGCTCACCGGTGGCCTGCCTGAGGCGCTCGCCCAGCCGCGCCGACTCCTCGGTCAGCCGTGCCACCTCCCGGTCCCGCTGCTCGGCGAGCCGCTCCCGCTCGCGCGTGAACTCGGCGACGAGGGCGTCCCGTTCCCGTTCGGCCGTGGCCGCGGCCCGGGTCCGGTCGGCGTCCGCCTCCGCCCGGGCGGCCGTCAGCAGCCGGCGGGTGGCCCGTTCGGCACGGACCGCGTGCACGGCCGCCGTCAGCGCCGCGCAGAGCAGGATCGCCGCGGCACCGGCGCCGAGTCCGAGCGGAAGGCGTACCGAGGAGGGCGCGGCGGCGACGGCCCCGCCGACGACGAGCGCCGACACGAGGGCGCACGGCAGGGCCACTGCGGCGAGGGCGCGGGGAGTGGGGCGGTCGCCGGGGCGGGCGGGCGCGGTCATCAATCGGGTCCTCGCCTGGCCGCCGGAGCGGCCCTCGGGTCGTCCAACGGGGGCGCGTGCGAGCCGAGGGCTGTCACGCGGCACTCAACTGACGATCACTATACGAGGGTTCGTGATCCGAAAGAGCGGAAACTCGTTCATCTTTTGTGTGTTGGCTCAGGGCAGGCCGCCCCGTTCGCAGACCTGGGCCGCCACGTCCCGCAGTTTGACGTTGTGGTCCTGCGAGTACCGGCGCAGGGCCGCGAAGGCCTGGTCCTCGGAGATGCGGTGCCGGCCCATGAGGATGCCCATCGCTTCCCCGATGGTGTGCCGGGTGCCGATGGCCTCCTGCATCTGGGCGTGCGTCCGGGCGCTGGAGAAGGCGACCGCCGCGTGGGATGCCAGCAGCCAGCCGGCCGTCTCGTCGGCCTCGGTGAACGCGCCGGGGCGGTAGGAGTACATGTTCAGCGCGCCGAGGTCCTCGTCCTCGGTGAACAGCAGGAAGCCCATCATGCTGCCGAGGTTCAGCTTGCGTGCCTCGGGGACGTACTTGGGCCAGCGCTGTGCCTCGTCGGTGAAGTCGGCGATCCGGAACTGGCGCTCCCCCGTGCCGCTGCGAGCGGCGTCGAAGCACGGACCCTCTCCGACGCGACCCTGCAGTTCGTCGCTGTCGATCACCACCTGTTGGGTGGGGGCCAGGGACTGCACCTTGGTGCCCCGCAGGATGAGGATGCCGGCGGCGTCGCAGTCCTCCACCAGTTCCGTGGCCGAGGCGGTGATCCGTTCCAGTGTGTCGTGCAGCGATTCCTGGGACAGCAGATCGCGGGCCAGCGAGGCCATCTGCTGCGCGAAGCCGCGCCAGTCGTCCATGCCGTGTCCTCCCTCGCTCCCGTGCCGAGTGCCCAGCGGTGGCCCGAACCAACAGGGCGGAGGCGGCCGCGACCTATCTTGTTTCGTACTACACCTAAATGCATAATGCGCTTATGGACACGTCCCCGGAGGGCCCGGACGACCTGATCGTCGCCGTGGAGCAGATGATCCGCTACGTGCGGCAGAGCGCCCGGACCGGCGGTCTGAGCACCGCGGCCTCCTCGACGCTGGCCAGGCTGAGCCGCGAGGGCCCCCAGCGGCTGACCGAACTGGCCAGGGCCGAGGGCGTCTCCCAGCCGAACATGACCCAGCTCGTCACCCGTCTGGAACGCGCGGGCCTGGCCCGGCGCGCCGCCGACGCGAGCGACGGCCGTGGCGTGCTCGTGGCGGTGACGTCCACCGGCGTCGAGGTCCTGGACCGGCGCCGGGCCGAGCGCGCCCTGGCCCTGCGGCAGCTCATGGAGGACATGACCGGGCCGGAGCGGCAGGCCACCACCACCGCGCTGCTGGCGCTGGCCCGGGTCATCCACCACCGTCAGGACACCTCGGAGGAAGACCGCGCATGAGTGCACCCCGTGGAAAGGCCGCCAGTCCCTTCCGGCAGCCGAAGGCCGTCTGGGCGGTCGCCTTCGCCTGCGTCATCTCGTTCATGGGCATCGGCCTGGTCGACCCGATCCTGCCGGCGCTGGCCGAGAGCCTCGACGCCACCCCCAGCCAGGTCTCCCTGCTGTTCAGCAGCTACCTGATCGTCACCGCCGTCGCCATGCTCTTCGTCGGCTGGGTCTCCAGCCGCATCGGCGCCAAGCGCACCCTGGTCACCGGCCTCGCCGTCATCGTCGTCTTCGCCGCCCTGGCGGGCGCCACCGGCTCCATCAACGGCATCGTCGGCTTCCGGGCCGGCTGGGGACTGGGCAACGCCCTGTTCATCGCCACCTCCCTCGCGGTCATCGTGGCCTCGGCCAGCGGCGGCTTCAGCGGCGCGATCATCCTCTACGAGACCGCCCTGGGGCTCGGTATCGCCGTCGGCCCCCTGCTCGGCGGCGAACTGGGCGGCATCAGCTGGCGCGGCCCCTTCTTCGGCGTCGCCGCCCTGATGGCCGTCGCCCTGATCGCCACCCTCGCCTTCGTCCCCGACCTGCCCAGGCCCGAGAAGGTCACCTCACCGCTCGCCCCGCTGAAGGCCCTGCGCCACCGCGGCCTGCTCACCATGGGCATCATGGCCCTGCTGTACAACTGGGGCTTCTTCACCATGCTCGGCTACGCGCCGTACCCGATGGAGCTGGACGCCCACGAACTCGGCCTGGTCTTCACCGGCTGGGGACTGCTGGTCGCCGCCTTCAGCGTCTTCTTCGCCCCCCGCCTGCAGGCCCGCTACGGCACCGCGCCCGTCCTCTACGCCAACCTGCTCGGCCTCGCCGTCGTCATGGCCGTCATAGCCGCCGGCGTCACCGACCCCACCACCGTGATCGTCGCGGTCGTCGTCAGCGGCGCCTTCATCGGCATCAACAACACCCTCACCACGCAGGCCGTCATGCTCGTCTCGCCGGTGGAGCGCCCCGTGGCCTCCTCCGCGTACGGCTTCCTGCGCTTCATCGGCGGCGGGCTGGCCCCCTACGTCGCCGGAAAGCTCGCCGACGCCACCGATCTGAGCGTCCCGTTCTACCTCGGCGCCGCCACCTTCCTCCTCGCCGTCCCCGTCCTGGCCAGCGGCCACCGACTGCTGCGCCGGGCCGAGACGGACACCGGCGGGACAGAGCAGGTGGCCCCGGCCCTCACCCCCGTCGGGGTCCGGGCGGCGACCGACGCGCCCCCCGTGGTCGTGGCCGTCGCAGCCCACCGCGAGGCGGCCGCCGTCGTGGACGCCGCGGCCCGCATCGCCCTTGACACCGCGAGCCCGCTCGAGGTCGTCCACGTGCGGCGGACCGCCGTCGTCGAGGAACAGGCCGCCGACACCGAGACCGACGAGCAGGCGAAGGCCGCCGTCACCGCGCACCTCGACCGGCTCGACGGCATGGGGGTGGCCGCGACCGGCCAGATCCTCACCGGCGTCGGCGACCATGCCGCCGCGGGCCGCGCCCTGGCCCGGCACGCCGCCGAGGTGGGGGCCCGCACGGTCGCGGTCGGCCGCTCCCCGCGCGGCCCGCTGGTCCAGTTCGCCGACGGCAGCTTCACCAGTGCCCTCACCCACGCGGCCACCTGCACCGTCGTACTCGTCGACCCGGACGCCGAGCCGCGCCCGCTGACGGCGCGGTCCCTCACGGAGCTGCGTGCCGAGGCACGCTGAGCGGCCTCGGTTCAGCACGTCCGCTCCAGGTCGGCGCCGCGGGCCCTCGCGCGCGGAGAGCGCCGGTACGCCGACGTCGCCCGGGGTCTGTCAGGCGTCGCCGCCGAGGGAGCGTCTCAGCCGGTCGGCGGCCTCCGGCGGCTGGATGCGCATGCCGGGGCGCCGGCGGTGCACGGTCAGGTACGTCACCCCGTCCGGCCCGGCCAGGACGGCCCGGGTCGAGCCGTGCGGCAGCCAGGTCAGGACGCCCGCGCGCAGTGGGTGCTCGCCGTCGCCCGCATCGAGGCGGGCCGCACCCTCGAGGACCAGGAGCAGGACGTCGAGGTCGGGCTCGGTGTGGGTGTCCACCCGGCCGCCGGCGGGGAGGCGGACGACGTTGGCGTCGAGCTGCCGGCCGGGTTCCGCCAGCTTCCACAGGGCGCCGGCCGGCGCGTCGCCGCCCAGGGACAGGAGCTCCGCCGTGTCGCACAGCACCCGGGGGAGGGGAGGGCCCGCGGTGCCCGGGGAGCCGCCGTCTTCCGCTGCCATCAGGTACCGCCGTTCCGTATGCCCAACCGTGTCCGTACGCCGCCCCGTTGAGCGGTCCGTGCCGGGGAGGCCGGTCCAGTGACGCACCGCACAGGCCCAGTACCCCGGGTAAAGGCGAATCTAGCATGCGCATTTGATAGCGTCCCGGTGTGCGGTTGACGAAGTTCACCGACCTGGCGCTGCGTTCGGTCATGCGCCTGGCGGTCGTGAGAGACGGTGACGAACCACTGGCCACCCGAGAGGTGGCCGAGGTCGTGGGGGTGCCGTACACGCACGCGGCGAAGGCCATCACCCGCCTGCAGCACCTGGGTGTGGTGGAGGCGCGACGCGGTCGCGGCGGCGGGCTGACCCTGACCGACCTGGGCCGGCGCGCCTCCGTCGGCTGGCTGGTGCGCGAACTCGAAGGCGAGGCCGAGGTGGTCGACTGCGAGGGCGACAACCCCTGCCCGCTGCGCGGGGCCTGTCGGCTGCGCCGTGCGCTGCGCGACGCCCAGGAGGCGTTCTACGCGGCGCTCGACCCGCTGACCGTGACCGACCTGGTGGCCGCACCGACCGGCCCGGTCCTCCTCGGCCTGACGGACCGCCCCTCGGGATGACGGGCGGCGGCCCCCTGGGGCCGTCGAGCTGTGACCTAAAACACGAATATCATCTACCAATTAAGGAGTCGCTGTGCTCTCCGAACAGTCCGTTCCCGTGGTCCGAGCCACCCTTCCCGCCGTCGGAGCGGCCATCGGTGACATCGCCGACCTGTTCTACCGCAAGCTCTTCGACGCCCACCCGGAGCTGCTGCGGGACCTGTTCAACCGGGGGAACCAGGCCAACGGCGAGCAGCAGCGGGCCCTGGCGGGCTCGGTCGCCGCGTTCGCCGGCCTGCTGCTGGAGAACCCGGACGAGCGCGCCGACGTGATGCTCTCCCGCATCTCGCACAAGCACGCCTCGCTCGGCATCACCCCCGACCAGTACACGATCGTCCACCGGCACCTGATGGCCGCCGTCGTCGACGTGCTCGGCGACGCCGTCACCCCCGAGGTGGCCCGGGCCTGGGACGAGGTCTACTGGCTGATGGCCAACGCGCTCATCGCCCTGGAGGCCCGCCTCTACGCCGAGAAGGGCGTCGCGGAGGGAGACGTCTGGCGCACCATGGAGATCGTCGACCGGGTCGAGGAGAGCGCCGACGCGGTCTCCCTCGTCCTGGGGTCGGCCGACGGCCGTCCCGTCGCGCCGTTCCGGCCGGGCCAGTACGTCAGCGTCCAGGTCGAACTGGCCGACGGCGCCCGGCAGATCCGCCAGTACAGCCTGTCCGCCGCGCCCGGCCGGTCCGACTGGCGCATCACCGTCAAGCGCGTCCGGGGCGACGGGCAGCCGGACGGCGAGGTCTCCTCCTGGCTGTACGCGAACGCCCGCAAGGGCGACCAGCTCAACGTGTCGCTTCCCGCCGGGGACCTGGCCCTGGCGGAGCACGACGGCCCGCTGCTGCTGGTCTCCGCCGGCATCGGCGTCACACCGATGCTCTCGATGCTCGACCACCTGGCCGCCGCCGGTGCCACCCGCCCGGTGACCGTCGTGCACGCCGACCGCACCCCCGACCACCACGCCCACCGGCAGGAGCAGCTCGACCTGATACGCACGCTGCCGGGCGCCCGGCTCCACCTGTGGTACGAGGAGCCCGGCGACCAGGCCCCGGAGGCGTCCACCGGCCGAGCCGACCTCGGCGACCTCGAGCTGCCCGCGGACCTCACGGTCTACCTGTGCGGCCCGGTGCCCTTCATGCGCGCGGTCCGCGGCGACCTGCTGCGCCGCGGGGTGCCCGCCGAGGCCGTCCACTACGAGGTCTTCGGCCCCGACCTCTGGCTCGGACAGCAGTAGCGCCGGTGGCGGCCGAGGGCGCCCGCCGCGGAACTCCGGTACGGGCGTTAGGCCGCGGCGGTGAACGCGGTGCTGATCGCGGTGTCCACGCGGGCGTGCACCACCAGCCGGGGCCCCGAGGAGTCGGCGTTGGCCTCGAGCAGCCGCCGGACGGGCGCGCTGTGGGTCACGACGGACATCAGGACACCCAGCCGCCCGCACCACTGATGGGCCCGGAGCACCGCGCTGACCGCGGCGTGGCCACCCGCCCGCTCGGTCAGGACGATGACGACGGGGGTCGGCTGATGGGCGTCGACCAGGTTGGTGATGTGCGTGGTCAGGGTGGCCCGCCCGGCGATACCCGGGTCCTGGTCCACCGTGATGACCAGGACCCCATGCTCCAGGGTGTGGGACAGCATCGCGGCCTCCGATCCGTCGCCTGGTGGCGAAGTTGTGTTCAGTGAAGGTGCCCGGACCCGGGTCCGCAATGCGCCCCGCGACGGACCGGCCGGCCGGCGGCCGGGACACCGGCCCCGAGTACGATCGTCCGGCCCGCCTCCGACCTGCGCCGATCACCGCTGGGAGCCCCGACCCGTGCCCGCCCTCCTGCCGCCGCCCCGCACCGGGGCCGACCGCCTGCTGAACGTGGAAGACCTGACCCGGGTGGAGGACGGCGAACGGCTGCACGCCCTGCTGTGGCGCCCGGGGCCGGGGTGGCGGATGGTCAGCAGCGCCGTGCTGGGCGGCGGGACCGGAGAGCGCGCCTGGGTGCTCAACGCCCAGGTCGCCCACGGCTACCGGCGCACCGACCCCGCACGGCACCTGGCCGACCTGGCCCGAGCCGCCGGGGCCCACGGGCCGGGCGTGGGCCTGATGACGGCCGCCGACGTGTCCGCCCACGGCCGGGCGCGGGACGGCGGGGCCGAGGCCGTGGCGACCGCCGGCATCTCGGTGCGGGGCTGGGCGGCCGCACCGGAGGAGGGCGCCGCCGGGGCCGTGCCGCCCGGAACGATCAACATCGTCGCCGCGCTGCCGGTCGCACTGAGCGACGCCGCCCTGGTCAACGCGGTGATGACGGCGACCGAGGCCAAGGTCCAGGCGCTGCTCGACGCCGGTCTCGACTGCTCCGGCACCCCCACCGACGCGGTGTGCGTCGCCGCCCGGGCCCCGGTCGGCGAGGCCGAGGTGCTCGCCTTCGCGGGACCCAGGTCCGAGTGGGGCGCCCGGCTCGCCCGCGCCGTCCACCGGGCCGTGGGTGCCGCGCTGCCCGCGGTCCCGTGACGCGTCCGGAGCCTTGCCGCTACAGCGAGGTCCTGCGCCGGACCGCCAGCACGCGCACGGTCAGCGCCACCGCGAGCAGCAGCCAGGCCACGGCGCAGTACACCCACGCCGTCGCGCCCCGCGCGAGATCGATCGCGCTCCACACGGCCCACAGCGCGAGCACCGCGCACGCTGCCGTCCAGGCGATGTCGGCGACGCGAACGCGCAGCTGCGTGCGCTGCCTGGTGCCCGGCTCCAGGTCGCCGAGACCGTCGTCGACAGGTGCCATCCGCTCGTCCACGTCCGACTCCTTCGGGATGCCGCTCTCCGGTGAACTGCGAGTACCCGCAGGAAGGTTGCCCAAGCGGAGGTGCGGGGAGCGCACACGCGTGCGGGCGGCCCGGCCGGGCCGCCCGCACGGTGGTGCGCGTACGTCAGCGCTGGGAGGCCTTCTCCAGCGCCTTGTCGAGGGCGGCCTGGAAGCCGTAGGCCCACAGCTGGTTCACCCGGCTGCGCTCGTTGGAGTTCGGGTAGGGGTTGGTGCAGGACGGGCCGGGGCCGCCGCCCGACATCAGCTCGCTGCACGGCCCGGAGTAGTGGTCGGGCAGGCCGAGCACGTGCCCGGTCTCGTGGGCGGTCACGCGGGTCGAGTCGTACTGCTGGTTCTGGCGGTAGTCGAGGAAGATGTAGCCGCTGCCGTGCCCGTTCGTGGACGCGTACGAGCCGCGCGAGTCGTTGCCCTCGTAGTACGCGAAGTCCGCGCCGGAACTCGACTCCGCGAGCCGTACGTTGGACACCGAGCTGTTCCAGATCTGGGCGGAGCGGGATATCTGGGAACGGAAGCTCGGCGCGTTGGTGGCGCTGTAGTAGACGGTGACGGCCGCGGCGGCGGACGGGTTGGCGGCGCGCTTCTCGGCGACGGACTTGACGACCGCCTCGAAGAACGCGCGGTTGGCGGCCGCGTCCTCGCCCGAGCCGGCCGAGGGCTGGTAGCCGAGCTGGGCGGCTCTGACCGGCTCCTGGGGCGCCGCGGCCGTCGCGGCGGGGCCGGTGCCGAGCACGGCGGCCGTCAGGCCGAGACCGACCGCGGTGGACAGCAGAGGCAGGGTGATACGCATCGATGACTCCTTGAGTGGGGGAGTGGGGAGAAGTCGTCATCGGTGAGTGTGGGGCGCCCATGAGCCCGCTGTGATGATGGCAACAGGTGATAGGACCGGGCTATCACCCGCCGCCCGGCCACTCGTTCCAGCTTTGACCAGAGTGCAGAACTCGCCCTGATCCGCCGCGTTTTGTTCACCTGGCGCAACCAACTGTTCCGCTTTACGCTCCCTGCATGGAGCTCGAGGTGAGGCACCTACGCGCACTGTGCGCCATCGCCGACGCCGGCAGCCTGCACCGGGCGGCACGCCAACTGGGTGTCGCGCAGCCCACGTTGAGCACCCAGTTGACCCGCATCGAACAGGCCCTGGGCGGACCGCTGTTCACCCGGGAGCGCACCGGCTGCCGCCCCACCCCGCTCGGCCGGACGGTGCTCGGCCGGGCCCGTCCGCTGCTGACCGACATGAACACCCTGGTCCGCGAGGCCCGCGCCGCCGCGGCCGGCGGCGACAGCAGGCTGCGGGTCGGCTCCACGGCCAGCCGGGCCCTGGCCGGCTGGCTGCGCCGGCTCAGACGGCCGGGCCTGGAACCGACCCTGCAGATGGACGTCTCCGCCAACGCGCTGCTGCGCCGGGTGACCGACGGGCAGCTCGACGTCGCCTTCGTGCACGAGGTCGAGGGATGTGCGCTGCACATCCCCGAGGACCTGCGGCTGCGCGTCCTGGTCGAGCGCGAACCGCAGTTCGTCATGCTGCCCGCGGACCACCCCGCGGCCGCCCGGCCCGTCGTCGGCCTCGCCGACCTCGCCGACGACCGGTGGATGGTCGACCCCACCGTCGACGGCGAATGGGACGGCGTGCACCGCATGCTGCGCGCCGTCGGCCTCAACCCCCGGGTGCTGCACGGCGACTACCACACGGCCGCCTCCCTGGTCGCCACCGGCGAGGTCGTCACGGTCTGCCAGCCCAGTTCCCAGTCCCGCCCCGACACGGCGGTGCGGCGCCTGTACGGCGACCCCCTCGGCGTACGCCTGCTGCTGGCCGCCCGCACCCGGGCCGAGCTGGACGCCGTCTTCCCCGCGCTGGAGGACGCGTACTGGGAGGCCGCCCGTCAGTCCACCGCCTACCGGGAGTGGCTGGAAGGGGGCGGGATCCGGACGCTGCCCCGATGCCCGGTGACCGCCACGGGAGGCGGCCGGGTGGAGTTCGTGCGGGCCCGCTGAGGCCTCCGCAGGCCCCGCTGCCGGCCGGGTCGCACCCCCGGCTAATAGGGTGATTTTCGTACTTTCGCGGTGTGTCTGCGTGACGGAGCGGTTACGGACAGCATTATGAGCTCTGCACGACGACTTCCCTCCTTGCGTTCGCTGGCCGTGACCGGTGCCCTGGGCGCCTCCGTCCTGCTGCTGACGGCCTGCACGAACGCCGACACGACCCGTTCCAGCGTCGCGGAGGCGGCCCAGACCGAGTCTCCCTCCCCGACCGGCACCGATACCCAGTCCCCGTCCCCCACCGGCTCTCCCTCGATGAACGAGGACCAGACCCAGCGCAAGGACCTCGTCTCCGCGACGAAGGTCACCTGGGACAAGGCCGCCGACACCGCCGTCAAGGAGGTCCCCGAGGGCAAGCTCGTGGACCTCGAACTCAAGCGCGTGGAGGCCGACGCAACGGCGTCGCCGACGGGCTCGCCGACCGGCTCCCCGAGCCCCAGCATGCCGAACCCCGCGCCCAGTGAGGGTGCCCCCGAGTGGGAGGCCAAGGTCGCCCAGTCCGACGGCACCCTGCACCGCATCGACATCGACGCGGTGAGCGGCAAGGTCTTCCGCACCATGGTCGACCCGGACCAGGACCCCGACGACAAGACCCAGGTCACCGAGTGGCTGGACAAGGCCAAGCAGACGCCGCAGCAGGCGGTCAAGGCGGCCACCGCCAAGGCCAAGGGCACCGTCACCCACGTCGAACTCGGCGACAACGACAACCAGCAGGTCGTCTGGGGCGTCGACGTGGTCGACAAGGGCAACTGGAACAAGACCACCGTCGAGGTCGACGCGGCCAACGGCAAGGTGCTGAGCCAGAAGGTCGACAAGGACTGAGACACCACCCCCACCCGGACACCGACGGGAGCAGTGGGCCGCGCGGCCCACTGCTCCCGTTCCTCATGTCCTCAGGGCGTCACCCGGCCGGTGCGGCGGGCGCCGCGGGCGCCGTGGCCCCGGCCGGCTCGGCCCCGCCGCCGCGCGGCAGCGTCAGTACGGCCAGGAAGCCGAGGACCGCCACCGCGGCGAAGAAGTAGAAGCCCCACGGGTGCCCGACCCCCGAGGCGACCAGCGCGCCGGTGATCGACGGGCCGACGATCGAGCCGATCCGGCCGATCCCGGACGCCGAGCCGAGCGCGGTGCCGCGCACGGACGCCGGGTAGTAGTGCGTCACGTACGCGTAGACGAGCACCATGGCCGAGAAGACGAACACGCCGGTGAAGAAGACCACGACGTTGAGCAGCAGGTCGCTCTCCATCTTGATGCTCAGACACCCCAGCATGAGCACCGAGACGGCGAACCAGACCATCGTGGTGCCCTTGATGCCCCGCCGGTCGGCGACGTACCCGCCCAGGACCAGGCCGACGACCCCGCCGATGTTGAGCACCAGGAGCTGGGTCACGGCCGTCGGCACGGGGTAGCCCGCGTCGTTCATCAGCTTGGGCAGCCAGGTGTTGAGGCCGTAGACCAGCAGCAGACCCATGAACGAGGCGACCCAGATGCCGATGCCCGCGCGCAGGTACGCCGGCTTGAGCAGCTCGGTGAACGGCACCCGCTGCGCCCCGTCCCGCTTGGCCCGCTCGAAGGCCGCCGACTCCGGCAGCTTGAACCACTGGATCGCGGCGATCACCAGGCCGACGACGCCGAGCAGGTAGAAGAGGATCTCCCAGTTGTCGGACACCTGGAGGGCCAGCAGCGAGGTGATCACCGCACCGGTGTGGTAGCCGGTCATCGTCAGGGTGCTGGCCCGTGCCCGGCGGCTGGCCGGCATGTGCTCGGCCATCATCGTGAGCGAGACCGGCATACAGGCGCCCAGGCCCAGACCGGCGAGGAGGCGCAGCGCGGCGAACATCGCGACGGAGTTCGCCAGCGGCACCACGATGGTGAGGACCGAGAAGAGCACGACCGAGCCGATGAGCAGGCGACGGCGGCCCAGCCGGTCGGCCAGCGGACCGACGCAGACCGCGCCGATGGCGACGCCCACCAGCGAGAGCGTCGCGATGGTGGTCGCGTCGCCCGCGGTCATGCCGAGGTGGTGGGTCTTGAGCAGGGTGGGGATGATGGCGCCGAGGACGACGAGGTCGTAGCCCTCCAGCAGGACGGTGATCCAGCACAGGATCACCGTCCAGGTGCCGCCGACGGCGCGGCCGGTCTGCGCGGGCGCGCCGGACGTGGTGGTGGAAGCCATGGTGACTCTCCCCCCGGGGGACGGGTGTGAGTGAGCGGAGCCGGACCGGCCGGGGCGGCCGGGGGTGGGACCGGTAGGGGTGACCGGAGGGATCAGAACGGGTAGTCGGCGATGTCCGGGCGGACCGTGAGCCACTGGGTCTCGGTGAACGCCTCCACGTTGGCCGCGGCGCCGCCGAACCGGGAGCCGGTGCCCGACGCCTTGACCCCGCCGAAGGGGGCGTTGGGCTCGTCGCTGACCGTCTGCTCGTTGATGTGCACCTTGCCGGAGTCGATCCGGTCGGCGAGCTTCATCGCCGTACCGACGTCGCCGAGGATGCCGACCGACAGTCCGTACTCGCAGTCGTTGACGATCCGCGCGGCCTCCTCCGTGGTGGCGAAGGAGATGACGGGCGCGACCGGGCCGAAGATCTCCTCGCGCCAGGCCGGCATGTCCGTCGTCAGGCCGGTCAGGACGGTGGCGCGGTATCCGGCGCCGTCGATCTCGCCGCCCGCGGCGACCTTGGCGCCCGCCGCGACGCTGTCGGTGACGATGCCGTGCACCCGCTCCAGCTGCCGCCGGTCGATGATCGGGCCCAGCGCCACGTCCTGACGCGCCGGGTCGCCCACCGGCAGCGCCTCGGCCTTCGCGGCGAGAGCGGCGGTGTACTCCTCGACCAGCGACTCGTGCACGATGTGCCGGCCGGTCGTCATGCAGATCTGCCCCTGGTGCAGATACGAGCCGAACGCGCCCGCCGAGGCCGCCTTCGCCACGTCCGCGCCGGGCAGCACGACCAGCGCGTTGTTGCCGCCCAGCTCCAGGTGCGCCCGCTTCAGCAGCCGCCCGGCCTGCTCGCCGATCGCCCGTCCGACCGGCGTGGAACCGGTGAACGAGATCACCCGCACCTCGGGTGCCTCCACGACCGCCCGGCCGACCGACCCGTCGCCCGGCAGCAGGTGCAGGACACCGGCCGGAAGCCCCGCCTCCTCGAAGATCCGGGCGATGACGACACCGCCGCTCACCGCGGTGCGCGGGTCCGGCTTCAGCAGCACGGCGTTGCCGAGCGCCAGCGCGGGGGCCACCGACCGCAGACCGAGGATGAGCGGGAAGTTGAAGGGCGCGATCACGCTGACGACACCGGCGGGGCGGCGCCGGGCGAGCGACCAGCGGGACTCCTCCGAGGTGAGTACCTCGCCCTGGGGGTGCGTCGGCAGCCCGGCGCACTCGAAGCACTCGCCGATCGCCAGCCCCGCCTCGAAGCCCGCCTTGGACCGCACCGAGCCGGCCTCGCGCACCAGCCAGTCCTCGATCTCGGCGGCGTGCTCGGTGAACAGCTCACCCGCGCGCCGCAGTACGGCCGCCCGCTGCTGCGGCGAGGTCGCCGCCCACGCGCGCTGGGCCTCGGCGGCCCGGGCGGCGGCGCGGTTCACGTCCTCGGCCGAGGCCAGGCCCACCGTGCCGAGCCGGTCGCCGGTGGCGGGCTCGGTCACCGGCTGCTCGGTGGGGGAGTCCTGCCAGCCTTCGCTGTAGAACTTCCCGCCCCAGACGGCGCTGTCCAGGAGTGTCATCGTCTTCCCTCTCGTCGGGGTCTTCGGTGTGGTGTCGCGAGTCGGTTCAGGAGGGCGTGGTGAGCGCCGTGTCGACCTGGATCAGCCGGGGGTGCTCGGGTGTCTCGGCGAGCGCGGCGCGCAGCTCGGCCACCGAGCCGACGTGCTGGGCGCGGACGCCGTAGCCCTCCGCGATGCGGGTGAAGTCGAGGCCGGGGATGTCGAGTCCCGGCGCGTCGGGCACGCCGAGCAGCCCACCGAACCAGCGCAGCGCCCCGTACGTGCCGTTGCGCAGCAGGACGACGGTGAGCGGGACCCGGTGCTGCGCGGCCGTCCACAGCGCGGTGATGCCGTAGTTGGCCGAGCCGTCCCCGATCACGCCGACCACCGGGCGGTCGGGCTGGGCCATCGCGACGCCCACCGCGCCGGGCAGCCCGAAACCGAGCCCTCCGGCCGCCGGGAAGTAGTAGGAGCCCTGGCGGCGCAGGTCCATCTGGCGCCACCACGCCGCGTTGGTCGACGTCGACTCGACGACGTACGCGGTGTCCTCGGGCATCTCCTCGCGCAGCGCGCCGAAGACCTGCTCCGGATGGAGCGCCGGGCCCTCGGCGGTGAGCGGCTCGGGCACCGGCCGGTAGGGATCCGCGGGCCTGTCGGCGGCGTCGAGCGCCTCCAGGAGTACGTCGACGACGGCACCCGGGTCGGCGACCAGCGCCTCGCCCATCGGCGCCCGCGCGGCGGCGGAGGCGTCGTCGGTCACCTGGATCAGCCGGGTGCCCTCGGGCAGGTACCGGCCGGGCAGGTGCTCGTGGTAGCGGAAGACCGGCGCGCCCAGCACGAGCACTAGGTCATGGCCCTCGAACGCCTCGGAGACCGGTGCGATCCCGGCGGGCAGCACGCCCCGGAACAGCGGATGCCGGTTCGGGAACGGCAGCCGGAACTGCGAGGGCGCCGCCCACACCGGACCGCCCAGCCGCTCGGCCAGCCGCACCGCGTCGTCGAACCGGCCGGCCGAGTCGATGTCGCCGCCCAGCACGAGCGCGGGGCGCCGGGCCGAGGCGACCTGCTCCACGAGCCACCGGCGCTGCTCGCCGCCGGGCACCGCGGCCCGCAGCACCCGCCGGTCGAGCACGGCCAGGGCGTTGTCGTCGACCTCGGCCGACCAGTCGTCGTACGGCACGGACAGGTAGGTGGGCCGACGCTGCAGCCGCGCCTCGAAGACGGCCTGGGCGAGCGCGCGCGGCACGTCCCCGGCGCACGCCGGTTCCGCCGCCCAGCCGACCAGCGGCTTCATCAGGGCGGGTGCGTCGACGCTGGCCAGGTTGGCCTCGGGGCCGATGGCGGGGCGCACCTGCTGCCCGGCCACCACCACGAGCGGCGTACGGGAGGCGACGGCGTTCGTCAGGGCGCCCATGGCGTTGCCCGAACCGGAGGCGGCGTGCAGGTTGACCAGCACCGGGCGACCGGTCGCCTGGGCGTACCCGTCCGCCATCCCCACCACGGCGCCCTCGTGCAGACCGAGGACGTAGCGGAAGCCGTCGGGCAGCTCGGCGAGGAAGGGCAGCTCGTTGGAGCCCGGATTGCCGAAGACGGTGGTGAGCCCCTGGCGCTCCAGGAGTTCGTGGGAGACACGACGCACGGATGGCACGGACGTTCCTTTCGAAGTGACGCGGCACACGCTAGGCACCCCGCGACATGGGCACCAATAGATGTTTCGCCACTCCGATATAGAGTTCGTCGATATGGGCACCTTCGATCTCAACCTGGCCCGTGTGTTCGTACTGCTCTACGAGACGGGCAGCGTCACGGCCACCGCCGAGACGCTCCACGTCACGCAGCCCACGGTCAGCTACAGCCTGGGCAAGCTGCGGCGGCACTTCGACGACGAGCTGTTCCGCCGCAACGGACGCGGGCTGTCCCCCACCGCCGGCGCACGGCGGCTGTACCTGCCGCTCCAGCGCGCGCTGGCCGAGATCGACGGGACGGTCCGCCAGGGCGACCTCTTCGACGCCGGGAGCATGTCGGGCCGGTTCACCATCGCCCTGTCCGACCTCGGTGAGGCGACGCTGCTGCCGAGGCTCGTGGCCACCGCGCGCGAGCGGGCGCCGGGCGTGTCCTTCACCGTCCGCCCCTTCGACGTGGAGGACGCCGAGGGCCAGCTGCGCCGCGGCGACCTCGACGCGTTCGTGGCCACCCCGGTGATCACCTCGCACCTCACCGTGCGCATCCCGCTCTTCCGCGAGCGCTACGTCCTGATGGTCGCGGCCGACCATCCGCGGGTGCGCGGCGACGCGGTCACAGCGGCGGACCTCGCCGCCGAGCACCACGCGACGGTGTTCGGACCGAGCGGCCACGTCACGCCCAGGGCACTGCTGGGCGCGCACGGGCTCCTGGAACGGGTGGCCGTGGACGCCACCCGCTTCTCGATGCTGCCCTACCTGCTGGAGCAGACCGACCTGGTGGCCATCGTCCCCGAGTACGTCGGCGAGGTCTTCACCGCGTCCCACCGGGTGCGCCTGGTGCGGCTGCCGTTCGAGACCGAACCCATCGAGATCGCCCTGTACGCGCGGCACGAGTCCTCGCGCAGCCCGGCCCAGCGCTGGCTCGTGCAGTTCATGGCCGAGGTACTGGGCGAGCAGGTGAGCCCGGCCCAGCTGCCGCCGTCCAGCCGTCGTTAGGATCACCGCATGACGGCACCGGAACCCACCATCCTCGCCACCTCGGGCGGTCATCGCGCGGGCGGCCGGACCATGGTGGCCTTCGACGCCCTGGTCCATCACGCGGTGGACCTCTCGGGCGCGCACGGCCGGCGCCCCCGCGTCCTGTACGTGGGCACCGCCATAGGGGACGCCGAGCACTTCACCGCCCGCATGACGGAGGCCGCCCGGGTCGCCGGGTTCGACCTGACGCCGCTGCACCTGTTCCCCATGCCCAACGTCGAGGACGTCGAGGAGACCGTGCTCGCCCAGGACGTCGTCTGGGTGATGGGCGGATCGGTGGCCAACCTGCTGGCCGTGTGGCGCGTGCACGGCCTCGACCGGATCATGCGCAAGGCGTGGGAGGCGGGCGTCGTGCTCAGCGGCGTGAGCGCGGGCTCGCTGTGCTGGTTCCGGGGCGGCGCCACCGATTCCTTCGGTCCCGAACTGCGCCCGATCACCGACGCGTTGGACTTCCTGCCCTACGGCAACGGCGTCCACTACGACGTCGACCCGGGCCGCCGTCCGCTGATCCACCGCCTCGTCGCCGACGGCACCCTCCCGACGGCCCACTGCACGGACGACGGGGTGGGCCTCGTCTACCGCGGCACCGAACTGACCGAGGCGGTCACCGAAGTCCCGGGCAAGGGCGCCTACGTGGTCGTCCGCGACGGCGACACGGCGGTGGAGGAGCGGATCGAGCCGCGGGAACTGCCCGGTCCGAGGCGCTGACGGGCCGGTGTCGTCACCCGGATCACGTTCCCGGCGACCTCACGCGCCCTGACCGGGGTTGACCATGCCGGGGCACGGCTGCCGGCCGATCCCGCCGAGGTCACCGGGCCGGCCGCCGCGTCGCCGACTACTCGGCACGCTCGTGATCGATGAACGCGGTCAACACGTCCACGGTCGCCTCGGGCTGCTCGTCGGGAATGAAGTGTCCGGCCCGGGGGACGAGGACGCCGGTCGCGTTCTCCGCCCACGGGCTGATGGAGGCGGCCATGTCGGGTATCGAGCCGTGGGAGCTGGAGATTCCCAGGACCGGGACGGTCAGGTGCCCTCGTTCGAGAGCGTCATGATTCCTACGTGCTGATTCCGCGGCGTCGCGGTAGTAGGCGAGAGACGCCGAGAGACCCCCCTCGGCCGCGAGGGCGGCGGCGTAGTGGTCGATCTCGGCGCCGTCGAAGGTGTCCGGGGACAGGGCCTTGACCTTCAAGAACCAGCCGACGTAGTCACGCTCGCGGCCCCTGAGCAGGGTCTCGGGGAGTTCGGGCACCAGGTGGAAGGCGAAGTGCCAGGTCTTCCAGGCCCGTTCGGGGTCCGTTGGGACGGAGTCCGGCAGGGTGATTCCGGGGATGCCCGCGTCAAGCAGAGCGACACCGTGCAGGCGCTCTTCGTACTTCAGGGCCAGCGAGAAGGCGACCCAGGCCCCGACGTCGTGGGCGACGAGCCAGTACTTCGGAACGTCGAGCGCGGTCAGCGCGGCCTGGACACGTGAAGCGACGGTGTGCGTGTCGTAGCCCCCGCGGGGGCGGTCGGAGTGGCCCTGACCCGGCAGATCGATCGCGATCACACGGAATCGCTCCGCAAGGCCCGGCATCACCTTTCGCCAAGCCCACCAGGTCTGCGGGAATCCGGCGAGCAGGGCGACGGTGGGACCGGCCGGCCGGCCGCCTTCCACGGCGTGAAGCCGGATGCCTTCCGCGTCGACCCAGCGGTGAGTGAAACCCGCAAGGTCGTACAGCGGCAACCCGGGGACCGGGTTCCGATCGCAGGAGCGGTTCGGGGCTGTGGAGTCGTCGGTCATGTCCCGAGCCTACCGCATCTTGAACTGGTTGGTTCAAGATAGGATGGGCAGGGCCCGCAACGGCTGGTCCGAGAACGAGGTGCATGTGTGATGGCCGGGAAGAAGCAGTTCGACGTGGGCGTCGCGCTCGACGCGGCGATGGTCCAATTCTGGCGGGCCGGATACGCCGACACGTCTCTCGACGACCTCTCCAGGACGACCGGATTGAACCGGAGTTCCATCTACTCCTCGTTCGGAGACAAGGACTCGCTCTATCTGCGCTGCTTGGACCGCTATGCCGAGCGGTACGGAAGCAGGTACGACCAGGCGCTGTCAGGGGCGTCCGCGGAACCGCTTCAGGCGGTACGGGCGTTCTTCGAGGTCACCCTGGAGCGCATCGCCGACCCCGACGTGCCCGACGGATGCCTGATCGCCCAGACCGCGATGGCGGCACCGACGCTCAGCCCCGCCGTCGCGGCCCGCGCGACCGAAGCCCTGCGCCTTCAGCATGCGCGGCTGCGGACCGCCTTGAACGCCACACAGTTGGCCGAAGGCGATGCCGACGACTTCGCGGCTCACCTGACGGCGGTCAACCAGTCGCTGGCCGTGATGAGCAGGGCCAGGGCGAGTCAGAAGCAGCTTCGCACCGTCATCGACATCAGCATGAGCGCGCTCTCCCGGGCCTTGCGCACCCGGAGCTAGCCCACCGTTTCGCCTGGCTCCGGCCGCGTGGGGCCGGCCGTTCCGGGCCGGCCCCCATGACGTCACCCGCATCTGCTTCCCAGCCCCCTGGTTGAGCCCGGCCCCTGGTCCGGGGCGCTGCGCGGCACCGCGGACGAATGCCTTGCCGTGAAGCCGCTCCGTGACCGGTTCAACACCCTGACGTCCGAAGCGCGTTGACCCTCGCCAGAGGCGTTCGTGTTTGCCGCGGCGGTGAGGGGCAAAGCGGTGTCCATGAGCGATCCGAACAAGGACACGAGTAAGAAGCCCACCGGCACCCGGACCGCCGAGTCCAAGGCGCGCGGCGCCGCCGAGAAGGCGACCGCACCCGCCGCACGGGCGGGACAGGCCGCCGCGGGCAAGGCGAGTGACGCCGCGTCGACGGCCAAGGCCGGTGCCCAGCGTTCCGTCGACGCCGCGAACGGTGCCGTGCAGACGGCGGCCAAGAGCGTCGCGGCCGGCCGGCAGGCCGTCGTCGCCACCTCGGAACAGGTCGCGGCCACGGCGAAGACGGCGTGGACGGTGATCTCCCAGCGCAAGCTCGTCGCCGCCGGCGTGGGCGCCGGCCTCACCGCCGTGAGCGCCGCCTCCTACGCGGTGGGCCGCCGTGCCGGGCGACACGCGCACGGACCCCTCACCCGCCTCACCGGCGGCCGGATCTGACACCGGACGTCACGCACGGCACCACTCCGCGGACAGGGGAAGATGGGACCCGCGAGCGAAGTCCCGACCTATGCGGAGGAGTGGGCGCATGCAGCACGACCGAGCCGGCAAGCCGGCCGGCCCCGAGGACCTGATCGACGTCGCCAGGCTGGTGACGGCGTACTACGCCCTGCACCCGGACCCCGGCGAGCCCGCCCAGCGCGTGGCCTTCGGCACGTCCGGGCACCGGGGCTCGTCGCTGGCGGCGGCGTTCAACGACGACCACATCGCCGCCACCAGCCAGGCCATCTGCGAGTACCGCTCGGCACAGGGCACCGACGGCCCGCTCTTCCTGGGCGCCGACACCCACGCCCTGTCCGAGCCCGCGAGGGTCACCGCACTGGAGGTGTTCGCCGCCAACGACGTGACCGTGCTCATCGACAGCGCGGACGGCTACACCCCCACCCCGGCGGTCTCCCACGCCATCCTCACCCACAACAGGGGCCGCACCTCGGGCCTCGCCGACGGCGTCGTCGTCACCCCCTCGCACAACCCGCCCGCCGACGGCGGCTTCAAGTACAACCCGCCGAACGGCGGCCCCGCGGGCTCGGACGCCACCTCCTGGATCCAGGACCGGGCCAACGAGATCATCACGGCCGGACTGAAGGACGTACGGCGCATCCCGTACGCGCGGGCGCTCGCCGCCCCCGGCACCGGCCGCCACGACTTCCTCGACGCCTACGTCCGCGACCTGCCGAGCGTCCTGGACCTCGACGCGATCCGCTCGGCGGGCGTGCGGATCGGCGCGGACCCGCTGGGCGGCGCCTCCGTCGCGTACTGGGGCCGGATCGCCGAGCAGCACCGCCTCGACCTGACGGTGGTCAACCCGCTCACCGACCCGACCTGGCGGTTCATGACCCTGGACTGGGACGGCAAGATCCGCATGGACTGCTCGTCGCCGCACGCCATGGCCTCCCTCATCCAGGGGCGCGACCGCTTCGACATCGCCACCGGCAACGACGCCGACGCCGACCGGCACGGCATCGTCACCCCGGACGCCGGCCTGATGAACCCCAACCACTACCTCGCCACCGCCATCGCCTACCTCTACGCCCACCGCTCCGACTGGCCGGCCCACGCGGGCGTGGGCAAGACGCTGGTGTCCTCCGGCATGATCGACCGGGTCGCCGCCGACCTCGGCCGCCCCCTGGTCGAAGTACCGGTGGGCTTCAAGTGGTTCGTGGACGGACTGGTCGACGGCTCCCTCGGCTTCGGTGGCGAGGAGTCCGCCGGGGCGTCGTTCCTGCGCCGGGACGGCTCCGTGTGGACCACCGACAAGGACGGCATCATCCTCGCCCTGCTCGCCTCCGAGATCGCCGCCGTCACCGACAAGACGCCCTCCGAGCACTACGCCGCGCTCACCGCCCGGTTCGGCGACCCCGCCTACGCCCGCATCGACGCCCCGGCCACCCGCGAGGAGAAGGCCCGCCTGGCCAGGCTGTCCCCGGCCCAGGTCACGGCCGACACCCTCGCCGGGGAGCCGGTCACCGCCGTGCTCACCGAGGCACCGGGCAACGGCGCCCCCATCGGCGGCATCAAGGTGACCACCGAGAACGCCTGGTTCGCGGCCCGCCCCTCCGGCACCGAGGACGTCTACAAGATCTACGGCGAGTCCTTCCTCGGCGCGGACCACCTCCGCCGGGTGCAGGACGAGGCCAAGCTCGTCGTCCTCGGCGCCCTGGGCGGCTGACACCGCGGCGCCGACGCCGTACGTCGGTCCCCGGGCCGGTCAGCCGCGGCCGGCCCGGGGGAGTGACACCGTCAGCCCGCGGATCTCGTAGCCGTCGATGGCCTCCTGGAAGGCGACGCGCGGCGCACCGCTCATCCGGACGCCGTCGAGGGCGAACAGGCGGCTGAGGAACACGTCGGTCTCCAGCAGGGCGATGTGCGCCCCGGGGCACCGGTGCGGCCCGTCACCGAAGGAGAGCCCCGCGCCGACCGCCCCGGCACGCTCCGGGCGGACGAGCAGCGGCTCCTCGCCCACGGCCTTCGGGTCCGCGTTGGCGTCGTCCAGGTGGACCTCGACGTACTCGCCGCGGTCCACCATCACCGGCCCGCCGGGGCAGCGCAGCTCCACCGGCTCCGTGGCCCGCCTGCGCAACCGCCCGATGACGGGCTCCAGCCGCAGCAGCTCCTGGAGGACGGCGAGGCGGCCCGGCTCGTCCGCCGACCGGTAGTGGCCGAGCAGCTCGGCGTCCGAGAACAGGTGCCAGGCGGCCAGGCACACGAACTCGCGCGTGGTGACCATGCCGGCCGCGGCGAACGTCAGGCACTCCCCGAGGATCTCGACGTCCGAGCAGCCCTCCGCGATCAGGTGGGAGATCAGGTCGTCGTGCTCGCGGCGGCGGTGCGCGCGGACGGCGGGGCGCACGTCGGCCAGGTGGATGCGGAGCCAGTTGGTGTTCTGCCGCACCAGCCAGTACAGGCCCCGGACACTGGTCAGTCCCGGCTCGCCGAACCTTTCCGGGAAGAACCGCTCCAGCCTGCGGCGGATGCCGGGCCTGCTGTACCGCAGCCCGACGACCTCGCTCACCACGCCGATGGCCAGACCGAAGGCGAGGTCGGAGAGCGGGGCCTCGCCGGCCGAGCGCAGGACGGCCAGCTGCTCCTCGGCGATCCGGACCATCGGCTCGCGGTAGTGCTCGTCCACCCGGCGGGGAGTGAAGTAGCGGGCGGTCTGCCTGCGGTGCTCCCGGTGCTCGGGGCCGTCCCGGTAGAGCACGGGCCGGCGGACGCGCGGCGGGAGCTTCTCCACCGTCTCGATGCCGAGACCGGCCTGTACGGTGCCGGGACCGCGCAGCAGCGCCCGCGCGACGGCGAAATCGTGCACCCGCCAGGTCCCGTCCGCCGCCCGGTCGACCGGGCACGCCGGCCCGGCCCGGCCCCGGTCGGCCTTCCGCGCGGAGACCCGTCCGTCCTGCACCACGTGGCCACCCCCCACTCCGGCCGTGCGGCCCCGGCGGCCACCCGGCTCGACGACGTGGTCACCAGGATCGGCCACCCGGCCGCCGCCGACCAGCCCCGGAATCCGCCGAGTCGGGCGGTGCCGCGATCCGCCGCCGTCCGGCCGCACGCGTGCCGGACGGGACCGCCCGGGAAACCGGGTGCGCCCTCCGGACCGCCGTGCGAAGCTCCGTCGGTGGACCGTCGACAGATCTCCCGACTCGCTCATGCCCACCATCCGATCGCGGCACCGCTCGACGACGACTCGGTACGCCGGCTCCTCGCCCGCGCGGTTCCCGGCGACGGCGCGCGCGTCCTCGACCTGGGCTGCGGCGGCGCCGAGTGGCTGCTGCGGGCTCTCGCCGGGCATCCACGTCTCACGGCCGAGGGCGTCGACGTCTCGGCGAGCGCGCTCGACCACGCCCGTGAGGCCGCGGCCCGGCTCGGGGTGGCGGACCGTCTGACGCTGCACCATGAGGACGCCGCGCGGTTCGCCGCCCCGCACCGCTTCGACCTGGTCCTCTGCGTCGGCTCCACGCACGCGTTCGGCGGCCTGCCCGCCACCCTCGCCGCCGCAGGCGAGCACCTGGCGCCCGGCGGACGTGTCCTGGTCGGCGACGGATTCTGGGAACGCGAGCCGTCCCCCGAGGCCGTCGAGACGCTGGGTGACCTCGACGACCTGCCGACCACCCTGGACCGGGTCGTCGCGGACGGCTGGACGCCCGTGGGCGGGTACATCAGCACCCGCCGGGAACTCGACGACTACGAGTGGGCCTGGACCGGGACACTGGCCGAGTGGGCCCTGGACCACCCCGCCGACCCCGACCGCGCGCAGGCGCTGGAGACGGCCACCGCCCACCGGGACGGGTGGCTGCGGGGCTATCGGGACTGCCTGGGCTTCCTCTGCCTGGTCCTGCGCCCGACGGAAGCCTGACGCCTGACGCCTGTGCGCCGCACGACTCCGTGGGGCGGGTGATGTTTGCCGGATTCGGGGGTAGACGGGTCGGCGTAACGGTCAAGGCTCAGGAAGAGGGCGGATCGGATGGACGGGGCTGCCCGTACGGGGGACCGGCTGGAGGACGGGTCGGTCAAGATTTCGGCGGAGTACCAGGGCATGCCCGGCGACATCGCCAGGGGCCGGGAACTGGCCCGGCGGTTTCTGACGCGCGTGCGCGCGGCGCAGGGCGCCCGAGTGTCCGACCGCGCGGTGGAAGTGGTGCAACTGGTGGTCAGCGAGCTGCTGACGAACGCCTGCAAATACGCGCCCGGTCCCTCGCTGGTCGATCTCGAGCTGGCCGAGGACCGGGTGGAGGTCACGGTGTGGGACAGCACGCCGGTGCTCCCCGTGCCCGGGCCCGCGGACCCCGGCCGGGTCGGCCGGCACGGGCTGGAGATCGTCATGGCCGTCTGCGAGAGCTTCGAGGTGCACCGGGAGCCGGTCGGCAAGCGCATGAGGGCCGCCGTGGGACTCGCCGACGACCTGAACGGCACGGCCACCCTCGGCCGCCCGGCCTGACCCACTGCGTCCGACCCGCCCGGAGGGACGCGTCACGCGCGCGGCGGAGCGACCGCCCCGGGGCGACGGTTCCGCCGGCGGCGGCCCTGCTCGGCGTGGTGGCGCAGCACCTGCCTGTGGGGTGTCGGGGCGTTGCTCCGGGCGGTGCGCGGCACCTGCTCGCGCGGTGGCGGGACTGGCTCTCGGCGGTCGCGCAGCAGGCGCGTGCGCGCCGGCCGACCGAACGCCGGGTGGTGTCGCGGGAGGTGCGTGCGTGGCGGCGGGCCGGTGGTGTCCGGTGGCCCGGCACCCGCCGGCGCGGCGGCGCGTTCCGCTCCGGGCCGTGACGCGGCACCGGCGTGCGGGGCGGCGGCCCGGTCCCGTGCGGCGGCCCGGTCCCGCGCGGTGACGGACGCCGCCGTCCACCGCCCGGCCCCCGCTACAGCGCGCCGGGCCGGTGGTCCCGGGACCGGAGGCGGTACACGACGGAGCGGCGCAGGGGGCCCTCGGGGATCTCCGGGTCGTCGAAGTCGTCGGCCGGGTCGTAGGTCATGCCCAGGCGGTCCATCACCGCCCGCGAACGCCGGTTGCCGGCCGCGGTCACCGCGAGGACCTCCGACAGCCCGAGCTCCTCGAAGGCGTGGGTCACCACGGCCCGCGCGGCCTCGGTGGCGAAGCCGTTCCCCCAGGCCGGGCGGGCCAGGCGCCAGCCCGCCTCCACCCCGGTGAACGGCATGCCGTCCTCCACGGGATCGAGCCCGGCGAAGCCGATGAACTCGCCGGTGGCGGCGATCTCCACCGCCCACCAGCCCCAGCCCCGCCGGTCGAGGTCGGCCTGGAAGCGGGCCACGGACGCCTCGCTCTGCGCCCGGGTCAGGACCTCGGGGAAGTACTCGCGGACCACCGGGTCGGCGTTCATCGCCGCCCACGGGTCCAGGTCGGACGGCCGCCAGCCGCGGAGCACGAGACGATCGGTTCGAAGTTCGGACATCACGTGAACGTACGGGACACGGGCCGGGCCGGGCGACCGGATTACCCACCCTCGCTCCTCCCCCCTCGGCCGTGCGGAGCGGTTCATCACCGCCCCCCGGGGAACCTGGCGGGATGGACGGCATCGGAAGGCTGTGAGGGTCGTGACGTCACGCTGGGCGGGCCACCAGGACGGCAGGGAACCAGGACACGACACGGCGGCCGAGGCGCACGGCGTGTCGGAGGACGTGGAGCCCGACTTCTCCCGTGCCGTCCTGCACGCCCTCGGCGCCGGCGTCCTCACCCTCGGCCCCACCGCCCGGATCACCTCGGTGAACCCCTGGGCCGAGCAGCTGCTGGGACGGTCGGAGCAGGAGATGCTCGGGCACGACGCACACGACCTCCTGCACCGGCACGCCGACGGCAGCCCCGTACCGCGCGAGCGGTGCGCGCTGCGCCGCCCGCTGCACGGGGTGCCCGCCGAGGAGGGCAGCGACGAGTACTTCCAGCGGGCCGACGGCACCACGGTCCCCATCATCTGGGCCACCACCCCCCTCGTCCGCGGCGGACGGCAGGAAGGGCTGGTGCTCGTCTTCCACGACTTCAGCCTGCACCGCAGCGCCGCCGAGGAGACCGAGGCGCGGACCACCGCCCTGGAGGCACTCACCGCCCAGCTGCACCTGGTCGCCGAGATCTCCACCGTGCTGGTCCCCACCGAGCGCACCTCCACCACCCTGCGCCGGCTGGTGCGGCTGCTGGTGCCGGAACTGGGCCAGTGGGCGGCGGTCGACGTCTACCCTGGCCAGTCGGACCTCTTGGAACGGGTGGCGGTGCGCAGCAGCACCCGGCCGGACCGGGCCAGACCCCTGCGCGGGCCCATGACCTCGCTGCCGGACCAGGCCCGCGCCGCGCTCACCCTGCTCATCAAGGGCGACCGGCCCGTCCCGCTGAAGGCCGACGACCTGTTCCGGGACCCTGAGCACCCGCTCGCCGCCACCCACCGGGTGCTGTTCGAACGGCTCGGCGGCCACGCGGCCGTCGCCATCCCGCTGCGCACCCGCCAGCGGTCCTACGGCATCCTCACGGTGGGCCGCGCCGGAGGGCGCCCCGCCCACACCGAGGCCGAGGTCGCCCTGCTGGCGGACATCGGCCGCCGCGTCGGACTGGTCCTGGACAACGCCCGGCTCTACCACGAGCAGCAGAACGTCGCCGAGACCATGCAGCGCCAGCTGCTGACCCCGCTTCCCCAGGTCGACCACCTGCGGATGGCCGCCCGCTACTGGCCGGCCGAGAGCGCGATGGAGGTCGGCGGCGACTGGTACGACGCCTTCCTCCTGGACGACGGCGTGATGGCCCTGGTCATCGGGGACGTCGTCGGACACGACCTGCAGGCCGCCGCCCACATGGCCGAGGTCCGCAACATGCTGCGCGCCCTGGCCTGGGACCACCAGGAGCCGCCCAGCGTGATCATGCGCCGTCTGGACGAGGCCGTGACCAACACCAGCGACGCGCCCATGGCCACCCTCGTCTTCGCCCGTGTCGAGGGGGCCGAGGGCGGCCCCTGGCGGCTGCACTGGGTGAACGCCGGACACCCGCCGCCGCTGCTGATCACGCGGGACGGCGGCACGCGCTTCCTGGAGGGTGGCCACGGCCCGCTCATCGGCATGAGCGCCACCCTGCGCCTGGGTCTGGACTGGCCCGACACGCGCGAGGAACTCCCGCCGGAGAGCCTCCTCCTGCTCTACACCGACGGCCTGGTCGAGAGCCGCGACCGTCCCATCGACGTGGGCATGGACCAGCTCCGCCACCATGCCGGCGTACTCGCCCGGCGGGTGGACAGGTGGAGCGTCGACGACTTCTGCGACGAACTGCTCGCGCGCATCGCGCCCCGCGGGGACGACGTCGCCCTGCTCGCCCTGCGTCTGCCCGCCGCCGGCATGGGCGCGCCCGGCGACACCGAGCCGCCCCCGCCGCCCCAGTCCGGGCAGAGCGAGGCCACCCCCGACCGGGCCGCTCCCGGCTCCCTGCGCCAGGAGGCCGAGGTGCGGGACCCGACCCACGTGGACCCGGAGGAGTAGCGGACCCCCGGGCAGCGCGGGCGCGGGTGACGGGTCGTCGCGGGGTGACACCCCGTCCGGGCCGGGCCCAACTCCACAGCCGTCCGGACCAGTTCGCGGCCCGGCGGGGAGCGGTCCCGGCACCCGAACGGGCGGCGTGTTCACCCGGCTGAGCGCCTTGAGTGGTGCGAGACGGACGGCGGGCTGACGGTGATTCACGTCGGGGCCGGGTCATCTCAGCTGACGAAGCACCAGCTGCCCGGCCGTGACGGAAGGAACCACAGATGCGTTCTGCTCGGATGCTCCTGACCACGGCGGCGGCCTCGGCCGTCTTCGTCCTCGGTGCTCCCGGCGCCTACGCGGCGGCCGGTGGCGACTGGGACCACGACGACTCTTCGTACAGCAAGGAGCACGACAACGGAAGCAAGCACGACGAGCCGCGCGGCGGCATGCACACCGGCGGCGGCGCGCTGGCCGCGGTGAACGAGGGCGACTGGAACCACGACGACGCGTCCTCCGGCAAGGAGCACGACAACGGAAGCAAGCACGACGAGCCCCGTGGCGGCATGCACACCGGCGGCGGCGCGCTGGCCGCGGTGAACGAGGGCGACTGGAACCACGACGACGCGTCCTCCGGCAAGGAGCACGACAACGGAAGCAAGCACGACGAGCCCCGTGGCGGCATGCACACCGGCGGCGGCGCGCTGGCCGCGGTGAACGAGGGCGACTGGGACGGCGGCGGCCGCGAGTCCAAGGAGGGCGGCTCGCAGACCTACCAGCAGGACGAGGGCGAGAGCTCCCGGGGCGGCGGTGAGCACGAGAAGCCGCGCGGCGGGATGCACACCGGCGGTGGCGGTCTGGCCACGCCGACCACGACCGCGGGCGGGCTCGCCGTCCTGGCCGTCGCCGCGACCGGCCTGTACGCCGTCCGACGCAAGAAGTCGGCTCACGGAGTGGCGTAAGCCGTGCCGGGCGCCATAGCAGCCGGGCCGCCACCCAGGAACCACGGGGCGGCCCGGCTCGCCCCCTTTGCCCACTCCGCCGCTCCACGTCTCCGTCCTGCCGCCGTGTCCCAGTGAGGTCGTCCCCGATGTCAGTCACCCCTCCCACCCCCGCCCCGGCCGACGACGAGACGACGACCGGTCAGGGCTCCCGCTCCGGCCTGATGGTGCTGTGCGCCGTGGCCCTGCTGATCCTGGCGGTGAGCCTGGTCGGCGGCAACGACACGTCCGCCGACTCCGCCCGCCCGCCGCTGCCCGCGCATCCCGGCACCACCGCCTCGTCCGCCCCGCCCGCGACCGGCGCGGCCGACTCCGCCCTGCCCCGGTCGGAGCCGGTGCGCCTGCTGATCCCGGAGATCTCCGTCGACGCCCCCTTCACCGACCTCGCCATCGGCGACAAGGGGCAGCTCCAGCCGCCGCCGGCCGGCGACACCAACCTCGTCGGCTGGTACGCCAAGGGCGTCTCGCCCGGCGAGAAGGGCACCTCGATCATCGCCGGGCACGTGGACACCAAGACGTCGGCCGCCGTCTTCGCCCGCCTCGACCAGCTCGACAAGGGCGACAAGTTCCAGGTCCGGCGCGCGGACGGGCGCAGGGCGACCTTCGTGGTCGACAGCCTGGAGACCTTCGCCAAGGACGAGTTCCCGAGCGACCGCGTCTACGGCGACGCCGACCGGGCCGAGGTGCGACTGATCACCTGCGCGGGCGACTACGACCACAAGGTCAAGGACTACACGGACAACCTGGTCGTCTTCGCGCACCTCGCCTGAGGCCGCGCACCGGGCCGGCCGCGGCGCCGGTCACCCGCGCACCGCACACGAGTCGCGCGCCGACGGGGCCCGGCACAGGATCGAGGCAAGCCGGCGTCGCATCACCGCGGCCGACGTTCAGTTCCGCCCCCGCGAAGGAGATGTGCGCAGGATGACCACCACGCCCACCCCTGCTTCCGAACCCCTTTCCTCCGAAGCGCCCGCTTCCGGACCGATCGCCTCGGAACCGCTGACGCGACAGCTGTCGCACCAGGTCTCCCAGTCCGTGTTCGACGGCTCCCGGCTGCGGGTCGTCCTGCTGGTGGAGGTCTACGACGGAGCCCAGCAGCAGTTCCTCGAGACGTACGAGAACCTGCGCAGCCACGTCGAGTCCGTCCCCGGTCACCTCGGCGAGCAGCTGTGCCAGTCCATCGAGAACCCCTCCCAGTGGCTGATCACCAGCGAGTGGGAGAGCGCGCCGCCGTTCCTGAACTGGGTGAGCAGCGAAGAGCACGTGCGTATGGTCAAGCCGCTGCACAGCTGTGTACGGGACACCCGCTCGCTCCGCTTCCACGTGGTCCGCGAGACCGGCCACCCGTCGACCGGTGCCGATCCGGCCCGGGGCGGACTGCAGGCCGCGCCCCGCGTCGGCGACGGCGTCATCCGGCACGCGCTCACCTTCACGGTGAAGCCGGGCAGCGAGGAGGCGGTCGGCAAGATCCTCGCCGACTACTCCTCTCCCGAGCCGCGGGTCGACGACACCACGCGTCTGTGCCGTACGTCCCTGTTCCTGCACGGCAACCGCGTGGTACGGGCCATCGAGGTGCGCGGCGACCTGCTCGCGGCCCTGCGGCACGTGGCCGAGCAGCCCGAGGTGCGGGCCGTCGAGGAGGCCATCAACCCGTACCTGGAGCAGGACCGGGACCTCGGCGACCCGGAGTCCGCCCGGGTCTTCTACACGCGGGCGGCGCTGCCCGCGGTCCACCACGTGACGGCGGGGGAGGAGCAGGACCGGGCGCAGCGGCACGCGCTGTCGTACCCGGCCCGTCCGGGCTGCGGCATGCGGCTGGCCCAGCTGCTCGCCGAGCGCGACGAGGCGGCGGCCAGGGATCCGCGCAGCCCGGTGCTGTGCAGCACGATCTTCCAGCGCGACGACGTCGTGGTGCGGCTGGTCGACGTACGCGGGGACCTCCACGACGGCGATCCCGCGGTGACCCTCGGTCTTCCGGACCCCGGCCGGGTGTCCGAGCTGACGACCCTTCTGGACGGCTTCACCGATGCCGGTTCCCCGACCGGGGGCGGACTCGTCCGTGCTCTGGAGGGTGCCCGGATGGAGCTGGTCACCGACCGTCGCGCGCCGGACGCCTGAACGGCCCCGCCCCACGCGTCGGCCGCCGGACCGCGACAGTGCGGAACGGCGGCCGACGCGCGTGCGGGCCCCGGGTCAGCTCACTTCGGCACGGTGCAGTCGAAGGCGTGCAGGTACGGGTTGACCGGGCGGATGTCGTCGATGACGAGGCCCGCGTCGGTCAGCCGGCCGACCATGCTGTCGGTGGTGTGCTTGGCCCCGCCGACGTTGAGGAGCAGCAGCAGGTCCATGGCGGTGCTGAACCGCATCGACGGGGAGTCGTCGACGAGGTTCTCGATGACGACGACCCGGGCCCCGGGACCGCCGGCCGCCATGACGTTGCGCAGCGCGCGGGCGGTGCTGTCGTCGTCCCACTCCAGGATGTTCTTGATGACGTAGACGTCGGCCCGCACCGGGATGGCCTCGCGGCAGTCGCCCGGCACGATGCGGACGCGGTCCGCGAGCGCACCGCCCTCGCGCAGCCGGGGGTCGGCGTTCTCCACCACCCGCGGCAGGTCGAGCAGGGTGCCCTGCATGGCCGGGTACTTCTCCAGCAGGCTCGCCACCACGTGGCCCTGGCCGCCGCCGATGTCGGCGACCGAGGTGCTCGCCGACAGGTCGAGGAGGGCTGCGACGTCCTGGGCCGACTGCCGGCTGGACGTCGTCATGGCACGGTTGAACACCTCGGCCGACTGGGGCGCGTCCTCGTTGAGATAGGTGAAGAACTCCTTGCCGTACAGGCCCTCGACGACGTTGGAGCCGGTGCGCACCGCCTCGTCGAGCAGGGGCCAGGCGTCCCACGTCCACGGCTCGGTGCACCACAGGGTGATGTTGCGCAGGCTGTGCGGGTCGTCCTCGCGCAGCAGCCGGGACATGTCGGTGTGCGCGAACGTCCCGTTGCGCTGCTCGGTGAAGACGCCGTAGCAGGTCAGGGCGCGCAGCAGCCGGCGCAGCGGCTTGGGTTCGGTCTTCACCGCGGCCGCGAGGTCCTCCACGGCCATGGGGGTGTCGCCGAGCGCGTCGGCGACGCCGAGCCGTGCGGCCGCGCGGAGGGCGGCGGCACATGCCGCGCCGAACACGAGCTCCCTCAGCCGCATGGGCGGGGGTGGGGCGGTCTGTGCGGTCGTCATGCGCCGCTTTCCTTCCTTCGTCGGTCCATGGGCCTTCTTCGGTCCACGGGTGGTTACGGCCGGCTCAGCACAGGCCCGCGGGCTTGGAGGCGCCGCAGGTGTTGCCGGTGAAGGTGTTGCTCCTGCCGGTGTCGCCGGTCCCGGCGTTGACCAGGTCGGCGGGGGAGTTCCGGCTCAGCCGGTTGCCGTTGACCTCGTTCTTCGCGTTGGCGGTGCCCACCATGCTGGAGGCCAGGACGATGCCGCCCGACATCGACGACTTGCCCGAGTTGCCCTCGACCGTGTTGTCGGCGACCAGGACCTTCTCGACACCGGTCAGGACGATGCCGGAGCCCTGGAGCGCCTCCAGCCGGTCGGTCTTCGGGCAGGACTTGTTGTTGCGCAGCACGCGGTTGTCGCGCACGACCAGGTCGCCGGCCTTGGGCTTGTTCTCGTCGCCGACGACGAAGACGCCCGCGCAGTTGCCGGTGATGTGGTTGCCCGCGACGGCGAGGTTGCGCAGGCGGCGGACGGTGACGCCGATGCGGTTGCCCTCGAGGCGGTTGTGCGCGACGAGGGTGCCCTCGGTGTCGGCGGCGCCCTCCTCGGCCTTGATGTTGTTGGCCAGGAAGATCCCCGCGTCGCCGTTGTCACGGGCGGTGTTGCCGCGGATGATGCCGTGGACCGACCGCTCCTGGGCGATGCCCCAGACGCCGTTCTTCACCGCGTTCACGTTCCGGACCGTCAGCCCGTCGGTGGCCATGGAGAACACCCCGGTGCGGGTGAACCCGGTCACCGTCAGGTCGGAGACGGTGATGCCCTTGACGTTCTCGTCCTTCGTGCCGATCACGCAGATGCCGTTGCCGCCCTCGGCGCAGGTGTTGTCGGCGGCCTTCTGGGTGCTGGGCCTGATGACCGTACTGCGGCCCATGCCCCGCAGGGTGAGACCCGGGGTGCTCACCTTGACGCTCTCGCGGTAGGTGCCGGTGGTGACGAGGACGGTGTCGCCCGGCTCGGCGGCGTCCACCGCCTTCTGGATCGATTCTCCGGGGTGGACCAGGTGGGTCCTGGGAACGGAGGACGCCGGGGCCGCGCCGAGCCCCGTCCCGATCATGGCTGCGGTGCACACCAGGTACACGACATGGCATTTCTTCATATTCCGAAAGGTATGCCGGACATATTCCCCGACGGCTTGGATGAGCCATCCGACGGCGTGTCATGAACGGACGCTGAACGGGTGGTTCCTGGGCACAAGGCCTACGTGATCTTCATGTCGGCCACCCGGGAAGGAACGACCAACGTGACCGTGCCTGAACCCCGTGTCCGAGGCGGACGCGTGAGGCGTCGCTTCGACCTCCGGGCGACGACCGTGACGTTCGGCCTCGCCGCCGTCGCCCTGGTCCTGACGGGATGGGTCGTGCGCATGGCGTTCGACGTGGCGCAGCGGCGGCCGGCCTGGGTCTTCGTCCTGGTACTCGGGGCGGTCGCGGCCGCCCTCCTGGCCCGGAACGCGCGGAGCCGGGGTGCCGCCGCGCGGGCGGCCGTTCGTACCACGGACGCCCTGGCCGCGGCCACGGCGACGGCGCTGGACGAACTGGAGCGGGGACGCGCGGTGGAAGCGGCGGAGCACGTGTGCCCCGAGGAGACCACCGCGGTGGTCCGCACCGAACACGAGGAGCTCAGCCCCGACGAGTTCGAGGAGGCGATAGCGGACCTGTGCCGGCGTGACGGCTGCACCGAGGTCGAGGTGGTGGGCGGAGCGGGCGATCTCGGTGCCGACGTGCTGGCGACCGCTCCCGACGGCCGGCGGGTCGTCATCCAGTGCAAGCGCTACGGCGACGACAACAAGGTCGGCTCCCAGGACCTCCAGCGCTTCGGCGGCACCTGCTTCACCGTGCACGGGGCCGACGTGGCGGTCCTCGTCACCAGCAGCGACTTCACCGCACCGGCCGCCGACTACGCCGAGTGGTGCGGCATAGTCTGCGTGAACGAGGAGCGGCTGCGCGACTGGTGCGAGGGCGGGGGACCGGCGCCCTGGGAGCCGCCTCTGCCCGAGGGGGACGGGACGGAGCCGCCCGAGCGGGCCACGTGGTGAGCGGGACGGCCCACCGACCCGCGGGAGGCGGGTGGAGAGGGGTTTCGCCGCCGTCCAGTGGCAACCTGGGCGGCATGGGCAAGACCGCGCTGATCGTCATCGACATGATCAACACCTACGATCACCAGGACGCCGAGTCCCTGATCCCCGCCGTGGAGTCCGTGCTGCCGAACGTGACCGGCCTGCTGGACCGGGCGAGGCGGCAGGGCGTCCCCGTGATCTACGTCAACGACAACTTCGGGGAGTGGCGCTCGCACCACGGCGAGATCCTCGACAAGGCCCTCTCCGGGCCGCACTCCCACCTCGTCGAGCCGCTGAAGCCCGACGAGTCCTCCCTCTTCGTGGTCAAGGCGCGCCACTCGGTGTTCTTCGAGACCCCGCTCACCTATCTGCTCCACCAGCAGGGGATCGACCGGCTCGTGCTGTGCGGGCAGGTGACCGAGCAGTGCGTGCTCTACTCGGCGCTGGACGCCCACATCCGCCATCTGCAGGTCATCGTGGCGCGTGACGCGGTGGCCCACATCCACGCCGATCTGGCGGACGCGGCGCTGCGCATGATGGAGCGGAACATGGGCGCCCGGGTGTGCGACAGCGGCGAGTTGTGGACGTGAGACGGCCCGCCGCCACCCCGGCGGCGGGCCGCGAGCCCGGCCTCAGCCGCGCAGGCTCCGTACGGACAGGACGACCTGCGCCGCGGAGGAGAGCGTGTCCGCGTGGTTGGCGAAGGCGGCGACCGCCTCGCCGTCGCCCGGCTCGCCCCCGGACCAGGGACGGGTGGCGAAGATGAGGCAGGCGTACCCCCGCCGGTCGGCCGCCGCCCGCCACTCGGGAGTGGGTACGAACTGGGCGTTGACCCCCGGCATGGTGAGGGCCGCCGCACCCGGTACGACGAGCAGGCCGATCGGCAGGCCGGGCAGGGCGGTGGCGTCGAGGACGGTGTCGCCGCCCACCGAGAGTCCGGAGCGGCTCAGCAGCCCCTCGACGGCGGCCGGGACCGCCTCCGGGCCGCCCTCCCCGTCGCCGAGCGAACAGGCGAGGAGGAAGGGGACGTCGCCGTCGGGCGTCTCACGGCTCCAGGACATGATGACGAGGGTGCCGAGGTCGGCGGTTCGCAGGGGGCGCGGGTCAGCGGAGATCGAGGTCACCGCGAAACCGTAAGCGCGCGCGGCGACGCGCCCTCCCGGCCGTCACCCGACTGGAGGACACCCCGGCCCTTCTTCACACGAACGAGGGGCGAGCGGGGCTCTCGGCCGTCAGTGCTGGGACAGCCGGCCGCGGATGTCGTCGAAGTGCCGGTGCACGGCCGTCTCCGCCGCCTTCGCGTCGCCCGCGCGCACGGCCTCGACGATCCTGGCGTGCATCCGGGCCAGTTCCTCGCCGTCGGCCGCAGCGCCGATCCCCCGCGCCTGGGCGCGCACCTGGTGGAAGGCGCTCCAGAAGGCGTCGAGCAACTCGCTGAGCAGGTCGTTGTCCAGCGAACGGTGCAGCGCGCGGTGAAAGGCGCGGTCGGTGCGCGCCGCGATCTCGCCCGTCTCGCGCACCTCCGTGTGCATCGTCTCCACCAGCGCGTCCAGCTCGGCCAGGTCCTCGGCGGGCAGCCGGCCGGCCAACTGGTGCATGAGCCCCGCCTCCAGGGCCTCCCGCAGCTGAAGCAGTTCGAGCAGGCTGCCCTGCCCCCGGCGGTGTCCGACCACCGTACGGAAGGCCATGGCCTCGGTCATCGGCTCCAGCGACATGGTCCCGACGTAGGTCCCGAAGCCCCGCCGGATCTCGACGATGTGCATGGCCTGGAGGGACTTGAGTGCCTCGCGCAGCGAGTTGCGGCTGACGCCGAAACGCTCCATCAGCTCCGTCTCGGTGGGCAGCGGGTCGCCGGGGCCGAGGCCCTGTTCGACGATCAGCTCCTTGACCCTCTCCTCGGCGTCGGCGGCGACCGAGCGCATGTGACGTCCCCTCTCGACCCTTGACATCCCCTGCTCTGCCATGTGTCACTCTAACAGGACATGGGACATCCTACGTCCCCCGTCACCTGGGTCTCGGCACGCTGCCGCGCGCCGCCGTCCCGGGACGGGAACAGCACGACCTGGAGTACCGCATGCCCATCCCCACGCCGCTGAGCGGTGTCGTCCCCCCGGTCATCACCCCCCTCACCCCGGCGGGGGAGGTGGACACCGCCTCGGTGCGCCGGCTCACCGAGCACCTGATCACGGCCGGTGTGCACGGCCTGTTCCTGCTGGGATCCAGCGGCGAGGCCGCCTACCTCACCGACGCCCAGCGGCTGACCGCCCTGGAGACGGCCGTCGACGCCGCCGCGGGCCGGGTCCCCGTGCTCGCCGGGGTCATCGACACCACCACGGCCCGGGTCCTGGACCGGGCGGCCGACGCGGTCCGGGCGGGCGCCGACGCGCTCGTGGCCACGGCGCCCTTCTACACCCGCACCCACCCCGTGGAGATCGCCGACCACTTCCGGCGCGTGCGCGAGGGCGCCGGACTGCCGCTGTTCGCCTACGACATCCCGGTCGCCGTGCACACCAAGCTGCCCCGCGAGGTCGTCCTCGGCCTGGCCGGGGACGGCACCCTGGCCGGGCTCAAGGACTCCAGCGGCGACGAGGGCTCCCTGCGCCGCCTGCTGGCCGCGCTGCGCCGCCGCACCCCCGGCTTCACCGTCCTCACCGGTTCCGAGCTCACCGTCGACGGCGCGCTGCTGGCCGGCGCGGACGGCGTCGTGCCCGGGCTCGGCAACGTCGACGCCCGCGGCTACGTACGCCTCTACGAGGCCGCCCGGGCCGGCGACTGGGCGGCGGCCCGGGCCGAACAGGACCGGCTCGCCGCCCTGTTCGACCTCACCGACGCGGGCGACCCGACCCTGATGGGCGGCAGCTCCAGCGCGCTCGGCGCCTTCAAGGCCGCCGCGCACCTGCTGGGCCTCATCGACTGCCCGGCCACCGCCGCACCGCAGGTGCCGCTCGACGCGCCGGCCGTCGCCCGGGTCCGGGCCCGGCTCGCCGAGGCCGGACTCCTGTGACCCCGGGACCGGGCCGGTGACCGCCGAGCCCGGTCCGGCCCGCCCGGCCCCCCGCTCCCTCCCCGACCGCTCTCGTCCCCGACGCGCGTCTCCCCACCCGCATAGGATCGCCATGTCATCTGCGCGCACCACCCCGACCTCCCAGCCCTGGTACCGAGAGATCACCCGGGAGAAGTGGAAGTCCTTCTTCGCCGCCTGGATCGGCTACCTCCTCGACGGCTTCGACTTCGTCCTCATCACGCTCGTCCTGACCGAGATCGCCGACGACTTCGGACTGTCGACCGTCGAGTCCGCCAGCCTCGTCTCCGGAGCCTTCATCACCCGCTGGCTCGGCGGTGCCGTACTCGGCGCCCTCGGGGACCGCTTCGGCCGCAAGAGCGCCATGGTGGCCAGCATCCTGCTGTACTCGGTCGGCACCTTCGCCTGCGGCTTCGCCTGGGACTACACCAGCCTGTTCACGGCCCGTCTGCTCATCGGCATGGGCATGGCGGGCGAGTACAGCGCCAGCGCCACCTACGTCCTGGAGAGCTGGCCCGCCCGGCTGCGCAACCGCGCCTCCGGCTTCCTCATCTCCGGCTTCTCGCTGGGCGGCGTCCTGGCGGCCGAGGTCTACGAGCACGTGGTGCCCGGCCACGGCTGGCGCTGGCTGTTCTACATCGGCCTGTTCCCCGTCGTCGTCGCGCTGTGGGTACGCCGGGCACTGCCCGAGGCCGACGACTGGGAGGCGCGGGTCGGGGCGACCGGGGAACGGCCCAATCCCTTCCGGCCGCTGTTCGCCGGGCGCCGCCGGGCGACGGTCAACACGGTGCTCGTCGTCGTCGCCACGGGCTCGCTCTTCGCGGTGTTCACCCCGCTCGGCGCGGGCGCGGTGCCCGTGCTGTCCGTCCTGGCGACCGCCTGTCTCGTCGCCTTCGCGGTACAACTGGGCGGCCGCAGGCGGTGGGTGCTGTTCCTCGCGCTCTGCGTCACCGTCTTCTGCGCCTTCCTCTACAGCTGGCCGGTCCAGGCCCTGCTGCCCACCTACCTCAAGACCGAGCTGGGCTTCAGCCCGGCACAGGTGAGCGACGCGCTCTACTACGCCGGGTTCGGCACGATGGCCGGCTGCATCGTCACCGGCTTCGTCGGCGACCGGTTCGGCACCCGCAGGGCGTACGCCTGCACCCTGGTGGTGGGCATCGCCTTCGTCTTCCCGGTCTTCGCCATCCGGGACAGCCAACTCCAGCTGGGCATCCTGCTGTTCCTGATGCTGGCCTGCATGCAGGGCATCTCCGGGCTGCTGCCCAAGTTCATCGCCGGGCACTTCCCGACCGAGACCCGGGCCGCGTCCCTGGGCTTCACCTACAACGTCGGCGCGCTGGGCGGGGCCGTCGCCCCGGTGCTCGGCGCCAAGCTGGCGTCGACCATGTCGCTCGGCCAGTCGCTCGCCGTGCTGACCTTCTCGCTGACCCTCGTGGTCATCGTGCTGATCGGCTTCGACGTCCCGAGCCGGCTCAACCGGCTCGTCGACAAGGAGGCGGTCCCCGACTATCTCGCCGCCGAGGCGGCGGTGCCCGCCGGCGCGGGGCGCATACGGTCGGCGCGGTGAGACTGTGACGGGCGGGGGAGGGCGCGTGCTCCGACTGGCCCAAGGTGCGGTGGCCGGTGCGGCGACCGGCGGTCACCTGGTGTAACAGTCTTCGTATGATCTGTAGACGAAATGATCGTCAGAGCGACGTGCGCGGTTCGCGTGGCCGCAGGATCCGCACCGCCGCGGTGACCCTGGTCGCCGCGACCGCACTCGGGGTGGCCGGCGAAGCGGTGGCCGCGCCCTCGACGCCCCTGCGCACCGACTGGGACGCCATCGCCGCATGCGAGTCCAGCGGCAACTGGCAGGCGAACACCGGCAACGGCTACTACGGCGGCCTGCAGTTCGCACGGTCCAGCTGGATCGCCGCCGGCGGCCTGAAGTACGCCCCGCGCGCGGACCTCGCCACCCGCGCCGAGCAGATCGCCGTGGCGGAACGCCTCGCCCGTCTGCAGGGGATGTCCGCCTGGGGCTGCGCCTGAAGGTGCCCGTCCGGGCGCTGTCCGCGCCGGGTTGACCGGGTAGCCCGTGGGTGTGCACTTGCCCCCGGTCACCGCCGCGGCCCGTTTCCCCCGAGCCGTGCACGGGCAGTCCCCGGCGGGGGAGCCGGGCGGCGGCCCCGGACGTCGCGTACGCCGATACGTCCGGGGCCGCCCTCGCCCCGGTCACGGTCGTGTCAGCCGCCGACGCGGCGGCCCGAGTAGGCCGACCAACGGCCGTCGCGCCGGGCCACCGTGATGTCCCGGCCGAAGCAGGACGTGAGCAGGGAGCCGGTCAGGACCTCGTCCACCGCGCCCCGGGACAGGACCCGGCCCTCGCGCAGCAGCAGGGCGTGGCTGACGGCCGGGGACAGCTCCTCCAGATGGTGCGTGACCGTGACGGTGGCCAGCCGCGGCCGCCCCTCGGCCAGTTGGTGCATCGCCTCGACGAGGTCCTCGCGGGAGGGCAGGTCCAGGGCGTTGAACGGCTCGTCCAGGAGCAGCAGTGCCGGATCGGCCATCAGCGCCCGGGCGATCAGGACCCGCGCCCGCTGCCCGCCCGAACAGACCCCGTACGGCCGGTCGGCCAGCTCCTTGACGCCCAGTTCGAGCAGCAGGTCGTGGGCCCGCAGCCGGACCTCCTCGCCGTACGTCCGCCACAGGGGCTGCACGGTGCCGCTGTGGCCGGTGAGCACCACCGCGTGGGCGGTCAGGTCCTGCGGCACCCGCTGGGCGGAGTTGACGTGACCGATGCGCGCCCGCAGCTCACGGACGTCCACCCGGCCGAGCCGGCTGCCGAGGACCTCGACCGTGCCCGTGGTGGGGTGCATGAGCGCGCCGAGCAGCCGCAGCAGGGTGGTCTTCCCGGCCCCGTTGGCCCCCAGCAGCGCCCAGTGCTCGCCCGGCCGGACCGCCCAGTCCACGCCGTCGAGGATCAGCTGGTCCGGAGTGAAGCGGCGCACGCCCACGTCCTGGAGCCGGAGCACGGCCGCCTCGTCCTCGTCGGCCTGGGAGCGGGCTGTCTGGGCGGTCATGCCGTGACTCCTTCACGCGCGGGGCACCTCTGGGTCACCGCGAACACTAGATGTACTCACCACGCGCCCGCCCCGGCCGTCCGCTCCCTGGACGGGGGGCCGCGGCACTGGCGGCGGCACTCAGGACGTGGATGAGTTCCCGTACTCATCCGCGGTGCCGGGCACGGCTCCTATCGTGGCGCCGTCGGTGGTACACGGAGGGGGAGCCATGGGGCGTCGGTGCACTGCGCGGGGGAGCGGCCGGTGGCGGGCGGGGCGCGTCGGCTGGGGGCTCGCGGCGCTCCTGGCCGGGCTGCTGGTCACCGGCTGCGCGGCGTTCGACACCGAGGACGACGTCCGGCGGGCCCGGGAACTGGCCGAGGAGCTGTACCCCGGCGAACTCGACGTCGTGGACGCCCGGATCCTGTTCCCGGAGACCACCGGCTCGGAGGTCACCCTGTCGGTCGAGGACGACCCGGACGCGGCCGTCAGGTTCCGGGTGGACGCCGGCAAGGACCGCTGCGACGGCGGCCCGGACTGCGCCGACGCACTCCGCGAGGCGGTGGACCGGGCCCGGCGGGAGGCCCGGCACCTGCGCGCGATGCGCGAGGCCTTCGACGGCTGCGGGCACCCGGTCCTGGCCACCGACGAGAAGCTGACGGCCCCCTGGATCGAGGCACGGGTGAGCGAAGGGACGCTGGACGAGGTCCTCGCCCGCGCCGGCGCCTGCGCGCAACGCTGGGTCACGGCCCGTGCCGAACAGGGCCCGAAGGAGGTGCCCGGCTGGGTGACCGTCAATTTCGCCGCCCCCGGCACGGCGGAGGGCCTCCCGGCCGCGAAGCGGACGCTGCCCACCGTCCTGCGGCTCACCCACGGACCGAGGCTCGCCGCCCTGGCGGACAAGGCGTACTACGTCGCCGCGTACCCGGTCGGCGAGGACGCCGGTCACACCGTCGACACGGCCTCGGCCCGCCTGCGGATCGTGTCGCCCTTCGAGGAGCGGCAGGCCTTCTCCCGGCGGATCGACGCTTCGGTCCGGCCCGCGCTGCGCGCGACGTACCCGGAGGCCGTGACCAGCGGCGGGGCCGGCATGGGGGTGTGGCGGCTGGAGCCGGGGACCGTCCGCCGCGTGCGCGGGTACGTGCTGTTCTGCGAACGGCCGCCCGCGGACGGCGAACGCTGCCTCGGGGACCTGGCGGCCCTGGTGACCTCGGACCCGCGGGGCCGGGACGCCGAGGTCGTCGACGTCCTCACGGACATCCGCGACGAGCACGGGGTCCTGCGCCTGCCTCCGCGGTGACGGAGGCGGGCGCAGGACCGGGGCCGGAGGGCGGGAGGAGTCAGACGCCCGCCACCGACTGGATCCAGGAACGGTAGGCGGTCACGTTGGTGTACGCCGTGGTGGACTGCCGGTCGCTGGTCGAGGCGACGCCCACCTGCACACCGCCGGCCATCATCGGACCGCCGGAGTCGCCGCCCGCGGTGATGCCGTCGACGGGACGGGCGCATATCGCCTGGCCGTAGTAGGCGTCGTAGCAGCCCTGGGTGACGCTCACGTTGGCCACCTTGAGGTACTGGGACTGGCAGTTGATCTCCGAGCCGCACCGGGAGGTCGCTCCCCAGCCGTAGACCTGCACGGTCTGGCCGACCCGCACCGTGCCCGGCTGACCGAGCCGGGCGTAGGTGGCGGAGACGGAGCGGTCGAGCCGGACCAGCGCGAGGTCGGCCGAGGGGCTGGTGACGGTCTGGACGCCGTTCGCCACCGTGCCGCCGGAGCCCTGGTCGAGGCTGCCGATCCGGAAGGCGAGGTTGCCGCCGCTGACGCAGTGCTTGGCGGTGAGGATCCAGGTGGGGGAGATGATGGTCGAGGTGCAGGTCTGCTGGCCGCCCGAGAACAGCCGGGCCGCCCAGGGGGCGTTCTGCGCGTAGCCGCCGCCGATGATCGGCTGGGGGCCGCCGTCACCGGGCCGGGGCTCCACCGCCGAGGCGGTCGGGGAGAGCGCGAGGGCGGACAGCAGCGCGGCCACGAGGGTGGCCAGCAGGGTGGGGACGAGTCTCGTTGTTCGCAAGGCTCCTCGATTCCGACGACACGCGCGTGGGCGCGTGCTGATGTGTGGGGGCGCCCACAGCATGTCGGGCCCGGACCCCGGCCGGGCAATCCCGGCTTCGCATAACGCGGCGTTATGCCCGGAGGGCGGGAACGGCCGGGGAGTGCGGAGGCGTTCGAGGACCGGGGAACACCTAGCGGAGCAGCAGTTGCACGAGGGCCACCGTGCCGACCGTCACGACCAGTGTCCGCAGGACCGTGGGGCTGAAGTGGCGGCCCACCTTGGCGCCGACGTAACCGCCGAGGCCCGAGCCGACCGCGAGGAGGCCGACGGCGGTCCACTCGAAGTCCGCGGCGAACAGGAAGAAGAGCGCGGCCACGGTGTTGACGACGGCGGACAGGACGTTCTTGACCCCGTTGAGCCGTTGCAGGGGTTCGTCCAGGAGCATGCCCATCAGGGAGAGGTAGATGATCCCCTGGGCCGCGGTGAAGTAGCCGCCGTAGACACTGGCCAGCGTCAGGCCGGTGAAGAGCAGCGGACCGCCGTCCCGGCGGGGGGAGGTACCGGTGCGGGCCCGGCGGCGCTGGACCAGCCTGACGATCTGCGGCTGGAACGCCACCAGCAGCAGCGCGAGGCTCACCAGGACCGGCACGACGGTCTCGAAGGCGTCGGCGGGCAGGGTCAGCAGGAGGGTGGCGCCCGCGAGGCCGCCCAGCAGCGCTCCGGAGCCGAACTTCAGGACGCGCCCGCGCTGGCCGCGCAGCTCCTTGCGGTAGCCGATGGCCCCGCTGATGGAGCCGGGGATCAGGCCGAGCGCGTTGGAGACGGTGGCGGTGACCGGCGGCAGGCCCGTGGCCAGCAGCACGGGAAAGGTGATGAGCGTTCCGGAGCCGACCACGCTGTTGATGGCGCCGGCCCCGACGCCGGCCGCGAACACCGCGGCCATGGCCTCCGGTGTCACCCCGTGCCGCCCGGAGCCGGGCCCGTACTCGGCCGGAAGGTGTCTTGTGCATCTTTCACGGGGCCGACTGTACCCATCACTCGAAACCGTGTGTTCGCCGGTCCCAACCGGTCTTGCCTGGGCGCTTCTTGACGTCAATTCACCTGATCATGCGGTGATACGATCACCGCGTTTGCGGAGCGGGCGGACGGGTGAAAGACGGCATCCCCGACATGAGGGGCAGCCCGGGCAGCCACCCCCGGCGCGGGCACTCCACCGGGCCGCCCGCACGGACGGGAATTCAGCAAGCCGGCTGTCAGTCGCCTGAAGAGAGTCTTATGACGGAATACACAGGGAACCCCTTGCTCTGGGTCGCCCTCGTCGCCCTCGTCGCCGCCGCCGTGCTCATCAGCCGCCAGCGCAAGGCGGCCCGGGCGTTGCGGCGGCAGGTCCAGGGGCTCAGGGATCACTACACCGAGCTGGAGAACGATTACGGGAAGTCCGTACAGGCGGCCCAGGAGCGGGCCGAGGACGAGACGAAGACCGTGCTGAAGTCCGCGATGCGGACGCTTCAGGGCCTCGCGGCCGAACAGCAGCTGGTGCTCTCCCGGCTGCAGAACAAGTACGGCGACTCGGCCCTCCTCCAGGACCTGCTGGAGATCGACCACACCAACTCGCAGTTCGGGCGGCGGGCGCAGTCCATCGCCGTACTGTGCGACGGCTGGCTCGGCGGGCGGCGCGACACCGCCTCGGTCTACGACGTGGTGCGCAGCGCCCAGGGGCGCATCCGCCACTTCCGTCGGGTGGACATCCTCTCCCAGGCCGACTTCGGCATCACCAGCCGGGCCGTCGAACCCGTCGCCCTGGCCCTGGCCGAGCTGCTCGACAACGCCACGAGCTACTCCAGCCCGGACACCGTCGTCGAGATCAACATCCGGACCGTGCCCAAGGGCATCTGCGTCGTGGTCGACGACGCCGGCGTCGGCATGAGCGACGAGGAGCGGGCCCGCGCCGACAAGCTGCTCGCCACCGAGCGGGCCTCGGGCGTGGCGGGGCTCGGCAACCCGCCGCAGTTCGGCTTCGCCGTCATCGGCCTGCTGTGCGAACGATTCGGTTTCGAGGTGTCGGTGGACTCCTCCTCTCCCTACGGAGGTGTACGGGCGGTGGTCCTGCTGCCGCACGAACTGCTCACCGCCATGCCGGAGAAGAAGGCCCCCGCCGCCGCCCCCGCGGCCCGCGGCACGACCCGGCCGGTCCCGGACGGCGGACCGGAGGCCGCGCTCACCTCCTCCCAGACCGACGGCGACGGTCTGCCCCGGCGCCGCCGCAAGCGGCCGATGGCCATCGTGCCCGGCAGCGCGTCCACCCCCCGCGCCGTGGGCCGCTCCGACTCCGAGCAGGCGAAGGTCATGGGTGCCTTCCAGCGCGGAACGCAGTCCGGTCGGGTCACCGAACCGGACAGCCCGGACAACGCCGGCCGGACGAGCGACACACCTGGTGCAAGCAGCGAAGGACATGAGGTCTCGTGAACGACGATCTGTCATGGATGCTCGACAGCGCCCTGGAGATTCCGGGCGCCCTGCACGCGGTCCTGATATCCGCCGACGGCCTCTTGATGGCCCGGACGCAGGACTTCGACAAGGACGACGCGGACCGGGTCGCGGCCGCCATGAGCGGTGTGCAGTCGCTCAGCCGCACCCTGGCCTTCTTCTGTGAGGACCCCAGCCAGAGCTGGCGGCAGACCCTGGTCGAGTTCGACGGCGGCTGGGTCTTCCTGATCTCCGCCGGCGAGGGAGCCTACCTCGGCGTGTCCGCCTCCCCCGAGGTCGACATGGCGGACATCACCTTCCGGATGCAGCAGCTGGTCGCCCAGCTCGGCAAGCGGCTGACGACACCGCCGCGCGAGAACCTGGGCGCCCGCTCATGACCGGCCACGACGGCTGGCAGCCCGAGGCGCCCGAATTAGTGCGGCCGTACGTCATCACCAAGGGCCGCGGCCTGCCCGACGAGGACGCCCTCTCCCTCATCACGCTGGTCACCGCCGCCGCCGGGCAGCCGCAGCGGCCGGCCCGGCTGTCCCCCGAGGAGCAGAGCCTGCTCGACCTCTGCTCCGCCGGCTACCTCTCGGTCGCCGAGATCGCCGGGCACACCCACTTCCCGCTGGGCGTCGTAAGGATCCTGCTGGCCTCGCTGATGGAAGGCGGGCACCTCGTGACCCGTCCGCCGGTGGCCCGGGCCCGCCTCGCGGACAAGGAGATACTGGAGGAGGTGCTCAATGGGCTCCGCGCCAAGTTTGGATGAGCGGGACTACGTACGCGAGGGGGCGACCCAGACGGCGGTGAAGATCCTCGTCGTCGGGCACTTCGCGGTGGGCAAGACCACCCTCATCGGCTCCATCTCCGAGATCGAGCCGCTGTCCACCGAGGAGACGATGACGCAGGCCGCCGAGTCGGTCGACGACCTCAAGGGGGTCCAGGGCAAGACCACCACCACGGTCGCCATGGACTTCGGGCGCCTGACCATCAGCGACCGCGTCGTGCTGTACCTCTTCGGCACCCCCGGCCAGCAGCGCTTCGTGCAGATGTGGGAGGACATGGCCCGCGGCGCGCTCGGCGCCCTGGTGCTGCTCGACCCGGAGCGGCTGGCGGACTCCTTCCCGGTGATCGACCTCATCGAGCACTACGGACTCGACTACGCCATCGCCGTCAACCACTTCGACGGCGCGCCGCTGCGCGACGAACGGGCGCTGCGCGAGGCGCTCGACCTGCTCGACGACACCCCCGTCGTCACCTGCGACGCCCGCGACGAGAAGTCCTCGGCCGCCGCGCTGACCACCCTCGTCCGCTACTTGCTGGACCGCACCCGCCAGGAGCAGACATGAACGCCCGCGAGACCGCCCCGGTGCTTCAGCCGCGGTGATCCGCGCAACACCTCCCCAACCCGCCCCAATCGCATGAAGATCGAACGGCACGGGTAGTGAGCAACGCGGTACTCAAGTTGCTTACGAGTCAAAGGAGGTGTCGTGGACCACATATCCACGAACGCCGCTCTCCCGGCGCCGAAACCCCCGGTACCCGCCCCCCGAGGCGGGTATCGCTTTGTGCGGCTCCGGCCGGGGGCGGACCGTTGAGGGCCGTGCCGGCGGGCGCGGACCCGCAGGGCGCACCCACGCTCGGTTCCTTCACCGGCGGCCAGTTGCGAAGACTCGGCTCGGTCGCCGGCCTGTCCCGCGCCGACGTCGAGACCTACGCACGGGTCCTGACCGACGCGTTGGGCCCGGTGGCCCAGCGGCCTCTGAGCCTGGCGCCGCCCACCCGCACCTTCTTGTCCGACGACCACACCCCCGTGGAGTTCTCCCTCTCCTTCCGGCCCGGGGCGGCGCCCGCCATGCGGGTCCTCGTGGAACCGGGCTGCGGCGCAACCGGCCTGGCCGACAACGGCCGTGCCGGACTGGAGGCGGTCCGGACGATGGCGCGGCGCTGGCACTTCGGCACCGACGCCCTCGACGAACTCCTGGACCTGTTCCTGCCCCCCGCTCCGCAGGGCCCCCTCGCCCTGTGGTGCGCCCTGGAACTCAGGCCCGGGGGTGTACCGGGCGTCAAGGTCTATCTGAACCCGGCGGTGGGCGGGGAGGAACGTTCCGCCGCGACGGTGCGCGAGGCCCTGCGCCGGCTCGGGCACCACCGGGCCTTCGACAGCCTCCCCCAGGGCAGTGGATACCCGTTCCTCGCCCTGGACCTCGGGAACTGGGCGGAACCCCGGGCCAAGGTCTACCTGCGCCACGACAACCTCACGGCCGACCAGGCCGCACGGCTGTCCCGGACGGACCCGGGCCTCGTGCCGACGGCGGTCGAGGGCTTCTTCCGCACCGCCGCGGGTCCCGGCTCCAACGCCGGTGGGCTCGACGGGCGGCCTGCTCAGTCCTGCCACTCCTTCACCGACCCCGGCACGGCGCGGCCGAGTGGATTCACCCTGTACATCCCGGTTCGTGACTACGTCCGGCATGACGGGGAGGCCCTGGCGCGGGCGTCCGCCGTGCTGCACCACCACGGCATGGACGCCTCCGTGCTCCACCGTGCCCTGGCCGCCCTCACCGAGCGGCGGCCCGAGGACGGGGTGGGCCTGATCGCCTACCTGGCCCTCGCCCACCAACGGGACCAGCCGCCGCGGGTGACGGCGTACCTCTCCTCGGAGGCCTACACGGTCCGGCCACCGGTCGTGGAAACCGTCCGCCAACCGCTGTCGGTTCGCTGAACGGGACGTCCGCCCGCGAGACAGGGCCCCGGCGCGATCCGCCGGGAGCCCTGGGCACGGTCACGGCCGGGCACGGTCACGGCCGGGTGTGGCCGCCGACAGCGCCCCGCGGGAGGGTCAAACGGGCACCGGCTCGCGGAACTCCGCCAGATAGGGACTCACGTCGACCTGGATCGAGGCGCCGCGAGTCCGGCCGTAGCGCTCGACGATGCCGGTCAGGTACGTGCTGATCTCCTCGCGCATCTCCTCGGTGCCGGGCAGCGCGGCGGCGCCGTCGACGAGGCGCGCCACCCACTGGGCCTGGGCCTCCACCAGCCGGGTGAGGGCGCCCGCGGGCCGCACCAGGCCCACGAAGTACAGACCGGGCCGGTCGGCCGGGACGATCCGCCGGTAGAGCTCGACCGCGCCGTCGGCCGCGACCGGGCAGCCCGGGGGCAGGAAGGGGAAGGTCATGTGGAACCCGGTGCAGTAGACGACCGTGTCGGCGGTCTCGGAGCTGCCGTCCGTGAACACCACCCGGTCGCTCTCGAACGAGGCGATCGCGGGCTTCGGGGTCACCGCACCGTGCCGGATCCGGCTGAGGATCTCGTCCGAGAGGGTCGTCGCGGAGGACAGGATCGGGTGGTCGGGCTCGGGCAGGCCGTAGTCCGACAGCCTGCCCCGGGCCACCAGCAGGGCCTGTTCCACCCACTTGCGCCGCTCGGCGAAGGGCATCTCGTTCCACCACGGGGCTTCGGCGATCTCGTCGAGGGACATCCCGAAGACCTGCTTGGGCACGATGTGCAGCCCCCGGCGCACCGACAGCAGGGTCCGCTCGGCGTGCCGGGAGAGGTCCGCCGCGATGTCCACCGCGGACGCACCGAGGCCCACCACGACGACGCGCCGGCCGGCGAAGTCGCCGCCGTCGCGGTAGTCGAGGGAGTGAAGAATCGTTCCGGCGAAGGAGTCGGCGCCGGCCGGAAGGGGATCGGGCAGGGCCGGGTCGGTGTGGTGGCCGGAGGCGACGACCACCTGCTCGAACCGGCGCGAGGTCTGCGTGCCGTCCGCGTCCCGGCTGACGACGGTCCACCCGCCGTCCGCGTCCTGACGGACGGAGACCACCTCGGTCCGCAGCTCCACGTGGTCGAGGAGTCCCGCCCACTCGGCGAAGGACCGCAGATAGGCGGCGACCTGGTCGTGCCGGGGATAGAGGGGGTAGTCGGACGGCATCGGGAAGTCCGCGTAACCGGTCAGCTGCTTGGCGGTGTTCAGGTGCAGGGACTGGTAGCCCGGACCTCGCTCACCGGCCCCCGGCTGACGCCAGAGGCCGCCGACGTCGGGCGCCTTCTCCAGGCAGACGAAGGAGATGCCGCGCTCCTTCAGGGCATGGCTCATCGCCAGCCCCGACAGGCCTGCACCGATCACACACACACGCACGGGATGTCCCCCCAGGATGTACTCAACCTCCCCCGATCATGTCTTTACTGCCCATCCGTTTCTTCTCGCACACCGGTACGGCCGGTGAACGGACGTGTCCGTGCTCACGTTTCACGCGCCCCGCAGGTCCCACACCCGGCGGATCTTGCCGAGCGAGCGCTCCAGGGTCTCCGGCTCGACGACCTCCACCTCCACGGTCACGCCCACCCCGTCCTTGACGCCCCGGGCGATCGCCCTCGCGGCGGCCTCGCGCTGCTCGGGAGCGGCGTCGGGCCGGGCCTCCACCCGCACCGTCATGTGGTCCATGCGGCCGCGTTCGGTGAGCCGCATCTGGAAGTGCGGTGCGACGCCCGGGGTGCGCAGCACGATCTCCTCGACCTGGGTGGGGAAGACGTTCACCCCGCGCAGGATGATCATGTCGTCGCAGCGGCCGGTGACCTTCCGCATCCGGCGGAAGGCGGGGCGCGCGGTGCCCGGCAGCAGGCGGGTCAGGTCGCGCGTGCGGTAGCGGATCACCGGGAGTGCCTCCTTGGTGAGGGAGGTGAAGACGATCTCGCCCTCCTCGCCCCCGGGCAGCACCGCGTCCGTGAGCGGGTCCACGACCTCGGGGTAGAAGTGGTCCTCCCAGATGTGCAGCCCGTCCTTGGTCTCGACGCACTCCTGTGCCACGCCGGGGCCGATCACCTCGGACAGGCCGTAGATGTCGACGGCGTGGATGTCCATGCGCTCCTCGATCTCGCGCCGCATCTCCTCGGTCCAGGGTTCGGCGCCGAAGATGCCGACCTCGAGGGAGCTGGTGCGCGGATCGACGCCCTGGCGCTCGAACTCGTCGAGCAGGGTGAGCATGTAGGACGGGGTGACCATGATGATCTCGGGCCGGAAGTCCTGGATGATCTGCACCTGGCGCGCCGTCATGCCGCCGGAGGCCGGGATCACCGTGCAGCCGGCGCGCTCGGCGCCGTAGTGGGCGCCGAGACCGCCGGTGAACAGGCCGTAGCCGTAGGAGATGTGCACCTTGTGCCCGGGGCGGCCGCCTGCGGCGCGGATCGAACGGGCCACCACGTCCGCCCACATGGACAGGTCGTTCTCGGTGTACCCGACGACGGTGGCGCGGCCGGTGGTGCCGCTGGAGGCGTGCACGCGCCGCACGTCGGCCATCGGGACGGCGAACATGCCGAAGGGGTAGGTGTCCCGCAGGTCCGCCTTGGTGGTGAAGGGGAACCTGGACAGGTCGGCCAGGCTGCGGCAGTCGTCGGGGGTCACCCCGGCGGCGTCGAACTTCTTGCGGTACAGCTCCACGTTGTCGTAGGCGTGCCGCAGGGTCGCGCGCAGGCGGTCGAGCTGGAGCTCCCGGAGCTGCTCGCGGGACAGGCGCTCGGCGTCGTCCAGCAGGTCGTGGGGGAGGGGCTCGCCCGGTCGGGGTGCCGGGGCCGCCCCGGTCGTCGGCTCGCTGCTCATCGCGACTCCTTCGTCGTGCCCGGCGTCTCGCGCGCCGCTTCCTGCCGCGCGTCGCGGCTGCCTCCGTCGTCCCGCGCACTCCGGTCGCGCCCGTCGTCCCGCACGCTGCGGCTGCGGCCCCGGAACTCCGCGACCACCTCGTCGCCGCGCCGCACGCTCACGTCGTAGATCCCGCTGCGTCCGTACCGGACCCGCTCCTCGGCGCGGGCCACGAGCACGTCGCCCTCGCGGGCCGGGGCGACGAAGACGATGTCGGCGCCGGCCGCCACGGTCACCGGGCCGTGGCTGTTGCAGGCGCAGGCGAAGGCGGTGTCGGCCAGCAGGAAGAGGAACCCTCCGTGGGCGATCCGGTGTCCGTTCACCATCGCCGGGGTCACGGTCATCCGGACCAGTGCGGTCCCCTCCCCGTGCTCCACCAGCTCGATCCCGAGCCCCCGGGAGGCCTCGTCCGCGGAGAACATCGCCTCCGTCGGCGTCTGCTCAGTGGCCTGCGACACCGTATCCACCACCTTGTCTCCCGACCGACCATTCGGTTAGCGCGCGGCAAGGCCAAGTAATCCAGCCACCCGGCGGGACTGTCAAGAGTGTGCCGGACGAGGTCCGGCCCTTGCCCGGCGCACGGAAACACGTCACACTGATACCGAACGAATGGTCGGTTGGGAAGCTGGTGACGATGACCACGACACACGCCGCCGAGGCGCCGCCCCCGGACGCGCCGGACGGGCTCCAGGAGCACTTCGACGCGACGATCGCGCGCGACCAGCGCATCGAGCCGCGGGACTGGATGCCCGACGGCTACCGAAAGACGCTGGTACGGCAGATCGCCCAGCACGCGCACTCGGAGATCATCGGCATGCAGCCCGAGGGCGAGTGGATCACCCGCGCCCCGTCGCTGCGCCGCAAGGCGATCCTGTTCGCCAAGGTGCAGGACGAGGCCGGGCACGGGCTGTACCTGTACTCGGCGGCCGAGACGCTCGGCGCGGACCGCGACGACCTCACCGAGCGGCTGATCGAGGGGCGCCAGAAGTACTCGTCGATCTTCAACTACCCGACCCTGAGCTTCGCCGACGTCGGAGTGATCGGCTGGTTCGTGGACGGCGCCGCGATCTGCAACCAGGTGCCACTGTGCCGCAGCTCCTACGGGCCCTACGCGCGCGCGATGGTGCGCATCTGCAAGGAGGAGTCCTTCCACCAGCGGCAGGGCTACGAGCTGCTGATGACGATGATGCGCGGCACCGACGCCCAGCGCGAGATGGTCCAGGACGCGGTGAACCGCTGGTGGTGGCCGTCGCTGATGATGTTCGGCCCGCCCGACGACGCCTCGCCCAACTCGGCGCGGTCGATGGCCTGGAAGATCAAGCGGCACAGCAACGACGAACTGCGCCGCCGCTTCGTCGACATGACCGTCCCGCAGGCCGAGAAGCTCGGCGTCACCCTGCCCGACCCGGAGCTGCGCTGGAACGAGGAGGCCGGGCACCACGACTTCGGCACCCCCGACTGGGACGAGCTGATGCGCGTCATCAAGGGCGACGGCCCCTGCAACGACCGGCGGATGGAGCGGCGGCGCACCGCCCACGAGGAGGGCGCCTGGGTGCGCGAGGCGGCCACCGCCCACGCCGCCAAACAGGCCGCCCGCACGGAGAAGGGAGCGGCGGCATGACCCCCGAGACGGCCCGGAAGCCCGACAGGCGGGGCTGGCCGCTGTACGAGGTGTTCGTGCGCGGCAAGCGCGGCCTCAACCACGTCCACGTCGGCTCGCTGCACGCCGCCGACGACGCCATGGCGCTCACCCACGCCCGCGACCTCTACACCCGGCGCAACGAGGGCGTGAGCATCTGGGTGGTGCGCTCCGAGCACATCACCGCCTCCACCCGCGACGAGAAGGACCCCTTCTTCGCCCCCAGCGCCGACAAGGTCTACCGCCACCCGACCTTCTACGACATCCCCGACGACGTCCCGCACATCTAGGAGCAGGGCATGAGTGACGACCACGTCTACCTCACCCTGGCCGAGGGGCACGAGGACGACACCCGCTGGGCCTACGGCACCGGCTTCGAGGACCCGCTGCACGGCGTCGACACCACCGTGCCCGAGGGCGTCGACGCCGCAGCGCTGGCCGCCGAGTGCGTCGCGCTCGCCGACGACGCCCTGGTCAGCGCCCAGCGGCTCGCCGAGTGGGTCACCCGCGCGCCCGAGCTGGAGGAGGAGGTGGCGCTGGCCAACATCGGCCTCGACCTCCTCGGCCAGGCCCGCCTGCTCTACTCGCGCGCCGGTCAGGCCGACGGCACCGGCCGCGGCGAGGACGCGTACGCCTACTTTCGCGACGCCGGCGACTTCCGCAACGTCCGCCTGGCCGAACTCCCGGGCGGCGACTTCGCGTTCGCCGTCGTGCGGCTGCTGGTCCTCTCCAGCTGGCGCCTGGCCCACTTCCGGCGGCTGGAGACACACCCCGACCCGGTGCTCGCGGCGGTCGCCGCCAAGGGCGTCAAGGAGCTGACCTACCACCGGCAGTACGCCGCCGAGTGGTGCGTGCGCCTGGGCGACGGCACCGACGAGTCGCACCGCCGGATGCGCGCCGCACTGGACGAGATCGCCCCGTACCTGGGCGAGCTGCACACGGCGTACGACGTCCGGGACGAGGTCGCCGACGACCTGCGCCAGGTCACGGAGGCCGCCGGGCTGCCCCTGCCCGTGTACCGGCCGCTGCCCGGCTCGGGCCGGGCCGGCGAGCACACCGAACACCTGGCGCCGCTCCTGACCGAGCTGCAGGGCGTCGCCCGCGCCCACCCGGGGGCGACATGGTGAGCCGGGACCCCGCACTCCTGGACGCGCGCCGCGCCCGGCACGTCGCCGAGCAGGTGCCCGACCCCGAGCTGCCCATGCTGACCCTCGCCGACCTCGGCGTGCTGCGCGACGTCGAGGTGGACGGGGACGGCACCGTGGTCGCCAGCCTGACCCCCACCTACTCGGGCTGCCCGGCCATGGCCGAGATGCGGGCGGACGTCGCCGCGCGGCTGCGCGCGGCGGGCTACCCGCGCGTGGAGATCCGCACCGTCCTGGACCCGCCGTGGACCAGCGACTGGATCACCGAGTCCGGCCGCGGCAAGCTCGCCGAGCACGGGATCGCCCCGCCCGGCGCCGCGCCCCGCGGCCCGGTCTCCCTGGTGCTGTCGCCCACCCGGCCCGCGGTGCCCTGTCCCCGCTGCGGCTCGGTGGACACCGAGGAGACCTCCCGCTTCGCCGCCACGTCCTGCAAGGCGCTGTGGCGCTGCCGGGCCTGCCGCGAGCCGTTCGAGTACGTCAAGGAGATCTGATGGCCCCGACCGCCCCCGTCCCGGCGGCCCCGGTGCGCACCCGCCGCCGGCCCGCCTTCCACCGTCTGCGCGTCGCGGCCGTCGAGCGGCTGTGCGCGGACGCGGCGGCCGTGAGTTTCGAGATCCCCGACGAGCTGGCCGGGGAGTTCGTCTTCGCGCCCGGCCAGTCGCTCACCCTGCGGCGCGAGGTGGACGGCCGGGACGAGCGCCGCTCCTACTCGATCTGCGCACCGGCCGGTTCGGCGCCGCGCATCGGGGTCCGCGTGGTGCCGGGCGGACTGTTCTCGGCGTGGCTGGTCGACGAGGTGCGTCCGGGCGACACCGTCGAGGTGATGGCGCCCACCGGCCTCTTCACGCCCGACCTGACCACCCCCGGCCACCACGTCCTGGTCGCGGCCGGTTCGGGCATCACGCCCATGGTCTCCATCGCCGAGTCGGTGCTCGCCGCCGACGACCGCTCCACCGTCACCCTCTTCTACGGCAACCGCCGCACGGACACGGTGATGTTCGCCGACGAGCTGGCCGACCTGAAGGACCTCCACCCGACCCGCTTCCACCTCGCCCACGTGCTCTCCCGCGAGCCCCGCGAGGCCGAGGTGCTCTCCGGCCGCCTGGACGCCGGACGGCTCGCGGCGCTCGTCGGCTCCCTGGTGGACGTGGAGCGGGCAGATCACTGGTGGCTGTGCGGACCGCAGGGCATGGTGGCCGACGCCCAGCAGGTCCTGGCCGGCCTCGGCGTCCCGGCGGAGCGCGTCCACCGGGAGCTGTTCTACGCCGACGACGAGCCCGTGCGGGAGGTGCGCCACGAGGAGAGCGGCCCCGAAGGACCCGTCAGCGAGGTCACCATCACCCTGGACGGCCGCTCGACGACCGCCTCGCTCTCCCGGGAGCGGTCGGTGCTCGACGGGGCCCAGCAGACCCGCCCCGACCTGCCCTTCGCCTGCAAGGGCGGGGTCTGCGGGACCTGCCGGGCCCTGGTCACCGACGGCAGTGTCGACATGCGCCGCAACTACGCGCTGGAAACCGCCGAGGTCGACGCGGGCTACGTCCTGACCTGCCAGTCGTACCCGGTCTCCGAGAAGCTGACCGTGGACTACGACAGCTGACCGGGCGTCGGCCCGCGTCAGACAGGCCCTACGCGGGGTTGTCGCCGTGGGTGAGGGTCTCCCAGGCGACGAAGAGGTTGTTCGTGCCGGAGGGGCGGGTGCGCTCGGTCAGGGCCTGGGTGTTGGTCATGGCGAACCCGAGGCGGTTGTGCAGGGCGTTGTAGCCGACCTCGGTCACCGGGCCCAGGCCGAGATCCACCTCGCCCCCGCACAGCCAGCTCGGCACGGCGGCGCCCTGCTGGTACTTGGCCTGGAAGCCGAGCGCCTGCCGCAGTCGCTCGCCGACGTCGGTGCCGTACAGGTCCTGGCCCTGGATCCGGCTGGTCTCGGCGACGTGCGAGACGGACGAGATGCCGTACCCGGTGTGGGTGAAGTCCCGGCAGGTCTCCTGGGTGAGGCCGGTGACGAAGGTGGACTGGCCCTGCCAGTACTTGACGATCTTGTCCCGGGTGTCGAGGTGCTGGCTCGGCACGGTCTTCGGCAGCTCTCCGTCGGAGTTCAGGTACACGTACGCGGCCGTGCGGGTGCGGAACCTGGCCATGGCCTTGTCGTAGGAGGCCTTGTCCTCCAGGAAGACGGAGATGCCGACGGCGGCCTCCGTCATCGTCAGCTCCCAGTTGCCGTTGGAGTTGGAGCCGTTGATGATCTCGGGCAGGTAGACGTCGCGGAGCATGGTGGCGAAGCGGCCGGAGTTCGCCCAGGTGCCGCCGTACGTGTACTTGATGATCTCGGCGGCCTTGGGCCAGGAGGACCCGGCCCACCCGGTCTGCAGCGGCGCGTTGCTGTTGGTGTGGTCCCGGAGCACGGCGGACCAGGCGTCCATCAGCTCGATGGACTTGCGAGCGTACCTCTCGTCCCGAGTGAAGTACCAGGCCAGCGCGTTGGTGTAGGCCGCGATCGCGTCCTCGCGCTCGTCGGTGCAGCCGTAGTTCGGGTTGGAGTAGGAACCGCACTCGACCACCGCGCGGGGCTTCGGGGTGCGGTTCAGGTCGGCGTACCGGCTCGCCATCATCTGGTCGAAGGCGCCCTTCCAGGGCTGGGCCCCGGCGTCGACCTTGGCGCGGGCGAAGTCGAGTTGACCCTGGGAGACGGTGACTCCGGGGTGCGTGAACGCGGCCGGTGCGGCGTCCGCGCGGGGGATGGCCGAGCCGGGCCCGGTCAACAGGGCGCCGGTGAGCGCGGCGGTGAGGGTGGCGAGGAGGACGGCGCGGGATCTGCGGTGCCGGCGCGGGGGAGCAGAGGACATGTGGGGGGTCCATCCGTTCGTGTATGTGAACGTTGAGTGTTGTTCTGAACGTTCGACTGGGCGGTGACGATAGGTAGAGACCAATGGGGCGTCAAGAGGCCACGCAGGAACGCGCGGAGTTCCGGGCGAGCGCGGCTCGGCGAACACTATGAACGCAACGGCCGAAGGGGTGGCTCCGGATCGGGGGGATTCCTAACATCCCCGCTCGCAGCGCAACTTCGCGCCGGCCCGCAGCAGCACGTACAGGAGCCGCACCTTGACCACACCCCCCGCTCCCGCGCACGACACCCGGCCCACCCACCGCAGAAGCCGCCCGGCGGTGGTGGCCGCCGCGCTCGCCGCCGTCTTCCTCGGCACCCTCGGCAACGTCTCCGCCGCCCCCGCCCGGGAGGCCGGAGAGCCCACGGCCGGACAGCCGTCGGTCGCCGACTGCCCGCCCGCCCTCGCGGAAAAGGCCACCTGCTACACCGGCCAGGACGCGGACGGCGCCTACTACACGATGGCCGTGCCCCACCGCTGGAACGGCTCCCTCGTCGTGCACGCGCACGGCGGCCCCGACCTCGGCGACGCCTCGGACCCCGCACGCAGCACCGAGGACCTGGAACGCTGGGCGGTGATGGTCGACCAGGGATACGCCTGGGCCGCCTCCTCCTACCGGCGCGGCGGCTACGGGGCCCGCATGGCGGCCGCCGACACCGACAACGTGCGCCGCCTGTTCACCGACCGGTTCGGCCGGCCCGAACACACCTACCTGCACGGCCAGTCCTGGGGCGGGAACGTCGCCGCCAAGGTCGCCGAGACCTACGGCCGGCGCCCCGGCGCCTACGACGGTGTGCTGCTGACCAACGGCGTGCTAGGCGGCGGTTCGCGCGGCTACGACTACCGCGTGGACCTGCGGGTGGTCTACCAGTACTACTGCCACAACCACCCGCGCCCCACCGAGCCGCAGTACCCGCTGTGGCAGGGCCTGCGTCCCGGCTCCACGATGACGACCGCGGGGCTGCGCGCCCGGCTCCAGGAGTGCACGGGCTACGCCTCCGAACCGGCGGACCGGACCCGGGCGCAGCAGCGCAACCTCGACGACATCCTCGCCGTCACCGGCATCCCCGAGCGCACCCTGGAATCCCATCTGCGGTTCGCCACCTTCACGTTCCGGGACATCGTGACCAACCGGCTCGGCGGGCGGAACCCCTGGAGCAACCGGGGAGTGCGCTACTCGGGTTCGCACGACGACAAGGCGCTGAACGCGGGCGTCGAGCGCTTCTCGGTCGACCCCACCGCACGGCGCGACCTGTCCTGGGACAGCGACCTCACCGGCCGGGTCTCCCTGCCCGTCCTCACCCTGCACGCCATCGACGACCCGACGGCGTTCGTGGAGCACGAGGCGGCCTACCGCGCCACCCTCCGCGGTGCCGGCCGGGACCGGAACCTCGTCCAGACCTTCACACGGGAACACGAGCACAGCTCCCTGAGCGACTCCGAGTACGCCACCTCGATCTCCGCGCTGGACTCCTGGGTGCGCACCGGCCGCAGGCCGAGCCCGCGCTCGATCGCCGACTCCTGTCCCGCCTTCGACGCCAGGTACGCGGAGGGTTGTCTCTACGACCCCGGCTTCCATCCCGCTCCGTACGCCGCCCGGGTGCGGCCCCGGCCGGGCGGTCTTGCCTGGCCCGCCATGACGGCCGCGCAGGAGCGGGCGTGGAGCAGGATCGAGGGTGTGGGGATCGCGCCGTAGGCAGGTGGACCCGGCGGAGGGCGGCGCGCTGCCCTAGCGGCCCTCCGCCTCCGCCAGTACCGCCCGGATCACGTGCCGGGCGTTGCCCGCCATCGCGGGGTTGGTCTTGCGGTAGTACGGCAGGGCGATCAGAGCCTGGGACAGGGTGCGGCCCCGGCCGCGCCGCCAGGTCGCGTCGTCCACGCCGAGCGCCTCGCGGAAGACCCTCCTCGCGCCGGGCGGCAGCAGATTCCACGCCGGGAAGAGGTCGCAGGCCGGATCGCCCACCCCCATGCAGCCGAAGTCGATCACCGCGGACAGCCTGCCTCCGCTCACCAGCAGATTGCCCGGCATCAGGTCCGCGTGCAGCCAACCGGGCGGCCCCTCCCAGCCGGCGCGAGCAGCGCGTCCTGCCACACGGCGGTCAGCGCGTCGCAGTCGACGTCCTCTTCGGGGAGGGCGCGCAGTTCGTCGAGCGCGGCCCGCGTCGGCGTGTCGAGCGTGGTGAGCGGTCCACCGCGGTACGCCTTCGGCGCGTCGGGCAGGGAGATGCCGCGCATCGCCGCCACGAAGGCGGCCAGATCCTCCGCCAGCCGCACGGGATCGGTCAGCGCTCCCGCCTCGGGGATCTCCCCGGGCAGCCACCGGTAGACCGACCAGGGCCAGGGGTACCCGTCGCCCGGCACTCCTTCCGCCAGCACCTCGGGCACCGCGGTGGGCAGCAGGGGCGACAGCCGCGGCAGCCACGCCCGCTCCGTCGCCACGTCCGCCGCGCCGCCCGCGATCAGCGGCAGCCGTACGACCATGTCCTCGCCCAGCCGGTACATCGCGTTGACCGTGCCGCCGGAGGGGAAGCGTTCGACGGGCAGGCCCGACCAGCGCGGGAACTGCCCGTCGACCAGGCTCCGTACCAGACGGTCGTCGACGCGGCACCGGTCCGGATGCGTCTGCCCTGAACTCATGGCCCTCATCCGACCCTTCGACGCGGACGGCCGTCAAACCCTTTCCCGGCCGAGGGCCAGCGCCCCGCCCGCCGCCGTCCCCGCCGCCAGCGCCAGCGTGCCCGGCAGGGACCACGTGGCGAGGGGTCCTGCGACGGCCACGCCCAGGGCGAACGCGGTGATCTTGAGGCTCGCCCCGGTGGTGAAGACCTGGCCCCGCAGATGCTCCGGGGCCTCCCGGTGGCGTACCGCGAACAGCGCGGTGAGCTGGGGGCCCTCGCCGACGCCGAGGAGAAGCACGGCGACCACCAGCGCCACCGGCAGGCCCGTCGCCGCCAGCGCCAGCGCGACCGCCTGGACCAGGGCTCCCGCCCGGACGACCCTGTCGGGGGCGAGGGCGAGCGGACGTCGTGCGAGGACGGCGTTGGCCGCCAGGGCGGACACCGCCGCGCCGGAGAACAGCAGAACGCCGTGCCCGGCCGCGCCGAGCCACTGTGCGCCGAGGAGCGGAACGCAGGCCGTCAGCATGCCCTGGGCGGCGCAGGAGGCGACCGAGGTGAAGGTCGCCCGGGCCAGGAGCGGGCGCCGCAGGACGATCCGGAACCCGGCGGCGAGGGCGCCGGTCACCGGGGCCGGCCGGGTGTCCCGGTCCGGGGCGCCGCGTGCGGGCAACCGCCAGGCGGCGGGCACGGCCGCCGTGATCAGGGCCGCGGAGACCGCGACCGCCGAGGGGGCTCCCAGCAGTACGGCCACACCCCCGGCCAGGGCCGGACCGGCCAGGCTCGCCACGCCGAAGGTCATCGCGTCCAGGGCGTTGGCCCGGGGCAGCCGCGCGTCCACCGCCACGTGGGGGAGTTGGGCGGTCCAGCCGCCCGACAGTGCCGGGCCCAGCAGCCCCGTGAGCACCGCGAGCGGGAGGGTGCAGGTCATGGGGAGGCGGCCGAGCCCGGCGAGGATCACCAGCAGCCCCGCCGCGTACAGGGCGAGCGCGCCCGCCAGCAGGCGACCCGGTCGCCGCGCCCGGTCCAGGAGCGCCCCGAGCAGCGGTCCGCCGACCGCGGCGGAGACCGTGATGCCCGCGAGCAGCGCCGACGCGTCGGTCGTCGAACCGGTGACGGCGAGGCCCGCCAGCAGCAGCGCCGGTCCGGACATCTCGTCCCCGGCGCGCGCCGCCGTCGCCGCGGTCAGATAGAAGCGTAGTGAGTAACCCTTCGGCACCAGGAAGACGTTACGGAGGTAACTCAAAACTCCGCAATATGCGTTACATTCGGCCCGTGCCCATTCCTCACGGCGCCGATGCGGACGCCGGCGTCCACGACCCCGACTGGTCCACGAGACACTCCGTACTGTCCACGGCGCGGCGCACCGCCGCCCTGGTCAACGTGCTCGCCGGGGGCCCTTCCGGGGTCGGCGGGGGCCCCGCCCCCGACGCGGTCGCCGAGGTGCTGCGCGCCTACGGCGAGAAGGAGCCCCTCGACCTCACCGCCCGTGACGTGGAGGGGATGCGCGAGGCCGCCGCCCTGCTGCGGGACGTCTTCGCGGCGGAGTCCGCCGACGCCGCCGCGCACGTCCTGAACCGCCTCCTCGGCGCACACACGGGGCGCCTGCGCCTGACGTCCCACGGGGGCGGAACTCCTTGGCACCCGCACCTCGACCGTGCCGACGACGCACCCTGGCCGGAGTGGTTCCTGGCCTCGTCCTGCCTGGCGTTGACGGTCCTGGTCTGGGACCGCCAACGCCCACCCGGCAGGAGCTGCGCCTCCGGTAGCTGCCGGAACGTCTTCATCGCCCAGGGCAGCGGTCCGGAACGCCGCTACTGCTCACGTCGCTGCGCGACCCGGGAGCGGGTAGCGGCGCACCGGCGCCGGGCCGACGGGTGATCAGACGCCGAACTCCGAGGGCGGGATGTTCAGCGCGGTGCACGCCTCGCGGATCGCGTACTGCTCGGACGGCTCGAAGGATCCGTCGGCCCCGGCGACCACCATGCCGGTCTGCACGACCGCACGGGCCTCCGCGGGCTTCTTGGCGGCCTTGGCGATGACCTGGAGTGCCTCGGCCTTCCCCTGCTCGAAGTTGGCGAGGAGCCGGTCCACGTGCTGGTTGAACCGCTGGCGGAGCTGGTCCGCCGGGAAGTTCTGCAGCACCTCGTTGGAGACGATCAGCTCCTCCACGCGCTGCCGCTCGGCCGGCTCCACCCGGCCGTCCGCGGCGGCGACCAGCGCGCACATGGCCATGCTGGCGTCCCGGTAGGCGCCGCTCTTCAGCTCGTTCTTGGCCGAGGCGAGCTGGGACTTGAACATCCCGATCAGCTGGGCCTTGGAACCGCCGGAGGACGAGCCCGACCTGCCGCCCCCCGCGGGTCCGTGCGAGCCCTGGCCGGATCCGCTCGCTCCCCGAGTGCCCTGGGACTGCTGGAAGGTCTTGGCCTGGTCCTTGATCTTGTCCCACATCGCCACTCGTGCCACCTCGGCTTCTGTCGCTGTCCATCGGTCTGTCCCCGGCCGCGATTTCCCGCGGTCACCACGATGAACGCGGCCGGGAACCACAGGGTTCCCGATGGGCAAAGAAAAGGCAAAGCGCCTGGTGGTGTCGTAGTACGCTGCGCCACCGGGGAGTTCGTCGACGGATCGGACGGGTGGGGCGCGCGGTGTGGTCGCGGGAGGTCGGCTGGTTCGTCGCGATCGGCGTCGCGTCGACCGCGGGCCAGGCGCTCCTCTACTGGGGGCTGCGTCCGTGGTCGCCCCCGGCGGTCGCCAACCTGGTCTCGCTCCTCGTCCTGACGGTGCTGAACACCGAGGCGAACCGGCGGCTGACGTTCCGGCACGCCGCCACCACACCGGCCCGCGCGCACCTCGCAGCGGGCGGCCTCTTCCTGCTCGGCTACCTGGTCACCTCGGGTGCCGTGCTGTGGTTCACGCACCGGCGGCCCGACGCCTCGCCCGCCGCCGAGACCGCGGTCCTCGCCACCACGTCCGTCGCCGTCACCGTCGTACGCTTCCTCGTCCTGCGACTGGCCGTCTTCCGCACCGCGCGTCAAGTGCCGAAGCGGCCGCGCGAGGCCTCCCCGCGTCGTCGGGCGAGCCGTTGAACCGCTGGGTCACCATCGGGTGCCCCAGTCACTGAAAAGTGCGTTCTTCCATGTCGGCGGTCACTCTCTTACGGTTCCCGGGTAACCACAAGAGAGCACATGCAAGGAGACCGACGTCATGGCCATCACCCTGTTGAACCCCGGCGGGCTGCCCGAGATCGACGTCTACCGACAGGTGTCGATCGCGTCCGGATCGAAGCTGGTCTTCGTCGCCGGGCAGGTCGCCTGGGACGCCGACGGCGTCACGGTCGGCGAAGGGGACCTGGCGGCGCAGGCCGAGCAGTGCTACCTCAACGTCGCCACCGCCCTGGCCGCGGCCGGTGCCTCCTTCGCGGACGTCGCCAAGCTGAACGTCCACGTCGTCGACTGGACGCCGGACAAGATGCCCCTCCTGCTGGAGGGGATCGAGCGGGCTGCCGCCCGGCTGGGAGTGACCCCGGCCGCGCCGGCCACCCTGCTGGGCATCGCGGCACTGGACGTGCCCGAGCATCTGGTCGAGGTCGAGGCCACGGCCGTCCTCGACTGACCCCTTCCCGGCCCCGGCCGGCCGTACGCGACCTCCTGGCCCCTCCTAGCCGTGCACGGCCCGGTCGAGGAGGCTCTGCAGGTACAGGCCGCGTCCGGCGTCGACCGGCGTCGGCTTACGGGTGCGGACGGCCGTGGCGAAGTCGCGGCGCAGGACGGGCCAGCACTCCTCGTGGTCGAGGCCGGCCGTGTCGTACACCAGGGGCTCGCCCGTGCCGAACAGTTCGACGCGGGTCAGCGCGCGGGGGACGGCCACGGAACCGGACAGCGAGGCCTGGCTCACGGCGCCGTTCTCGTGCTCGCAGGTCAACTCCACCCAGCGGCGCGGGTCGCCCGTGGCATGGACGGCGGCGACCGGGCCGACCGCGGCGTCCAGCAGGTCGAGCAGATGGGGACCCAGGTCGAGCAGGGCGCCGTGCTCCAGACGCCAGCCGGTGGCGAACTCCCCCTCCAGGAAAGCCCCGTGGAGGTAGCAGGAGCGCGCCCCGACCGCGTCGAAGGAACGGGCGGCCTCCAGGAAGGCCCGGGTGGCCGGGTGGTAGCGCTTGGTCAGTACGAGCTGGGAGACGACCCCGGCCTCGGCGACCGCGTCGGCCACCCGGCGGGCCGCGGTCAGGTCGGGCCCGAGCGGCTTCTCCAGCAACAGGTCCTTGCCCCGTTTCGCCGCCAGCGGTGCCAGCTCGGCCTGGACGGCGGGCGGCACGGCGAACGCCACGGCCTCGCAGTGGTCCAGCAACTCCTCGAAGTCGGCGGCGACATGGGCGGCGTAGGGGGCGGCGGTCTCGCGGGCGGCCTCGGTACGGCGGGCCCAGACCGCGGCGAGCCGGGTCTCGGGACCGGCGGCCAGCACCCGGGCGTGCATGGCGCGGGCCCACGGGCCGGCACCCACGAGCCCGACCTCGACGGGCCGGTCGGTCCAGGGGGCGGGGGCAGTGGTCACGGCGTTCCTGTCTTCGAAGGTCTTCCGGCGATCCGCCGGGAACAGCGGGCGGCGGTCATGAGGCGAGGCGGTCACGTGGCGAGGCGGTCATGAGGCGAGGCGTTCCAGCCGGGCGTCGGCGCCGGCGGGGGAGTAGAGGTGCTCCACGACCATGGCGGCGGCCCCGACGAGCCCGGCGTGGTCGCCGAGCCGTGAGGTGACGACCTGGAGGTTGGCGGTCGCGCGGGGCATCGCCCGCTGGTAGACCAACTCCCGCACCCCGGTGAGGAAGGGCACCCCGGCCAGCTCTCCGGCGATCATGAGGACCCCCGGATTGAGCAGGGTCACGACGGTCACCAGGACCTCGCCCACCCGCCGTCCCGCCTCGCGGGCCAGCCGGACCGCGTCCGGGTGCCCCTCGTTGAGCAGCCGCCTGACATCGCGTCCGGACGCCGTGTCCTGGCCTAGGGCGGCCAGTTCCCCGGCGATCGCCCGCCCACTGGCCACGGCCGCGAGACAGCCGTGGGAGCCGCACATGCACAGCGCGTCGGACCGGTCGTGCAGGCGGATGTGCCCGATGTCGCCCGCCCCGCCGTCGATGCCGCGGTAGAGGCGGTCCCCGATGACGACCCCCGCGCCGATGCCGGTGGACACCTTCAGGAGCACGAAGGAGGCGCAGTCCCGGTGGTTGGCCTGGTGTTCGGCCAGCGCCATCAGGTTGGCGTCGTTGTCCACCAGGACCGGCACGGCCTCGGCGGCCGCCGGGTCCAGGCCCAGGCGGGACGCGTACGCCTCCTGCAGCCGCTCCCGGATGGGGTAGCGGTCCCAGCCGGGCATGATGGGCGGCTCGATCACCCGCCCGGACTCCCAGTCGACCGGCCCGGGCACGGACAGGCCGATGCCCGCCACGTGGGACGCCGGGACACCGGCCGCGGCGATCAGGTCGGGGAACCAGTCGGCCAGCCCCGCCAGGACGCGGTCGGGGCCGGCACCGACGTCCATCGGGCCGGTGTGCTCGGCCAGGATGTTGCCGGCCAGGTCGAGCACCGCGGCGCGGGCGTGCCGGGTCTCCAGGTCGAAGGCGATGACCGAGGCGTGGCCGGGATCGAAGGCGATCCGGTGCGAGGGGCGTCCGCCGGTGGAGGTGCCCGTGCTGTGGCGCAGCCACCCGGCACGGTTGAGCAGGTCGAGGCGCTGTCCGACGGTGGAGCGGGACAGCCCGGTCGCCTGCTGGAGGTCGGCCCGCGTGTTGGCGCGGCCGCTGCGGATCAGGTGCAGCAGTTCGCCGGCGCTGGCCTGACTTGACGTCATCATGGAGTCCCCCACGGCTCAACTCTTGTCGGCGCCGCTGGTCAGCCCCTCGGTGAGCAGGCGTTCGGCGGCGAAGAACAGAAGTACCACGGGGATCGTGAGGATCACGGAACCGGCCATGAGGACGGTCTTGGGCACCTCGATGCCGTTGGAGAGCTGGGCCAGCCCCAGGGAGACGGTCCACTCGCCGGGGTCGGCGGCCAGGAACAGCAGCGCGAAGAGGAACTCGTTCCAGGCGATCATGAAGACGTACAGGCCGGTCGCCATCAGCGAGGGCAGGGCCAGCGGCAGGATCACCTTGCGCACGGTCTGCAGGCGGGAGCAGCCGTCGAGCGCCGCCGCCTCCTCGATGGAGGCGGGGATGGTGACGAGGTAGTTCTTCAGCATGTAGATCGACACCGGCACGGTCTGCGCGACGTACACGACGGCGAGACCGACCAGGCTGGAGGAGAGACCGATCTTCGCGAAGATCACGAAGAGCGGCACGGCCAGCAGCGTCGCCGGGAACAGGTAGACGGCCAGGAAGAGCGCGCTGACCTGGCGGTGACCGAAGAACTTCAGCCGGCTCACCGCGTAGGCGCCGGGCACGGCGGCCACCAGGGTCAGCACCACCGTGCCGAGCGAGACCAGCGCGGAGTTGAGCAGGAACCTCAGGAAGCCCTGGCCGCCGTCGTCGGTGGAGCGCAGCACGTCGCGGTAGGTGGAGAGGGTGAAGTCCTTGGCCGAGACCCAGAGCGAGCCGGGGTCGAGCAGGAGCGCGTCGATGGGCTTCAGCGACAGCAGCACCATGTAGTAGAACGGCAGAAGGGTGATCACGGCCAGGAACGCGATGACGATCCAGCGCGCGACGCCGAAGAACCTCTCCTCGAACCGGGCCCGGGTCAGGGCGGTCTTGCCACTCACGCTTCCTCCTGGACCTTGTTGCCGAAGAACTTGAAGTAGAAGCCCAGCAGGATCATCAGCGAGAGGGCCAGGACGAGCGCCTGCGCGGCCGCCGCTCCCACGTCGTAGCGGGCGGTGAGGAAGTCGTACACGCGCACGGCGGCCACGTCGGTGCCGGCGCCGCCGCCGGTGAGCAGGTAGACGTCGTCGAACTTGTTGAACGTCATGATGAAGCGCAGCACGCACAGCAGCGCGATCACCGGCATCAGCTGGGGCAGCAGCACGTGCCGGAACCGCTGGGTCGGCGTGGCGCCGTCGACCAGCGCGGCCTCCTCCAGCGTGTCGGGCACCGCCTGCAACCGCGCCAGGATGAACAGGAAGGCGAAGGGGAAGTACCGCCAGCACTCGAAGACGATGACCGTCAGCAGCGCCAGCGGGACGTCGAAGTGCAGGCCCAGCAGGTCGACCTCGTACTGGCGGGTGGACAGGAAGGCGATCGGGTCGTCCCAGCCGAACAGCCGCCGGCCCCAGTCGTTGACCACGCCGTACTGCGGGCTGAGCGCCACCTCCCAGACGAAGGCCACGGCGACGACCGGCGCGACGTACGGGAGCAGCATCGCCGCGCGCAGCAGCCCGCGCCCCTTGAAGGGCTTGCGCAGGGCGAGCGCGGCCACCAGGCCGAGGAGCACGGAGCCGAGGGTGGCGCCCGCCGTGTACAGCAGGGTGGTGCCGAGGCTCGACCAGAAGCCGGCCGAGTCGAAGACCTGCGAGAAGTTGTCCAGGGACCAGTTGCCGAACAGGCCCATGCCCTGGATGTCGACGAGCCTGGCCTTCTGGAAGGCCAGCAGCACGGTCCAGGCGATGGGCAGCACGACCACCACGAGGACGACGAGGAAGGTGGGGGAGACGAACGCGAGTCCCGCGCGGTTGGCGCGCCGGCTCGCGGTGAGCGGGCGACGGCCCGCGGAGGCGGACCGCTCCCCGGACGGGTCCGTGGTCCGGCGGCTGGTGTCCCGGCGCTGCGGCGCGCCGGCTGGGGCTGTGGGCATGAGAGACCTTCGTGATGTGCAGGCGGCGGGCGGCTACTGAAGGGACTTCTTGAGGGCGGCGACCTCTTCGTCGGCGTCGCGCGCCGCCTCGGACGGCGAGCTCTGACCGCTGGTCATGGCGCCGATGGCCTTCGGCACGGGCAGCTCGCCGTTGGTGGCGCCGACGAGCGCGCCCTCGCCCTGGGTGATGCCCCAGCGGCGCATGTTGCTGACACCGTCGGCGAGCTGGTCCAGCAGGGACGTGGGGAAGACCTCGTCCAGGGGCTTGCGGGTGTCCACGCCGATGTCACTGTGCCGCCAGGCGTCCAGGTAGCGCTCGGGTTCGGCGGGCGTGCCCTTGCGGACCGGGATCTTGCCCTCGGGTGCCATGCCGAACCAGGACTCGTAGCCGGTGCCCATCATGTACTCGATGAACTCGCGGGACGCCGCCGTCTCGGCCGTCTTGGTCGTCACCCACGAGGTGATCTCGCCGAACTGGGCCGCCTCCTCGGCGTCGGGACCCTGCATGGCGGTGACGATGCCGCTGTTGTCCGACAGGTAGCCCGGGTCCTTCGCGCACTGTGGGCAGCTGGGCAGGGCGTCCTTGCGCAGCCCGGCGAGTTCGTCGAGCAGGAACGAGGACCAGATGACCATGGAGGACCGTCCGGCGAAGTAGGTGGCACGGGTGGAGTCCACGGTCTGGGTGCCCGGGGCGCCGTAGGTGCGGGCCAGCTGGTCGTAGGTGCGGAAGGCCTCCTCGCAGCGCGGGGAGTCGAGGGCGACCTCGTGCCGGTCGTCGACCAGTTGGCAGTCGTTGGCCAGGGCGAGGCTCTCGAAGCTCTGGGAGGTGAAGGCGTCGCTGGGGTCGGTGGCCGCCGAGATGCCGTCGTGGCCCTTGGTGGTGAGCGCCTTGGCGGCGGCCAGCGCCTTCGCGTACGTGTCGGGGGCGGGCAGGCCCTGCTGCCCGAACCGGTCCTTGCGGTAGACCAGCAACTGGAGCCAGGCGTCGGAGGGCACACCGAGGGTGGTGCCGCCGTCGGAGGTCAGCTGCAGCGCGTTGGCGTTGAAGGTGTCGCGCCCCAGGCCGTCCACGATCCGCTTCGGGATGTCGGTGTTCAGCAGGCCGTTGCTGTACATCTGCCAGACCTGGCCCATCGGCGCGGCGCCGATGACGTCGGGCAGGGTCCCCGAGGCCGCCGCCGACATGATGAGCTGCGGCATCTGCTTCTCGTCGACCCCGACGAGTTTCACCTTGACGCCGGTCTTCTTCTCGAACCCGTCGATGACCTTCTGCGTCGCGGCGACGCGGTCGGGCAGGTTCTCCTGCGACCAGACCGTGATCTCACGGTCCGGCCTGCCGGGCCCGGTGCTGCTCGCGCAGCCCGAGAGCAACCCGATTCCCAAGGCTGCCGTGACGCCGACCGCGGTCGTCCTCGACCGCAGGGTCCTGATGCGCATTGAGTGTCCTCGTTCCGCTTACGTCTGCTCGCCACGCATCACAGCATCACTTTTGCTTGTTGACAAGACATAAGTTGCGGATATTGTCGACGCAACCGCATCAGCAACCCTTCCGGAGCCGTCCGTGTCATCCGTGCCGCCCGTGCCGCCCGTGCCGTCCACGCCGTCCGTACCGACGGTGCCGTCCGTGCCGTCCGCGTCGTCCGTGGAGCGCGTCGTCCAGTTCACCGGACCTCGCCAGGTGGAGGTGGCCGAGCACACCCGGGCCGAACTTCCCCCCGGCCACCTGCGGGTCCGCACCCGCTACTCGGGCATCTCGGCCGGCACCGAGCTGACCGCCTACCGCGGCACCAACCCGTACCTGACCCGGACCTGGGACCCCGAGGCGCGCCTGTTCCGCGACGGCGCACCCGGCATCGAGTACCCGGTGGCCGGCTGGGGCTACTCCGAGGTCGGCGAGGTCGTCGAGGTCTCCCCGGAACTGGCCGGCACCCCGGGCCTGCCGGTCCCCGGCGACCTGGTGTGGGGCATCTGGGGCCACCGCAGCGAGGGCATCGTCCCCGCCGAGCGCATGGTCGGCCACACCCTGCCGGCCGGACTCGAACCGCTGGCCGGGGCCTTCGCCCGGGTCGGCGCCATCGCGTACAACGCGGTCCTGGCCGGTGACATCCACCTCGGCGAGGACGTCGCCGTGTTCGGGCAGGGTGTCATCGGCCTGCTCACCACCCGGCTCGCCCGGCTCAGCGGCGCCCGCGTCACCGCCGTCGACGCCCTCGACGGCCGCCTGGAGACCGCGAAGCTGTACGGCGCCCAGCACACCCTCAACGCCCGCACCGACGCCGTCGCCGAACGCGTCCGGGAGGCCACCGGCGGCCTCGGCGCCGACCTCGCCATCGAGATCAGCGGCGCCTACCCGGCCCTGCACGAGGCGCTGCGCTCGGTCGCGGCCGGGGGCCGGGTGGTGGCCTCCGGCTTCTACCAGGGCGACGGCATCGGTCTTCGCCTCGGCGACGAGTTCCACCACAACCGGGTCCAGCTGATCTGCTCCCAGATCGGCGGCGTCCCGCCCCAGCTGTCCAACCGCTGGAGCGTCGAACGCCTCCAGCAGACCTTCCTGCGCCTGGTCGCCGAGGGTCAGGTGGACGTCGACTCGCTGGTGAGCCACGTCGTCCCCGTCGCCGACGCCGCCGACGCCTACGTACTGCTGGACGAGCGGCCCGCCGAGGCGCTGCAGGTCGTCCTGGAATTCTGAGAGCCCCGAAAGGCAGAGGCACCCCCATGCTCAAGACCGCCCTCAAGACCGCCGTCCAGGAACAACTCCTGCCCGAAGGCACCCTCCAGGCCAAGTGGGACTTCGCCCAGCAGGCCGGCTACGAGGCGATCGAACTGCGCGGCAAGGGCGACTTCCACTTCGCCTCCCGGCGCGAGGAACTGCGGCAGGCCCACAAGGACGGCGTCGTCATGCCGACCGTCTGCGTCGACATGCTGCACTTCCTCGGCGCCTTCGACGAGGAGCTGCGCCGCGACGCCGTCGCCCAGATGAAGTCCCAGCTCACCGTGATCGCCGAGATCGGCGGCGTGGGCGCCCAGACCCCCGCCTCGTACGGCATGTTCTCCCGGCGCCTGCCGCCCTTCGAACCGCCGCGCACCGAGGAGGAGGACCGCGAGGTGCTCCTCGCCGGGCTCACCGAACTCGGCGAGCACGCCCGCCGGGAGGGCGTCACGCTCTTCCTGGAGCCGCTCAACCGCTACGAGGACCACATGGTCAACCGGCTCGACCAGGCCGCCGACCTGATCCGCGCCGTCGGTCTCGACTCGGTCCGGATCGGCATCGACAGCTACCACATGAACATCGAGGAGACCGACCCCGCCGCCGCGATCGTCGCCCACGCCGACGTCATCGGCCACGCCCAGGTCTCCGACTCCAACCGCTTCCAGCCCGGCGCCGGCCACCTCGACTGGCCCGCCTGGCTCGGCGCCCTGCACACCGTCGGCTACGACGGCCACCTCGCCCTCGAATGCCGGCTGACCGGCGACCCCGTCCAGGCCGTGCGCTCCGTCCCCGCCTTCCTCAAGAGGTCGGGCGCGTGAACTCCCCCCTGGACCTCCTGGACCGGCCCGCGCCCACCGCGCCCGCGGACCTGACCCTGCGGCGCGGTGCGGCGCGGGTCCTCATCGACAACTGGACCGGCGCCTCCACCGTCCCCTCCCGCACCCTCTACCCGCACCAGTGGAGCTGGGACTCCGCCTTCGTCGCCATCGGACAGCGCCACCTCTCGGTGCGCCGCGCCCAGCGGGAACTGGAGTCCCTGCTGGCCGCCCAGTGGGCCGACGGACGCGTGCCCCACATCGTCTTCAACCCCGCCCTGCCGCACGACGCCTACTTCCCGAGTCCCGACTTCTGGCAGTCCTCCACGGCGGGCCGGGCGGCCGGCGCCCCCTCGGCCGTCGAGACCTCCGGCATCGTCCAGCCGCCCGTGCACGCCCTGGCCGCCTGGCTCGTCCACCGGGCCGACCCGGCCGAGTCCCGGCGCCGCGGCTTCCTCGCCCGCGTCCACCCGAGGCTCGCCGCCTGGCACGACTACCTGCTCGGCCGCCGCGACCTCGGCGGGGGCGGCCTCGCGGCCGTCGTCCACCCGTGGGAACCCGGCATGGACAACAGCCCGAGCTGGGACCGGGCCCTGAAGCGGGTCGAACCCAGCCCGCCCGACACCTTCCGGCGCGCCGACCTGGATCACGGCCACCCCGCCGACCGGCCCACCGACCTCGACTACGGCCGGTACGTCCGGCTGGCCACCGAGTACCGGGAGGCGGGCTACGACGACCGCGTCGTACGGCACCGGTTCGCCGTGGAGGACCCGGCCTTCAACGCGCTGCTGATCGTGAGCGAACTGGCCCTGGCCGCGATGGCACGCGAACTGGGCCTGCCCGGGCGGCGGCACACCGAGCGGGCCGCCGAGCTGACCCGGGCGCTGGTGGACCGGCTCTGGGACGAGCGGGCCGGCCTGTTCCGCGTGCGCGACCTGCACACCGGGGAACCGGTCGACGAGCGGACCGTCAGCGGCCTGATCCCGCTCCTCGTCCCGGAGTTGCCCGAGGACGTCGTCCGGCGCCTGCACACCACGCTCACCGGACCGCGCTTCAGCGCCCCGGCCACGCACCTGGTCCCCAGCTACGACCTGACCGGCCACGCCTTCGACCCCACCCGGTACTGGCGCGGGCCGGCCTGGTTCAACACCGCCTGGCTGATCGAGCGGGGACTGCGCACCCACGGCTTCCACCCGGACGCCGAGCGCCTGCGCACCGGCTTCCTCACGGAGGCGGGACGCTCCGGGTTCGCCGAGTACGTCGACCCCGCCACCGGCGCGGCCCGCGGCACCCGGCACTTCTCCTGGACCGCGGCCCTCACCCTCGACCTGCTGAGCACCGACCCGAAGGAGGCCGGACCATGACCGCGGCCGACCCCCGCGTCCAACTGGTGCGCGACGCCACCTTCGTCCGCCTCCGGGCCGACGGCGACATCAGCGGCACCCGCGGATCGGCACCCGACGGGCTGTTCCTCCAGGACGCCCGGCACCTCAGCCGCTGGCACCTCGCCGTCGACGGGACCGCCCCCACCGCGCTGGTACCCGTCACGCCGGAGACCGACGACACGGCCGCCGGTGCACTGACCCCCGAGGGCACCCGGGACAACCCGCCCGCGTACACCGTCTTCCGGCGCCAGGGCGTCACCGCCGGCACGTTCACCGAACACCTGAGCCTGGTCAGCAACCGTCCCGACGCCGTGACGGCCCGCCTCGACCTCACCGTCGACGCGGACTTCGCCGACCTCTTCGAACTCCGCGCCGACGACCGCCACTACGCCAAGCCCGGCGCGGAGTACGACAGTCGCGACACCGCCGACGGAGTGCTCTTCAGCTACCGCAGAGCCGACTGGCACGCGCGGACGGAAATCACCTGCGATCCCGCCCCGGACACGGTGGCCGCGGCACCGGCCCGGCCGGGCGACACCGCCCGGATCCTCACCTGGCACCTGCCCCTCGACGCGCACGGACGGGCCGACCTTCGGCTGACCGTCCGCGCCCGCCCGCACGGACGCACCCGGCCGCCCGTCCCCGCTTCCGCCCCCACCGCCGTACGACGCCCCGAACGGGTCGACGGCGCGGCGGAAGACCTGACCCGCGCCTGCGAACGCGGTCTCGCCGACATCGACCTGCTGACCATCCCGGTCCCCGGCGTCGACGGCGAGGACGTGCGCGTCCCGGCCGCCGGCATCCCGTGGTTCCTCACCCTGTTCGGCCGCGACTCCCTGCTGACCGCCTACTTCCTGCTGCCGTACCGGCCCGCGACGGCCGCCGCCGTCCTCAGCGCGCTCGCCGCCACCCAGGGCCGGCGGCACGACCCGTTCAGCGGTGAGCAGCCCGGACGCATCGTCCACGAGACCCGGCACGGCGAACTCGCCCACTTCCGGCAGGTCCCGTACGGCCGGTACTACGGCGCCGTCGACGCCACCCCGCTCTTCCTCGTCCTGCTCCACGCCCACCACGAGGCGACCGGTGACCGGACCCTGGCGGAGCGCCTGGAACGGCACGCCCGGCGGGCCGTGGACTGGATGCTCACCGACGGCGGCCTGGAGCGGCACGGGTACCTCGTGTACGAGCCCGACCCGGGCGGGCTGGTCAACCAGAACTGGAAGGACTCGGCCGGCGCCGTCTGCTTCCGCGACGGCACCCAGGCCGAGGGGCCCGTCGCCGTCTGCGAGGCGCAGGGGTACGCCTACGACGCACTCCTGCGCACCGCCCAACTCGCCGACGACGTCTGGCGGGACGAGGCGTACGCCCGCCGGCTGCGGGAGAGCGCCGCCCGGCTGCGGGACCGGTTCACGGCGGACTTCTGGATGGCCGACGCCGACTTCCCCGCCCTGGCGCTGGACGGCGACGGCCGCCAGGTCGACGCGCTGGCCTCGGACGCCGGGCATCTGCTGTGGTCGGACATCCTCGACCCGGAGCGCTCCCGCCGGGTGGGCCGGCGACTCCTCGAGCCGGACTTCTTCTCCGGCTGGGCGATCCGGACCCTCGCCGCCGGGCAGCGGCCGTACCACCCGCTGTCGTACCACAGGGGCAGTGCCTGGCCGCACGACAACGCGGTCGTCGTCCTCGGCCTGGCCAGGCAGGGCCTGGCGGCGGAGGTGCGCACCGTCGCGGAGGGACTCGTCGCGGCGGCGGCCCGTCACGGCCACCGGCTGCCCGAGGTCCTCGCCGGATACGACCGCTCGGCGACCGCCGCACCCGTTCCCTACCCCCACTCCTGCTCGCCGCAGGCCTGGGCCGCCGCCACCCCGCTGGCCCTGCGGACGGCGCTGGGGCCACAACCGCTCGGTTCCTGACCGGCCTACTGCGACGCCGGCCGGGCGCGGCCCCGGCCCGGGGCACCGTCGTGACGGCGGCAGCCCGCGTCGTGCCGCGCGCCGAGCGAGGTCCACCACCGTTCGCAGCAGTCCTCGGGCAGCGGGACGCGGGCGGCGGCCGGGCGGGCGCACTCCGGGCCGTGCACGACACCGTCGGAGTGCCGCCAGAACGCGCAGCACGGCTCGAGACCGTGCGCGAACGGATCCGCCTGCCCGGCCGGCCGGGCCAGCAGCTCGGCCCGCCGGGCCAGGACGACCCTGCGCCGGTGCTCGGCGCCCTCACGGGCGGCGCACCAGGCAAACACGGCAGCGGTGTACAGGCCGGGCAGGGCGAGCCAGGAGTGGCGGGTGGCCGCGTACGCGGCGGCGGCGACAAGGAGCACGGCGGCGGCACGGCAGGCGCGGGCGGTGCGCAGGCTCGGCGTCACAGGGGACTCCCGTGGGTCGGCGGGGGAGAGGGCCTCGGTCATCCGTATGCCCCCGGTTCGCCGTCGTACGTCACTCCGTCGCCTCCGGCGGATAATCCGTTGCGGTCACCCGCCGCCGTGCCCGACTCTGCTCCTCATGTCCACCGCCGACCTGCGACCGGCCACCCTCGCCGACGCCCCCGCCATCACCGCCCTCCTCAACGAGATAGACCGGATCGAGATCGGCCGCCCCGAGACCGACCAGCACACCGTCGAAGCCGACCTGAAGCACCAGCAGACGGATCTGACCCAGGACTCGTGGCTCGCCTTCGACGGCGACCTGCCGGTGGCGTACGGGCTGCTGTGGGACGAGTCCGGCGGGGAGCGGATCGACATCGACCACTACGTGCTGCCCGACCACCAGCGGACCGGGCTGCGCATGCTGGTGGCCATGGAGACCCGCGCCCTGGCCAAGGCACGGGCCAACGGCGCGGAGCGCGCCGTGGTGCACCTGCACCTCAACACCCGGCCCACGACCGACACCGCGCTCCTCGCCGAGCGCGGCTGGAGCGTCGTGCGCACCCACCACGTACTGCGCCGCGCACTGGACCCGGCGGCCGACGTTTCGCCCCAGGCCCCGGCGGGCGTACGGGTGCGGGCCTGTGCCACGGAGGCGGACCGCGTCCGGGTGCACGAGCTGTACCAGCGGACGTTCGCCCAGCACTTCGACTTCCAGCCGCGCCCGTACCGGCTGTGGCTGGACGACATCGACGCCGCGGGCCTCGACTGGTCCCTGGTGTGGATCGCCGAGACCGACGACCTGGGGGACGCCGGGTTCCTGCTCGCCCGGGACGACCGCGAGGCCATGGGCTGGATCCGGAGCATCGGCGTACTGCGCGAGGCCCGGGGCCGAGGTGTGGGCGGGTTCCTGCTGCGCCACGCCTTCGCGGCCTTCGCCGCACGGGGCCGGGACACGGTGGGCCTCGGTGTCGACACCGCGAACGCGACGGGCGCCCCGCGGCTGTACGGCCGCAACGGCATGACCGTCCACTTCGCCGTCGACACCTGGGAGGCCGTGCTCGCTTGACGGCTGACAGCGTGTCACAGCACCATCGCGACCGTCACCGCGCCGAGCAGCCCGACGTACGTCCAGGCGTAGAGACGGTCCGGGATGCGCGGCGGGCGTCGGCGCAGCACCGCGATCACCGGCAGGGCGCCCAGGAGCAGCGCCCCGGCCGCCCGGAGGTCGACGAGACCCACCAGGGCGAGGTGCGGGTCGGCGCCGGCGGGGTCCCCGGAGCCGCCCAGGAAGACGAGGGCGGCCGGGAGCGCGATCGCCAGGGTCAGCGGGTTGGCCAGCGCGGTCGCCACGTGCATCGTGTGCCCGGCCCGCCGCATCGCGGGGACGGTCATGACGCTGCCGCCCACCCCGAGGAAGGCGGCCACCGCACCGACGGGCGCACCGACGACGGCCGGCAGCGGACGCGGCGTGCCGACGGCCGCCTCGGCCTGGGCACGCGGGCGCAGGAAGCCGGGGCGCAGCAGCAGGTCCACGACGGTGAGGGCGACGTACGCGACGAACGCCCAGCGGATCAGCCCGGCCGGGGCGTGACGCGCGGCGAGCGCCCCGGCCGCGGCGCCGACGCCCAGCAGGACGAGCAGCGGGCCGCCACCCCGGAGGGCGGCCAGCACCCGGCGGGGCGTGACCGCGGTGGCGAAGGCCGCGTTCACCACCATCACCAGGGCCGAGGTGGCCGTCGCCACCCGTATCGCGTCCGCGCCCGGGGCGGAGTCCGCCCACACCACGACCGGGACGGCGACGAAACCGCCGCCGAAGCCGAACAGCACGGTGGTCACACCGGTCAGGAGCCCGATTCCGAGCAGAGCCACAACATCCACGCAGGCCACTCCACCAGCTCGGCGGCGCCGCCCGCATTCGATACCCGGCACCATTCCTTCGCGACTCGGCCAGGACGGCCGTAAGGTGACCGGGTGAAGAACGTCCCCCTGGCCGACGTGGACCACGTGGACCGCGCCGTGCTGCCGATCGGCACCGACTACCCGCCCGGACACGTCCTGGACTGGCACGAGCACCGGCGCGCGCAGTTCCTGTACGGCGCGACCGGAGTCATGGTGGTCGACACCGACGACGGCACCTGGACCGTACCGCCCGAGCGCGCCGTGCTGATCCCGGCGGCCACCCGGCACCGGGTGCGGATGCTGGGCGTGAGCACCCGCAGCCTGTACATCGAGCCGGACGCCGTCCCGTGGTGGCCGGGCACCTGCACGGTCGTGGACGTGCCGCCGCTGCTGCGCGAACTGCTCCTGGCGGCCGTCGAGTTCGAGGCCGACTACAGCCTGTCCGGGCGCGACGGCAGCGTCGCCGACCTCCTCCTGCACGAGATCGCGGCGCGCGCCCCGCTCCCGTTCCACGTCCGCATCCCCGTCGGTGCCGACCTGGCGGCACTGTGCCGGGAGTATCTGGCCGCGCCGGACACCGGGGTCACCAACGCGGTGTGGGCGGCGCGGACGAACCTGAGCGAGCGCGCCTTCACCCGGCGCTTCCGTGCCGAGACGGGCGACAGTCCCGCCGTCTGGCGGGGCCGTGCCCGGCTGCTGGCGGCCGTTCCGCTGCTGCGGTCCGGTTCGGTCAGCGAGGTCGGCGGCCGGCTCGGCTACGCCTCTCCCGCCGCGTTCACCGCCGCCTTCACCCGCACCTTCGGCATCCCGCCGTCCCGGTTCGCCCAAGGCCACCGGGGGCGACCCCCGGCTGAGGGCCTCTAGGAGCGCTCCTGCGCCAGGTGGCCCAGTGCCGCGCTGCGGCTCGTCGACAGATGGTGCAGGACCAGCTCCTGGACCCGGTCCACGTCGCGGGCCGCGATGGCCCGGTAGAGGGCGTCGTGTTCCAGGGCGACGGCCAGCAGGTCGTCGTGCTGGCCCAGGAGCCAGCGCAGCCGGCTGCGCAGGACCCGCTCCAGTTCGTTGAGCAGTTCGTTGGCGGCCAGGGACACGACGGTCTCGTGGAAGTCGGCGGCCGCCCGGCGGGCCCGCACGGCGTCGTCGGCGCGCGCCGCGTCGAGTTCGGCGTCCACCGTCGCGCGCAGCCGCTCCAGACCCTCCCGCGTGTGCCGCTGGGCGGCGAGCCGGAAACCGAGGGTCTCCAGGCCCGAACGGACCTCGTCCAGGTCGGCGATGTCGCTCGTGGTGAACTCCCGCACCACCGCCCAGCTCCGTGGCCGCGGGGTCACCAGCCCTTCCGCCACCAGGGTCTTGAGCGCCTCGCGGACCGGGAGCCGGCTGACGCCGAGGGACTCGGCCAGCTCCCGCTCGACCAGGCGGCTGCCCGGGGCCCGCACACCGTCGATGATCTCGTCGCGCAACCGCCGCGTGACCCGCTCGGACTCGGGCGTGAAGCCCACTGACGCAGCCATCGCCGTCCTTCGTCTGTCATCCCGTTCCCGGCCCGCCGACCGCGCCGTGCGGAGCGGCGGTCGGGCGGCCCGTCAGAATACCCCGGTGCCCGCGGACGGTTCGGGCGGGACGGAGCGGGGAGCGGTCAGCCCACCCGCGGGGGCCAGTTGACGATCCGCTTGGGACGCGGGCGGGCGTAGGTGCGCACCTTGGACGTGGACAGACCGAGCCGGACCAGCGACTCGGCGACCGTCACGGCGGCGGCGACCCCGTCGACCACGGGGACACCGGTACGTTCCACCACCCGTTCGGCGAGGCCCGCCATGCCTCCGCAGCCCAGGCAGATCACCTCGGCCCGGTCGTCCTCGACGGCACGGGCGGCCTGCTCGGTGATGGCGTCCACGGCGGCCTGCTCGTCCCGCTCCAGCTCCAGCACGGCGAGCCCGCTGGCCCGCACGGAGGCACACCTGGCGCTCAGTCCGGCCACCGCCAGCCGCTCCTCGATCAGCGGCACCGTACGGTCGAGCGTGGTGACGACCGAGTAGCGGCGGCCCAGGTACTGGGCGGTGCTCGCCGCCGCCTCGGTGATGTCGACGACGGGTACGTCGAGCAGCTCCTGGAGTCCCTCGCGGCCGTGTTCGCCGTAACCGGCCTGGATCACCGCGTCGAAGGGCTCCGGGTGGGCGCGCACGGCCTCCATCACGGCGACGGCGGCGAGGTAGCTCTCGTAGTTGCCCTCCACCGACTCCGCGCCGAAGGCCGGTGTCAGCGGCACGATCTCGGTGCCGTCGGAGGCCGCGCCGGCCGCCTGCTTGCCGATCGCGTCGGTGATGGACTGCGTGGTGTTGACGTTGACCACGAGGATGCGCATGGGTGGGCCTGGGCCTTCTGCTCGGACGGGGAAGGGGGGAGACGGCGGTGGGCGCCCGGGACTATTCGGCGGCGACGGCGATGGACTCGCCGTCCACGTCGCGGATCGGCGCGGCACGGTCGGCGACGAGCGCGTACAGCACCGCGGCGATGACGGCGCCGACGAACCAGGAGAACCCGGCCGCGGCGTGGAAGAAGGGGACGAGCGCGACGACGACGGCGATCGCGGCGGCGGGGAGGAAGGCGGCGACGGCCCGCGGGTTGTAGCCGCGCCGGTAGTGGTACTCGGCGCCCGCGTCCTCGGTGTAGAGGGCCGGCACGTTCACGCGGGACTTCCGCAGCAGCCAGTAGTCCGCCATGATCACCCCGAACAGGGGGCCGAGCAGCGCGCCGAGCCCGCCGAGGAAGTAGTTCACGACGACCGGGCTGTTGTAGAGGTTCCAGGGCGTGATCACCAGGCCGAGGACGGCGCTCACCAGGCCCGCGCGGCGGAAGTCCAGCCGGTGCGGGAAGAGGTCGACCAGGGCGTAGATCGGCGCCACGAAGTTGGCCAGCAGGTTCACCGCCACCGTGAGGGCGATGAGACACAGCGAGGCGACGGCCAGCAGGAACATGTTGGGGATCGTCCTGACGATGTCCGTCGGACTGGTGATCACGCGCCCGTCGAGGGTGAACTGGGCTCCGCTGAGCACCGCCACGATGACGGCGAAGAAGAGCATGTTCACCGGGATGCCGATCACGTTGCCCCGGACGATGGAGCCGCGGCTGCGTGCGGACCGGGTGAAGTCGCAGAAGTTGAGCACGAACGTCCCGTAGATCACCACCCACAGGGCGGCGGCCTGGAGCACCTGGAGCCACATCGCACCCCCGGTGAGCGGGGCGTCGACGGACACGGAGACCGACCCGTCGGCCCGGACGAACATCCACACCGCGAGGGCGCACATGGTCAGCAGGGTGGTGGGCGCGGCGAAGGCCATGTAGCGGCGGATCATCTGCATCCCGTAGCTGACGATGAGCACCTGGAGGGCCCACAGCACGAGGAAGGTGATCCAGCCGAGCGTCGACTGGCCGAGCAGGGAGTTCGTGTCCAGGGAGGCCAGGGTGGGGAACATGGCCACCAGGAGGGCGCTCAGCACGGCCGACGCGAGGTAAGTCTGGATACCAAACCAGGCGATGGCCACGGCCCCGCGCACGGCGGCCGGAATCTTCGCTCCCCGGATACCGAAGGCGATGCGGCTCATCACGGGGAACGGAACGCCCGTCTTGTGGCCCATGAATCCGGAGAGCGTGAGCAGGAGGAAGAGCAGGACCGAGGCGAGCGCGAAGGCGGCGAGGATGCCCCACACGTTCAGCCCGAGGGCGAACAGGCCGATGGCGAAGGCGTAGTTGCCCAGGCTGTGCACGTCGTTGGCCCAGAGGGTGAAGACGTTGTAGGCGCCCCAGCGGCGGCCCTCCCGCTTCGTCGGGGCCAGGTCGTAGGTGTAGAGGCCGGAGCTGGTGGCGGTGCCGTCGGTCCGGGCTGACGGACGGCGGTCTTCCAGGGCAGTCATACGGGACTCCTGGGATCAGGTGCGGGGAGTTGGCGGGTTCCACAAAGCGGAAGCGGCTTTCCGGTGCACAGAACGTAGTTTTCGCCAAACCGCACCGTCAAGAGGTCTGCGGCAAATGGAATACCATTTTTGGCCCTGTTGACAGTCCTGTGGGCCGTCCCTACCCTGACGCCCCGTCATTACATCGATGTAAAGGCCTCGGGAGAGGACCCCCACGTGCTTCCCAGCCACTCGCACCGTCCCCGCGCCCGCCTCGGCCCGCTCCTCGCCGCCCTTCTCGGGCTGGTCGTGAGCCTGCTGCCCGGACTCGCCGGATCCGGCGCCGCGGCGGCGACCGCGTCCGGGCCGCATGCCCCCACCGCGGCGTCCGGCGCCTTCCGCAACCCGCTCAACAGCGGCCCCGACCCCTTCATGACGCACTGGAAGGGCGACTACTACCTCACCACCACCCAGGGCGGCAGCATCAGGATGTGGCGCTCCCCGTCCCTGGGCACCCTGCCGACCGCGGACCCGGTCACCGTGTGGACCGACACCGACCCTTCCCGCGACCGCAACATCTGGGCCCCGGAGTTCTACCGGTTCGGCGACCGCTGGTACCTGTACTACACGGCCGACGACGGCGTCGACGACCACCACCGGCTGTACGTCCTGGAGTCCGAGCGCGACGACCCCACCGGCCCGTACCACTTCAAGGCCAAGCTCGCCCCGCCCAACCACGCGGACGACTTCGCCATCGACGCGGGCGTCCTCCAGCTCGGCGGCCGGCTCTACCTCGCCTACAGCGGCATCAACCAGTACCAGCACAACGGGATCAACATCGCCCCGATGTCCAACCCGTACACCGTCTCCGGGAACGCGGTCGCGATCGACGCGGCGGGCGGCTGCCCCGAGGTGCGCGAGGGGCCCGAGTTCCTCTACCGGGGCGGGCGGGTCTGGATGACGTACTCCACCTGCGACACGGGCAAGCCGGACTACCAGGTCTGGATGATGTCGATGCCGCTGAACGCCGACCCGCTGGTGCCGGGCAACTGGCACCAGCACCAGGGCGCGGTCTTCTCCCGGGCCGACGACCGGGGCGTCTTCGGGCCGGGCCACCACGCCTTCTTCACGTCGCCCGACGGGACCGAGGACTGGATCGTCTACCACGCCAAGACCACGTCGGTGAACACCTACACCAACCGCACCACGCGGGCGCAGAGGTTCACCTGGCGGGCCGACGGCACCCCCGACTTCGGCCGTCCGCTGGCCATGGGCGCCACCCAGAACCTGCCCTCGGGCGACCCTGGCTCGGGAAACTACTGGATCAACGACGACGGCCGCTCCAGCGGCGCCGGGAGCGTCACCTACTCCGGCGCCTGGAACTCCGGCACCGGCTGCGCCACGCAGTGCTTCTGGAGCGACGACCACTGGAGCGACCGGGCCGGTGCCACGGCCACCTTCTCCTTCACGGGCACCCGGATCGCCCTGCTCTCCGTCAAGGACACCGGGAACGGCTACGCGGGCATCAGCATCGACGGCGGGCCCGAGCAGCGGGTGGACTTCCACGGCGCGATCCGCGTCGGGGAGGCGGTGCAGTACACGAGTCCACGGCTGGCCAACGGCAGGCACACCCTGCGGATCCGGGTCATGGGCGAGCACAACTCCCAGTCCGGGGCGTCCTTCGTGAGCGTCGACCGGGCCGAGGTCTACACCGACTGAGCGTCAGCGCCGCTCGTGGCCCTGCGTGCTCTCCCTCAGGACGAGCCGGTGGGCCACGATGCGGTCCTGCGCCTGTACCCCGGGCACGGCGCCGTCCGGCGCCGTCGCCTCCTCGATGCGGTGCTGGAGCAGTTGCACGGCGACCTTGGCCACCGCCGCCTTGTCCGGAGCCACCGTACTCAGCGTCGGCACGCTGAACCGACCGCCCTCCACGTCGTCGAAGCCGATCACGGCGACGTCCCCGGGCACCGACACCCCGTGCTCGTGCAGGGCGCGCAGCGCACCCAGCGCCAACTGGTCGTTGAGACACAGCAGCGCGTCGGGCCGGGCGCCCTGTTCGAGTGCCCGCGCCACGGCCCGGGCGCCGTCGGGCATCCGGAACGAGCCGACCGGCAGCAGAGCGGCCGGATCGTAGGCGATGCCGGCCTCCGCCAGGGCGGCACGGTAGCCCCGGGTGCGCGCCTCCGCGGTCCCCAGACCCGAGTCGTCGCGCCCCCCGACGGCGAGGATGGTGCGGCGCCCGAGCCCGATCAGATGGCGGGTCGCCTCGCGTGCGGCACTCTCGTTGTCGATGGCCACATGGTCGGCCCCCTCCTCCAGCAGCTCCCCGAGCAGCACCGTGGGCGGGAAGCCCGTACGGTCCCGCAGGTCGTCGGCGGTCAGCGCCAGCGGGCTGAGGATGATCCCGTCCACGAAGGTGGAGCCGAACCCGGCCAGCGCCGCCAGCTCGTGGTCGCGATCCGCCCCGGACTGGTGGATCAGGACCGTCAGGGACCGCTCCTCGGCCTCGCGGATGACATGCCGGGCCAGCTCCGCGAAGTATGGTATGTCCAGTTCCGGGACGACGAGCGCGATGATGCCGGTTCTGCCCTTGCGCAAGTGACGGCCGGCCAGATTGACCCGGTAGCCGAGGTGTTCGATGGCCTCGCGCACCACCCGCCTGGTCCGGTCGGAGACATGGGCGTAGTCGTTGATGACATTGGACACCGTCTTCTCCGAAACGCCCGCATGACGTGCGACGTCCTTGATCCTGGGCCGTGCCACCGAGACCTCCCTGCCTCTTTCGCGCTGCCCGAGTCTATGTCCCGGCGCGGGGAGGGTTTCGGCGCAGGTCCACTTCCGTCCAGCTCTTTACAGCCAATGTACATCGATGTAAAAACAAGCCACCGCATGAGCTCCGGCCGTCGAAAGGTCCGCGATGAGTTCCCGTTTGCCTGCCCAGGGGGTGCCGGCCGTGTCCGACCCGGTCCGCCGCCCCAGCCGCCGCCGGCTACTGCGTCACGCCATGGCCGGGGCGGGAGCCCTGCTCGCCGCGGGCCCGCTGTCCGGCTGCGCGTCACCGGCCTCGGCCTCCGGGGCGTCCGCGCTGAGCGTCTGGGACCTCTTCCAGGGCGGTGACGGCATGCTCATGGACGACATGATCGAGGCCGTGTCCAAGGGGGCCGGGGGAGCCGAGGGCTTCGAGATCGACCGGACGATCCTGGACTGGGGCCCGTCGTACTACACCAAGCTCGCCATGTCCGCGGCCGGCGGCCGGGCCTCCGACGTGGCCGCCATGCACCTGTCCCGGCTGGCGGGCTACGCCCCCGGCGGCCTGGTGGACGCCTTCGACCTGGACCTGCTCGCCGAGTACGGCGTCACGGAGAAGGACTTCACCCCGGCCGTGTGGTCGCGCACGCAGCACGAGGGGACCGTCTACGCCATCCCGCTGGACGTCCACCCCTTCATCGTGTTCTACGACAAGAAGGCCGCGGAGCGGGCCGGGCTCCTGGACCCCGCGGGCGAACTGGCCCCCATGGGATCGCCCGAGGCGCTGCTGGAGGCGGGCAGGGCCCTCGCCGAGGCGACCGGCGAGTCGGGCATCCTGTTCGGCCACGTCACCGACACGGCACAGAACTGGCGCCTGTTCGCCGGGCTCTACGCGCAGACCGGCGCCGCCTTCGACCTGCCGGACGGCGGTCCCCCGGAGATCGACGTCGACGCCGCCGTCCGCGTCGTCACCCTCATGACGCGGCTCTTCGACGGGAAGACCAACCCCAACAACCTGGACTACAACGGCGCGCTGGCCGCCTTCAGCAGCGGACGCGGCGGCATGGCGATGCTCGGCGAGTGGGAGCTGCCGACGCTGAAGAAGTCCGGCATGGAGCTGGGCGCCGCGCCGTTCCCGCAGGTCTTCGAGAAGCCGGCCGTCTACACCGACAGCCACAGCTTCGTCCTTCCGCACCAGGACAGCCCCGACCCGGCCCGGCGCCGCGAGGCCCACCGGTACGTCGCGCAGATACTCAGGCAGAGCCTCACCTGGGCGAGCGCCGGACACATCCCCGCCTACCAGCCCGTCCTCGCGGAGCCCGAGTACGCGGCACTCGACCCCCAGTCCTCCTACGCCGACGCCGCCGAGGTGGCGGTGCTCGACCCGCCCAACTGGTTCGCGGGCGCCGGTTCCAACTTCCAGAACCGGATGTGCCAGCCGCTCCAGTCGGCGCTGCTGGGCGACACCACCCCCGAGAAGGCGGTGCGGCAGATGGTCCGCGAGGCGGACACCCTGCTGCGGCAGCCCAACCCGGTGGCCTGACCAGCGAAAGGAGTGACCGACGTGACCACCACCGCACCCCTCGGCGCCGAGGAACGGACCGCCCCGCCCGCCGGTTCCCCGGGCGGCCGCCGCTCCGTCGTCGGCCGCATACGCACCGGCAACGGGCTCGTGTTCGTCCTGCCGTTCCTGCTCGTGTTCGGCCTCTTCATGGTGTGGCCGATCGTGCAGGGGCTCTGGATGAGCTTCACCGACAGCTCGCTCGCCCTGCGCGACACCGGCTTCGTCGGCTTCGACAACTACACCGAGGCGTTCGGCGACCCGGACGTGTGGAGCAGCCTCGGCAACACCGTCTTCTTCACCGTCGTCTCCAGCGTCCCGCTGGTGCTGGTCGCGCTCGCGATGGCCCTGCTGGTGCACAGCGGGCTCGCCGGCCAGTGGGCGTGGCGCCTGTCGTTCTTCGCGCCCTACCTGCTGCCCGTGACCGTCGTGACCATGATCTGGACCTGGCTCTACCAGCCCGAACTGGGCATGGCCAACCAGCTTCTCGACACCCTCGGCATGGAACCGGTCGGCTGGCTGTCCGACGAGTCCGTCGCGATGTGGTCGGTGGCCGCGCTCACCGTCTGGTGGACGGTCGGCTTCAACTTCCTGCTCTACCTCGCGGCGCTCCAGTCCCTGCCCACCACCTTCGACGAGGCGGCGGCACTCGACGGAGCCGGCGCCTGGCGCCGCCTGTGGTCCATCACCCTGCCCCAACTGCGCCGGACCACCGGCCTGGTGGCCATGCTCCAGGTGCTGGCCTCCCTGAAGGTCTTCGACCAGATCTACATCCTCACCAAGGGCGGACCCAACGGCTCCACCCGGCCGGTCCTGGAGTACGTCTACGACGTCGGCTTCACCGGCTACCGCCTCGGCTACGCCTCCGCCGTCTCGTACCTCTTCTTCGCCCTGATCGTCCTCGTCTCGCTCGTGCAGCTCCGCCTCTTCCGCCGGGAGGACTGACCGTGTCCGCAACCGCCACCACCCTCCGCCCCCGGCGCCGTCCACCCCGCGAAGCGGCCGGCTCGCCCCTGCTGCTCGGCCACGGCCGGCTGCCGCGCGTCCTGGCCGGAACCGCGCTCGTCGTCCTCGCCGTCGTCTGGCTGCTGCCGTTCGTGTGGGCCGTCATCACCTCGGTGCAGAGCGAGGAGGACATCAACACCACCGGGCTGTCCCCGTTCAAGGGCGCCTTCACCCTCGACGCCTACCAGCAGATACTGGAACGCGGGAACGTCACCGTCTGGGCCTTCAACAGCTTCCTGATCTCCGCCCTGGTCACGCTGATCACCGTGGCGGTCTCCACCCTCGCCGCGTACGGCTTCTCCCGCGGCACCTTCCGCGGCCGCAAGGCGCTGCTCGGCGTCACCGTCGCCGCCATCATGGTCCCGCCGCAGCTGCTCGTCGTCCCGCTGTTCGACCAGATGACCCTGTTCAACCTGGTCGACACCTATGCCGCGGTCATCCTGCCCCAGGTCGTCGCGCCGATGATGGTGTTCATCCTCAAGCGGTTCTTCGACGGCATCCCCAAGGAGCTGGAGGAGGCGGCCCGCATCGACGGTGCCTCCGAGTTCCGGGTCTTCCGGTCGATCGTCCTGCCGCTCTCCCGGCCGATCGTGGCCGCGGTGGCGATCTTCGTCTTCATCGGCGCCTGGAACAACTTCATGTGGCCGTTCATCGTCACCAACGACCCCGACCTGATGACCCTCCCGGTGGGCCTGGCCACCGTGAAGGACGCCTACGGCATCCAGTACGCGCAGTCCATGGCCTCCGCCCTGCTGGCCGCGCTGCCGCTGATCGTGGTCTTCCTCCTCTTCCAGCGCCGCATCGTCAACTCCGTCGCCACCACCGGCCTCGGCGGTTCCTGAACCCTCACAGCTGTACCCACGGGCCCGGCGTTCGCGCGCCCGGCCCACCGATCGACTGGAGCATGTGTGCCCACTCACTCCGTACCGCGCCCGGAGTACCCGCGACCGCAGTTCACGCGCCGCGACTGGCTCAACCTGAACGGCGCCTGGCAGTTCGAGACCGACCGGGGGGACAGCGGCCTCGAACGCGGTCTGCTCGACCGCGAGCTGCGTGACGAGATCCTCGTCCCCTTCCCGCCCGAGTCCGAGCTGTCCGGCATCGGCGACACCGACTTCCTGGAGGCCGTCTGGTACCGGCGGGCCCTCACCCTCCCGGCCGCCTGGGCAGGCCGCCGCGTACTGCTGCACTTCGGCGCCGTCGACCACGACACCACCGTGTGGGCCGACGGAAGGGAGGTCGCCCGGCACCGCGGCGGCTTCACGCCCTTCACCGCCGACCTCGGCGACATCGCCGGGGCGGGGGAGGAGGTCGTGATCACCGTCCGGGCCCGCGATGCCAAGTCCGGCCCGCAGGCCCGCGGCAAGCAGGCGATCAAGTACGCCAACCACGACTGCAACTACACCCGCGTGACCGGTATCTGGCAGACCGTATGGCTGGAGCCCGTCCCCGAGACCCACCTGCGCCGTCCCCGCATCACCCCCGACCTGGCCGGCTCCGCCTTCCACCTCGAACTGCCCCTGTCCGGCAACCGCCCGGGGTACCGGGTCCGCGCCGTCCTCGGCGACGCCGACGGCGAGGTGAGCCGCGCCGAGGCACGCGCCGACCTCGACCTCGCCCCGCGCCTGCACCTGCCGGTGCCGGACGACCGGCGGCGCGAGTGGGGACCCGAGGATCCGCACCTGTACGACCTGCGCCTCGAACTCCTCGACGCCGCGGGCCAGGTGGTCGACAGCGCCGAGAGCTACGCCGGACTGCGCGCCGTGGGACTGCGCGGCAAGGCCGTCCTGCTCAACGGCCGCCCCGTCTTCCAGCGCCTCGTCCTGGACCAGGGCTGGTACCCGGACGGGCTGATGACCGCACCCACCGACGAGGCCCTGGTGCGGGACATCGAGCTGGCCATGGCGGCCGGCTTCAACGGGGCCCGGCTGCACCAGAAGGTCTTCGAGGAGCGCTTCCTCCACCACGCCGACCGCCTCGGCTACCTGGTCTGGGGAGAGTTCGGCGACTGGGGCTGCGAGACGGGCGGTTCCTCGGGCGACAACCAGAAGCCCGACGCCTCCTACGTCGCCCAGTGGCTGGAGGCGCTGGAGCGCGACTACTCGCACCCCTCGATCGTCGGCTGGTGCCCGCTCAACGAGACCTACCAGAAGCTGCACGACCGGATCACCCAGCTCGACGACGTGACCCGGGCGATGTTCCTGGCCACCAAGGCCATGGACACCACCCGCCCGGTCGTCGACGCCTCCGGCTACGCCCACCGGGTCGCCGAGACGGACATCTACGACTCCCACAACTACGAGCAGGATCCCGCCGCCTTCCGGGAGCTGATGTCCGGCCTCGCCAAGGACGCGCCGTTCGTCAACGCCCACGAGAGCGGCGCCCCCTACTCCCAGCCGTACCGGGGCCAGCCGTACTTCGTCAGCGAGTTCGGCGGCATCTGGTGGGACCCGGAGGCGGCCGCCGCGCAGTCCGGCGAGGACCGCACCGTCTCCTGGGGCTACGGGGAACGCGTCCGGGGCGAGGACGAGTTCCACGAACGGTTCGCCGGCCTCACCGAGGTCCTGCTCGGCGACCGTGACATGTTCGGCTACTGCTACACCCAGTTGACCGACGTCTTCCAGGAGCAGAACGGCATCTACCGCTTCGACCGGGGCGAGAAGCTCGACGTCGCCCGGGTCCGCGCCGCCCAGCTGCGCCCGGCGGCCATCGAGGAGCCGGAGGCGTAGCCCGCACGGGGGCCGGAGGCGAAGCGCCGCCCCCGGCCCCCGTGCACGCGGATCAGAAGGGCCGGTCGCCCTCGATGGCGACGCGTTCGGCGACCCGCCGCGCGGACCCGTAGTCACCCACCGCGTAGTGCTGGGTGGCGCGGTTGTCCCAGAAGGCCACGTCGCCGGGCTGCCAGCGCCAGCGCACCTGGTACTCGGGCACGTGCGCCTGCTGGAAGAGGAACCGCAGCAGCCGGTCGCTCTCGTCGCGGTCCACGCCGGTGATACGGGTGGTGAACGAGGCGTTGACGAAGAGCATGCGCCGTCCCGTCTCGGGGTGGGTGCGCACCACGGGGTGCTCCACCGGCGGGAGGAGGTCCTGGTGCGGCAGCAGCCGCTCGGGCCCGTAGAACCGCGCGAAGCCGGGGATGAAGTCGTGGACGGCCAGGGCGCCGTCGACGCGCTCCTTCACCTCCCGGGGCAGGTTGTCGTAGGCCGCGGCCATGTCCGCCCACATGGTGTCGCCGCCGAACGGCGGCACCTCGCGCAGTTGCAGCACCGCGCCGAGCGCGGGCCGTTCGCGGAAGGTGACGTCGGTGTGCCACACGTTCTCGTACGTCGGCACGGCCCGGTCGCCCTTGTCGAACCGGACGACGTCGTCACTGGAACCGGCGGCGAGCAGGGGGTTGGTCTCCAGCGCTCCCCAGTGGCCGGCGAAGTCGCGCTGCTGGTCGGAGGTGAGGTGCGCGCCGCGGAAGAACAGCACCTTCCACTCCAGCAGGGCACGGTTCAACTCCTCGCGCAGCGCGGGCGGGAGCGGGCGGGAGAGGTCGGCTCCACGGATCTCCGCGCCGATGGTGCGGGCCTGCGGGACGACCTCGAAGAGTTCGTAGGGCCGTTCCTCCCAGCCCTCGGGCAGCCGGCGCAGCGTGCGCCGGCCCTCGTACATTCCGTCCCCCGGGATGCGTGCTTCGCGCAGGACGGTGCTCGGACCGGCGGACGTGACGGACGTGTCAGACGTGACGGACATGGGGGTCCTCCCCTTGTATGACGGTACGCGTGAGATCCGGCCCGGGGGCGGCACGAGGCCACGCCGGACGGCCGGGGAAACGAGGGCGTTACGGGTGCTCCGGGTGGTGGACCGGAGAGGATGCCGACGGGCTACGACGCGCGGGGCGCCGGACGGTCGGTACGAAGAAGGCCGTTAGAGGCCGGAACGCTCACAGCCGGTCCGCTCGGGCACGCGGGGACACTCCGCGGTGGTGCCGAACCGGTATGTGGTCATGGCACCGATTGTGTGATCTTTCCGCGCCCGTGTCAACGGGATCACGCGGGGAGGGGAGCGAACGGAAGCAGGTCGTCCCCCTCCGGCTGGACGACGCCGTAGCTGCCCTCGGGCACCTTGTTCCACACGCCGGGCAGGTCGCCCAGGGGTTCCGACACGATCAGCCGGGTGCTGTCGGACGCCTCCTTGAGGAAGGGCAGGCCGGGATGGAGCGCGCGCAGGCTCTCCACCCGGCTGCTGTAGTAGAGCGAGCGCGACTGGGCCTGGCTGGAGTACCGGAAGGCCCACAGGCGGTGCCCGTCGGTCACGGCGACCGTCATCTGCAGCGGGAACTCCACGCCGTGTTCGTGTCCGATCTCCTCCACCAGCCCCGCCATCCGGGCCACGGCGGTGGGAGGATCGTCCTCCAGGCCGAGCGTGAGCGCCAGGTAGAACATCATCTCGGAGTCGGTCGATCCCTCGATGTCGAGGAAGAGCCGCGGATCGACGGCCAGCGCGAGGTCCCGGCGCAGCCGGTGGAACTCGGCGATCGCGCCGTTGTGCATCCACATCCACCGGCCGTGGCGGAACGGATGGCAGTTGGTCTGCTGCACCGGGCTGCCCGTCGACGCCCGGATGTGCGCGAAGAACAGGGGCGAGCGGACATGGCTCGCGATCTCCCGCAGGTTGCGGTTGCTCCAGGCCGGCCCGACCTCCCGGACGATGGCGGGGGTCTGCATCTCGGGCCCGAACCAGCCGACGCCGAACCCGTCCCCGTTGGTCGTCTCGACGCCCATGCGGGCGTGCAGGCTCTGGTCGATGAGCGAGTGCTCGGGCTGGTAGAGCAGGGACTCCAGGAGGACGGGCGTCCCCGAGTAGGCGAGCCATCGGCACATCGCTCCGTCGCCTCCCTAGTGGCCTCCCCGCCCCGGACGTCAGTCCACCGGCCAGGTGTGGACCGGGGCGTTGAGGTGCATGTAGTCCATGTACTGCTGGGTCATCCTGCGCAGCGCCTCGTGGCGGCCGGGCCGCGTGCCGGCGTCGATGTGGTGGAACATCTCCTTCTGCCACACCGCGCCGTTGCGGCCGGTGACGCACCGCTGCTCGATGATGCCGAGCAGCGGCTCCCGCCACGCCGAGTCCATCCCCGACAGCTCCAGGCCCCGGTGCGCCAGCGGCAGCAGCCGGCGCAGGACCAGTTCGGGCACCGTCACCTCGCCCACCCCGGGCCAGTACAGGTGTGCCTCGATGCCGTGCCGGGCGGCGGTGTGCAGGTTGTCCTCGGCGACCGAGAAGGACATCCGCGACCACACCGGCCGCTCCTCCTCGACCAGGGCGCGGGTGAGGCCGTAGTAGAAGGCGCCGTTGGCAAGGGTGTCGGCGACGGTCGGGCCGGCCGGCAGGACGCGGTTCTCGACCCGCACGTGCGGTTTGTCGTGGGCGACGGCGTAGACGGGCCGGTTCCAGCGGTAGATGGTGCCGTTGTGGAGGGTGAGTTCGCCCAGTTCCGGGATGTCGCCGCGGTCGAGGGTCTCGGCGGGATCCTGCTCGTCGCACAGCGGCAGCAGCGCCGGGAAGTAGCGCAGGTTCTCCTCGAACAGGTCGAAGACGCTGTTGATCCAGCGCTCCCCGAACCACACCCGGGGTCTGACCCCCTGGGCCTTGATCTCCTGCGGCCGGGTGTCGGTGGCCTGCTCGAACAGGGGGATGCGGCTCTCGTGCCACAGCTCCTTGCCGAGCAGGAACGGCGAGTTGGCCGCGAGGGCGACCTGGACACCGGCGACGGCCTGGGCCGCGTTCCAGTAGTCGGGGAACTCCTCGGGGGCGACCTGGAGGTGGAACTGGGTACTGGTGCAGGCGGCCTCGGGCGTGATCGTGTCCGCGTAGGTCCGCAGGCGGTCGACGCCGTCCACCTCGATGTGCAGGTCCTCGCCCCGGGCGGCGAACACCTGGTCGTTGAGGAGTCGGTAGCGCGGGTTCTCCGACAGGGCCGCCTCGCCCACGTCCGACTGGCGCAGTGTGGGCAGGGTGCCGACCATGATCAGGTGGGCGCCGACCGACGCGGCGCGGTCCTCGGCGTGGTTCAGGGCGGCGCGGATCTCGGTCTCCCAGGCGTCGGGGCCGCCCGCCGTCAGCTGCCGGGGCGGGATGTTGATCTCCAGGTTGAACCGGCCCAGCTCGGTGGACCAGGCGGGGTCCGCGATCGCTTCGAGGGCGTCGCTGTTGCGCATCGCCGGTTCGCCCCGGTCGTCGACCAGGTTCAGTTCGATCTCCAGGCCGACCTGGGGCCGCTCGGTCTCGAACCGGGACTCGCGCAGCATCTGCGCGAAGGCCTCCAGGCACTCCTGCATCTTGATCCGGTAGCGGCGGCGGTCCTCGCGGGTGAAGACCAGCGCCGGGACGTCCCGTCCCATCGGTCCTCCCGGGGTTGCCTTCCTCGGACGCTCCTCCACCCCAGCGTCGCACCACCTGGCGCACCCCACCAGACGGGACGGGAACGGGGGCCCGCCGCACCGAATGCGGCGGACCCCCGTCGGTTCAGGTCCTCGTAGGGCTGATCAGGCCTTACAGCTTGCCGGACGCGCGCACCTTGATCTCCTTGGAGGTCTTGCCCGCGGGCGAGGAGCCGTAGCCCTCGATCTTGTCCACCACGTCCGTGCCCTCGACGACCTTGCCGAAGACGACGTGCTTGCCGTCCAGCCACGGGGTGGGGACGGTGGTGACGAAGAACTGCGAGCCGTTGGTGTTCGGACCCGCGTTCGCCATGGACAGGAGGTACGGCTCGGTGTGCTTCAGCTGGAAGTTCTCGTCCGCGAACTTCTCGCCGTAGATGCTCTTGCCCCCGGTGCCGTTGCCCTTGGTGAAGTCACCGCCCTGGAGCATGAACTGCGGGATCACACGGTGGAACGGGGAACCCGCGTAGCCGAAGCCGTGCTCGCCGGTGGCCAGCTCCAGGAAGTTCCTGGCGGTCTTGGGGGTGACGTCCTCGAAGAGTTCGAAGACGATGCGGCCCGCATCCTGGCCGTCGATGTCGATGTCGAAGTAAACCTTGGAATTGCTCATCGCACCATTGTTACGTGTGACCCCCGGTGATGCCGAATCGGCTGCCCGTTCAGCGTGTGGCGAGCAGTCCGAGGGTGTCGATCACGCGGTTCGAGAAGCCCCACTCGTTGTCGTACCAGGCGACCACCTTGACGTGACGTCCGTCCACGCGGGTCAGTGCCGAGTCGAAGATCGACGAGGCCGGGTTGCCCGTGATGTCGGAGGAGACCAGCGGGTCGTCCGAGTACTCCAGCACACCGGCGAGCGGCCCGTCGGCGGCGGCGCGGTAGGCGGCCAGGACGTCCTCGCGCGTCACGTCGCGGGCGACGGTCGTGTTCAGCTCGACGATCGAGCCCACCGGGACCGGCACCCGGATCGAGTCGCCCGACAGCTTGCCGTCGAGGCCCGGCAGCACCAGGCCGATCGCCTTGGCGGCGCCGGTCGTGGTCGGGACGATGTTCACCCCGGCGGCGCGGGCGCGGCGCGCGTCACGGTGCGGGCCGTCCTGGAGGTTCTGCTCCTGTGTGTAGGCGTGCACCGTGGTCATGAAGCCGTGCTCGATGCCGGCCAGCTCGTCCAGCACCGCGGCGAGCGGCGCGAGGGCGTTGGTGGTGCAGGAGGCGTTGGAGACGATCGTGTGCGCGGCCGGGTCGTAGGCGTCGGTGTTCACGCCGTACGCGAGCGTCACGTCCGCACCGCTCGACGGCGCGCTGACCAGGACCTTCCGCGCGCCCGCGGTGAGGTGGGCGCGGGCGGCGTCGGCCGAGGTGAAGCGGCCGGTCGCCTCCAGCACGATGTCGACGCCCAGCTCGGCCCAGGGCAGCCGGGCCGGTTCGCGCTCGGCGAGCACCTTGATGCGGTGCCCGTCGACGACCAGGGTGTCCCCGTCGACCGTCACCGGGCGGCCGAGCCGGCCGGCCGTCGAGTCGAAGGCGAGCAGACGGGCCAGGGTGGCGGGCTCCGTGAGGTCGTTGACGGCGACGACCTCGAGCTTCGTGTCGCGTTCGAGCAGTGCGCGCAGCACGTTGCGCCCGATGCGGCCGAATCCGTTGATGCCGATGCGAGTCATGAGTGGTGTGTCCCTTCGTTTCGCCACCAGGTCCTTCGCCACCAGGCTCGCGCACGCCGGGGTCGGGTGGCAGCGGCGTGAGTGCCACGGTTCGAAAGGATCACGCCAGGCGAGGGTGGCGGCGCGCGGCCCGGCTATTCGCCCCGGGCGAAGGTGCGCCGGTACTCGCTGGGCGTGGTCCCGAGGATGCGCTGGAAGTGCAGCCGCAGGTTGGCGCCGGTGCCCAGGCCCACCTCGGCGGCGATCTGCTCGACGCCGCGCTCGGAGCGTTCGAGCAGCTCACGGGCCAGGTCGATACGGGCCCGCATGATCCACTGCATCGGGGTGTACCCGGTGTCCTCGACGAAGCGCCGGGAGAGGGTGCGCGCCGACACCGCCGCGTGCCGGGCCAGCGCCTCCAGGGTGAGCGGCTCACCGAGCCGGCGCAGTGCCCACTCGCGGGTGGCGGCGAACCGCTCGCCGAGCGGCTCCGGGACGCTGCGCGGCACGTACTGGGCCTGGCCGCCGCTGCGGTAGGGGGCCGCGACCAGGCGCCGGGCCGCGTGGTTCGAGGCGGCCACTCCGAGGTCGCCGCGCAGGATGTGCAGGCACAGGTCGATGCCGGAGGCGGCGCCCGCGGACGTCAGGACACTGCCCTCGTCCACGAACAGCACGTTCTCGTCGACCCGCACGCCCGGGTGCTTCGCCGCGAGCGCCCGGGTGTAGTGCCAGTGCGTGGTGGCCCGCCTGCCGTCGAGCAGACCCGTGGCGGCGAGCGCGAACGCGCCGGTGGAGATGGCGGCGAGCCGTGCTCCCCGGTCGTGGGCCGCCGTCAGCGCGTCGAGGACGGTCCGCGGCGGGTCCTCGGCGTCGGGGGAACGGTAACCGGGAAGGAAGACCAGGTCGGCCCACGCCAGGGCGTCGAGGCCGTGGGCGACGTGGTACGACAGGCCGTCACCGCCGGTCACCAGGCCGGGCGCCGCGCCGCACACCCGCACCTCGTACGGCATGCTCGCGCGCGTCGTGAAGACCTGCGCCGGAATGCCGACGTCGAGGGGTTTGGCGCCCTCCAGGACGAGGACGGCGACGCGGCGCAGGCGGGAGGACGGCACGGGAAGAGCGTACGCGGGCGGTGACCGGAGGTCAGTCCAGACCGAGGACGTCCATCGTGTGCTCGGCCATGCGCCGCTCGCCGAGGGCGTTGGGGTGGACGGGAACGAGGCTGTGCCCGAACAGCAGCGGTTCGATCCAGCGGGTGCCGGGGGCCTCGCAGGCGTCGTGGCCGTCGGACACCCCGGAGAAGTCCACGTAGGTGGCTCCGGTCTCCTCGGCGGCGCGCCGGACCGCGTCGTTCAGGTGCGCCTGGATGGCCCGGAGGTAGGGCACGTCACCGGCGGCGACGGGCAGCTTCAGGAAGCAGGACGGGTCGGCGGCGGCCGGGGTGATCCACGGGTAGCCGAGGGCCGCCACCCTGGCGTGCGGAGCCCTGGCGCGGACGCCGAGCAGCGCTTCCTTGAGCGCGGGGTACGTGTTGGCCTCGATCTCGTCGTCGAAGGAGGTGCCGTGCTTGTCCTTGCAGGGGCTGCCCTTGCCGCCGCTGAGGACACCCGCCGTGCCGCAGGCCGTGATGGCGTTGATGAAGGTGCCGTTGTCGTTGCCGCCGATGGTGAGCGTGACCAGGTCCGTGTCGGTGCCGAGCGCGTCCAACTGGGGTGCGACGCCCGGGTACTGGGCCTGTGCGAAGTCGGCGGTCTGCGCGCCGCCGCAGGTGACGTCCTTGAGGCGGGCGCCCGTCGTGTCCGCGACGACGTGGGGGTAGTTGGCCGTCGAACGCAGACAGAGCAGGTTGGTGGGGTCGACGGGCAGGACGCCCGAGCCGGCGCTGTAGCTGTCGCCGAGGGCGACGTAGTCCAGGGTGGGCGCGGCGTGGGCGGTGGCGTCGGTGAGGCCGAGGGCGAGCGTGCCGACGGCGGCGACTGTCGCGGTCATGACACGGCGAAGGGCAGGCTTCGGCATGTGCTCTCTCTTCTTCGGGAGGAGGCGGCAGCGGGTTACCCGGCGGTTCTACTTTTAAGTAATGTGCAGGGCTGTTGACTCGAAGTCAACGCTGCTGACGGAACTCCTCGCAGGAGCGGCGGCGGCCGCCTTTCGGCGAAGGCGATTGATTTTCGACCGATTCCGTTGAAGATCGGTACATGCACCGTCTCTTCATCGCCGCGCTCCGCGCCGCTGCCGCCGCCGGGGTCCTGCTCGGCCTCTTCGGGCAGATCGTCGTCATCCCCACCACGGCGTCCGACGAGGCCGACCGCTTCCCGCCCTACGAACCCTTCGCCGTGCCCTACGCGACGGTGGCGATCCTCGGCGTCGCCTGCGTCCAGGTCGCGCTCGCCGCCGTGTGGATGCTGCTCGGCATGGTCGAGCGCGACGCCGTCTTCTCCCGGCGGGCGTTCCGCTGGGTCGACACCGTCATCGGGGCCACGGTCGTGGCCACACTGCTGGCGTTCGGCGTCGCCGTGCACCTGGCCGTCGCGGAGATCCCCACCCCCGACGACGGCATGCAGACGCTGGGCGCACTCGGCGCCGCGGTCGCCTGCGTCGGTGCCGGCGCCGCCTTCGCCATGCTCGTCGTCGTCATGCGCGGCCTCCTGGGCAAGGCGACCGCGCTGCGCGGCGAGCTCGCTCGGGTGGTCTGACACCGCCTCAGCCCGCCACGGGGTCCTGCTCCTTGCGGGGTGCGGCGGCGTTCCGGGCCGCGCGGGTGCGCGGTCCGAAGACACTCAGCGCGATCGCACCGACCAGCCAGGTGCCGGCGATGAAGTAGAAGACGCTCCGGTAGCCGTGCGCGTTGTAGAGGGCCGCGACGATCAGCGGCCCCGCGGCGTTGGACAGCCGGCCGAGCCCGTACGACACGCTGGTGCCCAGGGAGCGTCCCCGCGTGTCGAACAGCTCGGGCGAGTAGGCGTAGCCGAGTGCCGTGTAACCGCGCTCGAAGAGGTTGACCAGGAAGCCGAACACGATGATGAGCACCGGGTCGAACGTGAGGCCGTACAGGAGCCCGCACACGGCGATCAGCGTGCCGAAGGCGGCCAGGCACCACTTGCGTTCGAACCGGTCGGTCACGAGGGCGGCCAGATACGAGCCGAGCGGCGCGCCGACGGTGGTCAGCGCCACGTAGAAGACCGACTTCTCGACGCTGAAGCCCTCCTTGGCCAGCAGGGTCGGTGCCCAGCTCGAGAAGCCGAAGAAGCCGATGGTCTGGGTGACCCACATGACGGTGAGCAGCAGCGTCGGCAGCAGGTACTTGCGCTGGAGCAGCAGCCTCAGCGGGGCCTTGGCCACCGACTCCTCCCGGATCGGGGGCGCCGGCTCGGGCAGCGGTCCGTGCTCGGCGGCGACCGATCCCTCGATCTCACGCAGCACGGCGTCCGCGCTCGCGTGGTCCCCACGGCTCTCGTGCCACCGCGGGGACTCCTTGAGGTGCCGGGTGAACAGGACGAGCAGGATGCCGAGCGAGCCCCACAGGTAGACCAGGCGCCAGGTCCAGTCGGCGAGCGGCACGACCCCGCTCGCGACGAGGTTGGTGACCGGGGTGCCGCAGATGCCGATGACGATGGCGTACGCCTGGTACTTGCCGCGCACGGCCGAGGGGTACATCTCGTTGACGTAGATGACCGCGACCACGGTCATCGCCGCCAGACCGGCCGAGGTCAGCACCCGGAAGACGGTCAGCGACACCAGGTCCCAGGAGAACGCCGACGCGAACGAGAAGACGCCGAAGAACAGCGTCGTCAGCAGCAGCGTCCGCTTGCGGCCCAGGCGGTCGGCCACGGTACCGGCGACGACCGAGCCGAGGAACATGCCGACGAACGACAGCGAGGTGACGTAGGCGACCTGGTCGACCGAGAGGCCCCACAGGTCGACCAGTTTGGGGGCGGTGGTGGCGAAGGTGTTGATGTCCGCGAACTCGAAGAAGTAGGCGAACGACACGGCGAGCAGGGTGACTTTGTGGAACCGGGAGACCGGCAGCCGGTCCAGCCGGTTCAGTGCGTTGGCGTGCTGCATGACGGGGTCCTTGTCGCGGGGATCGGGGACGGCGACGGCCGGAGCGACGGCCGGGAGGGGGAGCGGCTCACCGGTCGCCGGGCCAGTACAGGCGGGCCGGGTTGTCGACCAGCAGCCGGCGTTGCTGCTCCTCGGTGACGGCGATCCGCCGTACGTGGTCGACGAGGAGGCCGTCGTCGGGCATGTGGTCGGTGAGGTTGGGATGCGGCCAGTCCGTGCCCCACAGCACGCGGTCGCCGAACTCCTCGACGACGCGGCGGGAGAAGGGCAGGACGTCGGCGTAGGGCGCGCGCTCCCCGTCCAGCGCGGCGGGTCCGCTCACGCTCAGCCGCTCGGGACAGGACACCTTGACCCACACCTCGCCCCGGTCGGTGAAGCGCAGGAAACGCGAGAACTCGGGGCCGTCCACCGGCTTCGTCACGTCCGGGCGCCCCATGTGGTCCACGACCAGCGGCGTGGGCAAGGAGGTGAAGAAGCCCGCCAGTTCGGGCAGGTCGGCGCTCTCGAAGTAGAGGACGACGTGCCAGCCGAGCGGGGCGATCCGCCGTGCGATCGTGCGCAGGGCGTCCTTGGGCGACGCGTCGACCAGCCGGCGCACGAAGTTGAACCGCACCCCGCGCACACCCGCCGCGTCCAGCGCCCGCAGCTCGGCATCACTGACGTCCGGCCGGACGGTCGCCACGCCGCGCGCCCGCCCGCCGCTCGCCCGCACCGCGTCGAGCATGGCGCTGTTGTCGGCACCGTGGCAGGTGGCCTGCACGATCACCTGGCGGTCCACGCCGAGATGGTCCCGGAGGGCGAAGAGCCGGTCCTTGCCCGCGTCGCAGGGCGTGTACTTGCGCTCCGGGGCGAACGGGAACTCCGCCTGCGGACCGAACACGTGGCAGTGGGCGTCGACCGTGCCGGGCGGCAGCCGGAAGGAGGGCTCGGACGGGGCCGGGTGCCAGTCCAGCCAGCCGGGGGTCTTGGGCGCGAGGGTGGTCATGTCAGCGCCCCTGTCGCTTCAGCAGCGCGTCCAGGCGCGGGTACACCGACCGTGCGTTGTGCTCCCGCACGGCGGCGACCTGCTCCGCGGACAGGGCGGACGCCTCGACATAGCGCCGGGTGTCGTCGAAGTGGTGGCCCGTGCACGGGTCGACGTCCCGCACCGCGCCGATCATCTCGGAGGCGAACAGCACGTTGCGGGCCGGGACCACGTCGAGCAGCAGGTCGATGCCGGGCTGGTGGTACACGCAGGTGTCGAAGAAGACGTTGCCGAGGACGTGCTCCTCCAGCGGCGGTTTGCCCAGCGCCATGGCCAGCCCGCGGAACCGGCCCCAGTGGTACGGCACCGCGCCGCCGCCGTGCGGGAGCACCAGCCGCAGGGTGGGGAAGTCCGCGAACAGGTCTCCCTGCACCAGCTGCATGAACGCCGTGGTGTCGGCGTTGAGGTAGTGCGCGCCGGTGGTGTGGAAGGCCGGGTTCACGCTCGTGCTGACGTGGACCATCGCCGGGACGTCGTACTCGACCAGCTTCTCGTAGAGCGGGTACCAGGAGCGGTCGGTGAGCGGGGGAGCGGTCCAGTGGCCGCCCGAGGGGTCGGGGTTGAGGTTCACCGCGACCGCGCCGTACTCCTCGACGCAGCGCGTCAGCTCCGGGACGCAGGTGGCCGGGTCGACGCCCGGCGACTGCGGCAGCATCGCGGCCGGGACGAAGCGCTCGGGGTAGAGACCGGCGACGCGGTGGCACAGCTCGTTGCAGAGCGCCGCCCACGCGGCCGAGGTGCGGAAGTCACCCACGTGGTGCGCCATGAACGACGCCCGGGGTGAGAAGACGGTGACGTCGATGCCGCGCTCGTCCATCATCCGCAACTGGTTCGGCTCGACGCTCTCGCGCAGTTCGTCGTCGCTGATCCGCAGGTCGGCGGGCGAGGGTGCCGCCGCCGAGCCGGCCAGGGCGGCGATCTGCCGTTCCCGCCAGGCGGCCAGGGCCGGCGGGGCCGTGGTGTAGTGACCGTGACAGTCGATGATCATGGGCTGCGTCCTCCGGGATCGGGTCGTCGTCGACCGCGGCAGCCTCTCCCCGCCCGCCCGGCGGCCGGGAGCCGACCGGACACAGAACTAACCTCCCCTTAACAAGAGCCCCGCCCCGCCCGTCCACCCTGCGGACCAGGCGTAACGTGCCGCCGAGCGTGGTCTACATTCGGACGCAGACATCCGGACGCAGGCATTCCGACGTGGGCACTGCGACCGGGAAGGGAGGCGGCAGGATGCAGATACTGCTGGCCGAGGACGACGACGGCGTCGCCGGAGCGCTCGTGGAGGTCCTGTACGACCACGGCCACATCACCCGGCGGGTCACCCGCGGCAGGGACGTGCTGACCTACCACCGCAGCTCGGACCTGCTCCTCCTCGACCTCGGCCTGCCCGACGTGGACGGCCTGGAGGTGCTGCGCAGGCTGCGGGCGGTCAGCGACCTGTCCGTGCTGGTGCTGACGGCGCGCGGCGACGAGCGCTCGGTGGTGCGGGGGCTGCGGCTCGGCGCCGACGACTACCTCGTCAAGCCGGTGCGGCTGACCGAGCTGCTGGCCCGCATCGAGGCCGTCACCCGGCGCACGGCCGCCGCCCGGGCGCCGCGCAGCGCCCGTACCGTGCGCGTCGGTGACGTGGAGATCGCGCTGGACGCCCGGCAGGTCCGCGTCGACGGGGCGGAGGTGGAGCTGACCACCAAGGAGTTCGACGTCCTCGCCGTGCTGGCGCGCCGGGCCGGAACGGCGGTCAGCCGTGAGCAGGTGCTCGACGAGGTGTGGGGCGACGCCTACCACGCCGTGTCCCGCTCCCTGGACGTGCACCTCACCCAGTTGCGGGCCAAGCTGGGCCGCCCGGAGCTGCTCACCACGATCCGGGGCTTCGGCTTCCGACTCGGCGACTGAGGACCGCGCGTGCGCACCCGGGTACAGACCGTGCTGCTGCTGTTCGGCGTGCTGGCGGTGGCCGCCTTCGCCGTCCCGCTGCTGCTGTTCACCGCCTCCGACCGCACCCAGCAGCTGGTCCTCGCCCGCAGCTCCGACCTGGACCGCTTCGCGTCCCTCATGGACCGGGCGGCGGGCAACGGCGACACCTCGGCGATCGCCGCCGAGGCCCGGCGCTACACCCAGCTCTACGGCGAACCCCTCGTCGTCACCGACACCCGCGGCCACCCCGTCGTGCAGACCGGCGGCATGCGGGCCGCCGACCCCTCCGTCGCCCGGCTGATCGACGCGGCCCTGCGCAACCAGAGCGCGCACCCGCGCGCCGCCCTGCGTCCCTGGTCCCGCGGGCACCGCATGTTCGCGACGCCGGCGGGCACCGGCACCCAGGTCTCCGGCGCCGTGGTGCTGCGCGCCGACGTGGACACGGCCGCCGGGGACATCGCCCGGCGCTGGGCCGCCGTGCTGGCCGGCACCGCGCTGGTCGCCCTCGCCTGCACGGTACTGGCCCGGGCGGCGACCCGGTGGGTGGTCAGCCCGCTGCGCTAGCTCGACCGCGCGGTCGGGGAGCTGGCGGCGGGGCTCCCGCCCGAGCACACCGTGTCCGGCGGCCCGCCGGGGCAGCGCGGCTCCGCCTCCGTCGGCGGACCGCCCGAGCTGCGCCAGCTCGCCACCGGCTTCAACCGCATGGCCCGCACCGTCACCGCCGCACTGGAACAGCAGCGCAGGCTGGTCGCCGACACCTCCCACCAGATGCGCAACCCCATGGCCGCCCTCCGGCTGCGGGTGGACGCCCTCCGGACCCACCTGCGCCCCACCGGCGAGCGCACCTACGCCGGGGTCAACACCGAACTCGACCGGCTGGAGACCCTGCTCGACGACATCCTGGCCCTCGCCGCCGCCGAGCACCGGGCCGGGGAGCTCACGGTCACCGACGACCCGGGCGCACACTGCGACGCCGCCGAGGTCACGCTGGGCCGGCACCGGCTGTGGGAACCGGTCGCGCGCCGCGCCGCGGTCCGCCTCACCGCCGAGGCGGCCGGGCCGGTCCCGGCGGCCTGCACCGACCGGGAACTGGCCCAGGTGACGGACATCCTGCTGGACAACGCGATCAAGTACGCGGGTGACGGCGCCCACGTCCGGCTGCGCTGCGCCGCCGAGGGCCCGTACGCGGTCGTCACCGTCACCGACGACGGCCCCGGGCTGCGGGCGGAGGAGATCGACCGGGCCACCACCCGGTTCTGGCGCTCGGCCCGCCAGGCCGGGACGTCCGGCACGGGCCTGGGCCTCGCCATCGCCGAGCAACTCCTGGCGGGCCGCGGCGGCCGCCTGGAACTGACCCCGGCGCACCCGCGCGGCCTGCGGACCCGAGCCGTCGTACCGGGTGTGCCCGCCGGGGGAGAGGACCGGTGAACCGGCGTGGGGTCCTGCGGGCCGCGTTCGGTACCGCCGCCGCGGGTGCCCTCGGCGGCGTACTCGCCGGTGACCTCGCGCACGGGCGCTCCGGACCGGACGGTGTGCTGCGGCTGGCCACCGGCGAACCGACCGCCTTCTACGCCGCCTTCGGCCGGCTCCTCGCCGACCAGGTGGAGGCGGCCCACCCCGGGCTGCGCTGCCACGTCCGCACCACCGCGGGCAGCATCACCAACATCGAACTGCTCCGCGACGGCGAGGCCGATCTCGGCCTCGTCCTCACCGACACGGCCCGCGCCGCCCAGGGCACCGGGCTCTTCCCGCGGCCGGTGCCCCTGAGGGCGATCGGCCGGGTCTACGAGACGTACCTCCAGTTCGCCGTACGCGCCGACGCCCCCGTGCACGGCGTGGCCGACCTGGCCGGACACCCCGTCTCGCTGGGCGCCGTCGGCTCCGGCGCGGCCCACCTCGGCGCCCGGCTGCTGAGCGCCGCGGGTCTGAGGCCCGGCACCGACGTCCCGGTACGGCACCTGCGGCTGGCCGACGCGGCGGCGGCCCTGCGGGCGGGCTCCGTGGTCGGACTGCTGGTCGCGGGCGGCGTGCCGCTGCCCACCCTCTCCGACCTGGACCGCGATCCCGGCCTGCGCTTCCTGCCGCTGGCCGGTCTGCTGCCCGGTCTCGCCGGCGGCCGGGACGGCATGGCCGCCTCGGGACTGGAGGAGGTGTCCCTGCCGCAGAGCGCGTACCGCGCCTCGGCAGGTGTCGCGACCGTCGGCGTCTCCAACCTCCTGGTGTGCCGCCCCGACTTGGACCCCGCCCTCGCCGGCACCCTCACCCGCCTCCTGGTGCGACGAGCCCCCGAGTTCGTGCCGGACCACGCCGTCGGCGCCCAGTTCCTCGACGTCCGCAGCCTCATCGGCACCGGCGGCGTGCCGCTGCACCCGGGAGCGGCCGCGGCGTACCGGTCGCTGCACGGCTAGGGGGTGTCGTTAGGCTTCCCCCGCCTCGTACCTCCCGTCCGCCCGCCCCGGAGCCCACCGTGCAGCCCACCGAGTCCGAACTGGCCGACGCCGTCCACCGGGCGGCCCGCGCCGCCCTGCTCGACCTGTTCCGCGAGCACCCCGACCACCGGTTCTACTACTGCACGTTGGTGACCTCCGGGGAGGGCTACGGGCCCGCGCTGTCCGCCTGGTCGGCCGAGGCACTGGCCGCCGAGTCGGAGCGGCAGGGCTGCGCGCCGCTCGACATCAAGTGGTCGTACGCGGACTCCCCGTTCTGCTGCTACGGCGAAGCACACCTGGAACCGGTCCGCCCGCTCTTCGAGGCCCGTGGCGACCTCTTCGACCTGCCGGACGACGAGGCGGACGCGGAGTTCGAGCTGCGCCTGCGCGCCATGGAGACGGCCGTGGCCCGGCTGGACGCCGAAGGCGTCTTCGGCACCGGCGCCGACCGGCACCGCGTCGTCGCCACCGTCGAGGTGCCGTCCGAGGACGGCAACGACGAGCGGACCCTGCGGCTGAACCCGCCCGAGGCGCTGGCGGACTGGGCGGTGGAGACGGGCGCGGACGTCGTCCGGCCGGCGCCGACGGACGCGCCCTCGCTGTTCTAGAGTTGCCCTCACCAGTGCAGACGACTCTGTGGACCTGTGAGGTACTCACCAGCCATGACGACCGAAACGTTTGAGTTCCAGGTAGAGGCGCGTCAGCTGCTCCAGCTGATGATTCACTCCGTCTACTCGAACAAGGATGTCTTCCTGCGCGAGCTCGTCTCCAACGCCTCCGACGCGCTGGACAAGCTGCGCCTGGCCACCCTGCGCGACGACGCGCCCGACGCCGACGTGAGCGACCTGCACATCGAGTTGGAGGTCGACAAGGACGCCCGCACCCTGACCGTGCGGGACAACGGCATCGGCATGTCGTACGACGAGGTCACCCGGCTGATCGGCACGATCGCCAACTCGGGCACCGCCAAGTTCCTGGAGGAGCTGCGGGAGGCCAAGGACGCGGCCGGGGCCGACGGTCTCATCGGCCAGTTCGGCGTCGGCTTCTACTCGGGCTTCATGGTGGCGGACGAGGTCACCCTGGTCACCCGGCACGCCGGAGAGACCGAGGGCACCCGGTGGACCTCCCGCGGCGAGGGCACGTACACCCTGGAGCGGATCGGCGAAGCCCCGCAGGGCACCGCGGTCACGCTGCACCTCAAGCCCGCCGACGCCGAGAACCAGCTGCACGACTACACCTCCGCGTGGAAGATCAAGGAGATCGTCAAGCGGTACTCGGACTTCATCACCTGGCCGGTCCGCCTGCTGCCCGAGCCGGGCGGCGACGGAGACGGCGCCGAGGCCCGCGAGGCGGAGACGCTCAACTCGATGAAGGCCCTCTGGGCGCGCCCGCGCGACGAGGTGTCCGACGACGAGTACCACGAGCTGTACAAGCACATCGCCCACGACTGGCGCGACCCGCTGGAGACGATCCGGCTCCAGGCGGAGGGCACCTTCGAGTACCAGGCCCTGCTCTTCGTGCCCTCGCACGCCCCGCACGACCTGTTCACCCAGGGCTACCAGCGCGGCGTCCAGCTGTACGTGAAGCGCGTCTTCATCATGGACGACTGCGAGGAGCTGCTGCCGCCCTACCTCCGCTTCGTCAAGGGCGTCGTCGACGCGCAGGACCTCTCGCTCAACGTCTCCCGCGAGATCCTCCAGCAGGACCGCCACATCCGGATGATCCAGCGCCGGCTGACGAAGAAGGTCCTCTCGACGGTCAAGGACCTCAGGACGTCGGCGCCGGACCGCTACGCCACGTTCTGGCGGGAGTTCGGCGCGGTACTCAAGGAAGGCCTGGTGACCGACTCCGACAACCGGGACGCGATCCTCGCCGCCTGCTCGTTCGCCTCCACCCACGACGCCGAGGAGCCCACGGCGCTCAAGGACTACGTGGAGCGGATGAAGGACGGGCAGGACGACATCTACTACATGACGGGCGAGTCCCGGCAGGCCATCGAGAACTCCCCGCACATGGAGGCGTTCCGGGCCAAGGGCGTCGAGGTCCTCCTGCTCACCGACGCCGTCGACGAGGTCTGGGTCGACGCGGTGGGGGAGTACGAGGGCAAGACGCTGCGCTCGGTGGCCAAGGGGGAGATCGACCTCTCCGGCACCGACGAGGACAAGAGCGAGGCCGAGAAGGAGAAGCAGGGCGAGGAGTACGCCGGGCTGCTCGGCTGGATGACCGAGCACCTGGGCGAGGAGGTCAAGGAGGTGCGGCTCTCCTCCCGCCTCACCGTCTCCCCGGCGTGCGTCGTCTCCGACGCGGGTGAGCTGACGCCCGCCCTGGAGAACATGTACCGGGCGATGGGCCAGGAGGTGCCCGGCGCCAAGCGGATCCTGGAGCTCAACCCGGAGCACCAGCTGGTGAAGTCCCTGAACCGGGCCTGGACCGACCGGCAGGACCGCGCGGAGCTGACCGAGACCGCCGATCTGCTGCACGCCCTCGCGGTGCTCGCCGAGGGCGGCCGGCCCAAGGAGCCCGCCCGGTTCGTGCAGCTGATGGCGGACCGCCTGGAGCGCACGCTGTAACCGGGCCGCGAGGACACGGGCTCCACGCCGTCCCGCCATCCGCATGGCGAGACGGCGTGGCATCCGGAGCGCACCCATCCGTATCTTCGTACGCATGTATGCATCGGCTCCGCAGCTGTGCCTCGCGCTCTTCGCGTGCTCGGCGTGGTGCGTCGACGACGGCCTCTGTCGCCGCTGACCCTCCGGACCGGCCGCGCTCCCCGCGCCGCCGGTCCGCCCGCGTCCGCCGTCCCGTGCACACCACCCCGGAGATCCTTCCGTGACCACCGCACCCCCGGCCGGGTCGTCCCCGGCCGCACCGCCGCGCGCGTCCACCCCGCTGTTCGCCCCCTCGCCCACCTCCTCGGCCCGGCCCGAGGCGCCGCCCCTGCCACCGGTGCGGCGGACGCCGCTCGCCGTGTCCGGGCTGCTCGCCGCCGCCCTGACCGCGTACGTGTGGTCCGCGCACGGCGCCAAGCCCGGTGTGCTGCTCCTGCTCGGCCTGGGCCTCGGCGTCGCCCTCTTCCACTCCCGGTTCGGCTTCACCTCCGCCTGGCGGCAACTGGTCGCCGTCGGCAACGGGACCGGGCTGCGGGCGCACGCCCTGCTCCTCGGCACCACGGCCACCCTGTTCGCGCTCGTCATCGGTACGGAGACCGGACTGTTCGGCTCCCAGCCCGCGCCGTCCGCCGGGCCGATCGGCGTCGGTCTGTTCGCCGGTTCGGCGCTCTTCGCGATCGGCATGCAGCTCGGCGGCGCCTGCGCCTCGGGCACCCTGTTCGCGGTCGGCTCGGGGCAGACGTCGATCGTGCTGACCCTGGGCGGCTTCGTCGCGGGCGCCACGCTGGCCGCCTGGCAGTTCGACCTGTGGAAGGACCTCCCGGCCTGGGAGCCCGTCGTGCTGTCCGAGCACATCGGCTGGTTCGGCTCCTGGGCCGTGACCGTCGCCGCACTGCTGCTCGTGGTGCTGGTCAGCCGGCGGATCCAGGCCCGCCGCAACCCGCCGCCGCTGGGTGCCGTGCCCTCGGCGCGTCGCGCGGCCGTCCGTGCCGTCCGCGGGTCCTGGCCGCTGGCTGCCGGCGCCCTCGCGCTGGCCCTGCTCGGCGCGGGCGTCCTGCTGGTCTCCGGCGGCGCCTGGGGTGTCACCAGCGCGTTCAGCCTGTGGGGCTCGGAGCTGGTCGGCGCGCTCGGCGGCCACCCGGAGAACTGGACCTGGTGGCAGCGGCCCGGCAACGCCGAGATGCTGGCCGGTCCGGTGCTCGCCGACAAGACCAGCCTCACCGACATCGGCATCATGATCGGCGCGGCCGTCGCCGCCTCGCTCGGCGGCACCTGGGCGCTGCACCGGGGCATCCCCTGGCGTACCGCCGTGGCGGCGGTGCTCGGCGGCGTACTGATGGGCATCGGCGCCCGGCTGGCCGGCGGCTGCAACATCGGCGCCTACCTGGCGGGCATCGCCTCGGGCAGCCTGAGCGGCTGGCTGTGGGGCGCCTTCGCGCTGGCCGGCACCTGGGTGGGCCTCAAACTGCGGCCCCTGTTCGGCCTGGGCAACCCGAAGCCGGGCGACGGCGTCTGCTGACGGGGGAGGCCCGTGCGGCGCGGGGGTCAGGCCCGCGCCGCACGGGCTGCTGGGGGCGCCGTTCCCTAGGGGGCGGGCCGGTCCGTGGTGGTGATCCGGGCGATGGCCTCCAGGGTGAGGGCGCGGCCGTGCGGCTCCCGGGCCAGGGCACGGTGCAGCGTCAGGCCCTCGATGAGGGCGTCGAGCTGGCGGGCCGTGTCGGGGTCGAAGTGCTTCTCCAGGTGGACGCGGCTGCGGCGCATCCACTCGTGGGTCAGCTCCCGGTAGGCCGGTTGCCGCGCGGCGAGCGTGTACAGCTCCTGGGTGAGCACCAGGTCGCGCTGGCTGTCCTCGGACAGCTCGTGCACGAGGTCGGCCACCGCGGCCCGGGCCTCGTCGCGGTCGGCGGCGGCGCCGAGATGCTCGTCGAACACCGCGACGATGTGGTCGGTGAACCGGCCGAACGCCTCCCGCAGCAGCTCCTCGATGCCGCTGAAGTGGTACGTCATCGAGCCGAGCGGTACCCCCGCGCGCTGCGCGATCCTGCGATGGGAGACGCGTGCGATGCCCTCCTCGGCGATCAGGTCGAGGGTGGCCGCGAGGATGCGCTCCCGCCGCTGCGGATCCGTGTGTCCGGTTGCCATGGGAGCAGACTTACACGTTCCGCACCGGCCGGGCAGGGTTGCCGACCGCCACGACGTTCGCCGGTACGTCCCTGGTGACGACCGCACCGGCACCGATGACGGAGTTGTCCCCGATGGTGACGCCCGGCAGCACGATCGCGCCGCCGCCCAGCCAGACGTTGTCGCCGATGACGATCGGGCGGGCGGCCTCCAGCTTGTCCCGCCGGGGACCGGGCTCCAGGGGGTGCGTGGGGGTGAGCAACTGGACGTTCGGCCCGATCTGGCAGTCCTCGCCGATGGTGATCGCCGCGACGTCCAGCGCCGTCAGGTTGTAGTTGACGAAGGTGCGCGCGCCGACGGTGATGTTGCTGCCGTAGTCGACGTACAGCGGCGGCCGCACATGGGCCTCGGCGCCCAGGGAGCCGAGCAGTTCGACGAGGAGCGGTCGCGCCGCCTCCGCGTCCTCCGTGTAGGCGGCCTGGTAGCGGGCGGCCAGCCGCACCGCCTGCTGCTGCCTGCGGGCGATCTCCGGGTCGTCGGCGATGTAGAGGTCGCCCGCCTGCATGCGTTCGAGGTTGGTGCGGGAGTCGCCCGCGAAGTGGTCCGTCGGCATGCGTCCGATCCTACCCCCGAAAGCGTACGAACGTACACTCTCGATGGGGCGCGTCGCCCGCGCGGTACGGCTCAGCGGTGCCGGGGCCGGAGCACTCCCGCGCACAGCAGCACGAGGAGCCCCGCGAGCGGCACCACCAGCAGGCCCACCCGCAGACTCGTCGCGTCGGCGACCAGCCCCACTACCGGAGGCGAGAGCAGGAAGCCGAGCCGCATCAGCCAGGAGACCAGGGTCAGCCCCGATCCGGGCTTGAGGCCGGGCAGTTCGTCGGCCTCGTGCATGGCCGCCGGTACCAGCGTCGCCACCCCGAATCCGGCCGCGGCGAACCCGAGCACCGTGCCCGGCACCGTCGGCACGGCCAGCGCCAGACCCATGCCGACCGCGGCGATCAGGGCGCCGGAGCGGGCCACCGCGCGCTGGCCGAAGCGGTCCACGAGCCGGTCGCCGACGATCCGGCCGACGAACTGGGCGCCGACCAGGGCGACATACCCGGACGCGGCCAGCGCCGCCGTGGCGTGCAGCGAGTCGGAGAGGTAGAGGGTGGCCCAGGACATGCCCGCGTCCTCGACGAGGGTGCCGGCCGTGGCGATGAGCACGAGGGCGGCCAGCACCCAGCCGGTGCGCAGGCCGGCCGCCGGCGCCCGGGTCGGCGACGGCGCGGGGTCCTCGGCGCCCGTCTCCGCGGCCGGTTCCGCCTCGGTCTCGGGGCCCGGCAGGCAGTAGCGCAGGGCGACGCAGGCCGCGACCGCGAACACCGCGGCGGAGAAGAGCAGGTGCGGGCCCCGCGAGACGCCCAGCGCGATCGCGGCGGCGGCCATGGAGCCGCCGGTGACGGCGCCGATGGACCAGATGGCGTGGAAGGAGTTGATGATGGAACGTCCGTAACGGCGCTGCACCCGCAGGCCGTGGGCGTTCTGCGCGACATCGGTGAAGGCGTCCATCGCCCCGGCCAGGAACAGCGCTCCCGCGAACACCACGACCGAGTCCGCGAGTCCGGCGGCGAGGATGCCCACGCCGGTCAGCAGCGTGCCGCCGACCGCCACCCGCGCCGAGCCGAACCGGCGCACCAGGACCCCGGCCGCCAGCCCGGCCGTGATGGCTCCGGCCGGGAACGCCGCCACGGCCAGTCCGTAGGCGGCGTTCCCGATACCGAGGTCCGCCTTGATCTGCGGATACCTCGGCAGCAGGTTGGCGAACAGGGCCCCGTTGGTGAAGAACAGCACGGCGACGGCCACCCGGGCCCGCCGATCGGCCAGGGCGGGCCGGCGCAGTACGTCAACAGTCATGCGCGGGAGCCTACCCGTCGGGGCGTACGAACGTACACTCCCCACGGTCCCCGGCTGGAAGGGCTCCCTTTCAGCGCCCCTTGGCGCACAGGGCCGCGTCCACGGCGCCCTGGAGATGACGCAGGCTGTCGCCCTGGGCCGCCCAGGTCGTGGTGTAGACGGACACCGTGCCCCGGCCGCCCGTGGCCCGGCCACCGCCCACCGAACCGCCGGGCAGGTCGCCGCCGTGGCCCCAGTAGACGCCGCCGCAACTGAGCGGGATGGAGGCGACGCCGTAGCCGTAGCGACTGCCCGCCGGGTAGACGTCGCGGCCGCCGATGTCGGTGGTGTCCCGCGTCATCAGGCGCACCGCCCAGCCCGGCAGCAGGCGGCCGCCGAACAGACCGTCCCAGAAGGCGTTCAGGTCGACGGGAGTGGACACCAGGCCGCCGGACGCGCCGAACTCGTACCCGGGCAGCTCGGTCACGTCCACCCTGCCGTCCTGCGGGTGCGCCGGATGGACGCCGTAGTTCCGGGCGTGCGGGCCGCGCAGGTCCAGCTCGCCGGGCGCGGGCCAGTAGGTGTCGTCCAGGTGCAGCGGGCGCAGGATCGTGCGCTCCACGTACGTGCGGAAGCCGACCCCGGACACCTCGTCGATCACCATGCCGAGGACCAGGTAGTTGGTGTTGGAGTAGCCCCAGTCGGTACCGGGCTCGAAGACGGGCTCCGCGTCCAGTGCCAGGGCCAGGTACTCCTCGGGCGTCCCCGGCCGGGTCCAGTCCACCAGCGCCGAGTACTCCGGCAGCCCGCTGGTCTGCTTCAGCAACTGCCGTACGGTGATGGGGCTGTCGGCGAGCTGCGGCACGTAGGAGCCCGCGCGGTCGCCGAGGCCCAGGCGGCCGTCCGCCACCAGCCGCAGCACCGCGGTCGCGGTGAACGCCTTGGTGTCGCTGGCGAGCCGGAACCGGCCCCGCTCGTCGGTCATCGGCCGGCCCGAGTCCAGGTCGGCGACGCCGGAGGTGCGGGTCGTCCTGCCGTCGTACGCGAGCGCGCCGGGCACGCCGTCGCGTGCGGTGAGCAGGTCCAGTTGGCGCTGCACGGCGTCGGGGTGGCCGGGACGGCCCGGGTGGGCCGCCGCCGCGGGCGCGAACACCCCGGTGAGCGCGGCGGCGAGCAGGACCGCGGCGGCGAGGCGCTTGCGGTGCATGTGTCTTCCCCCTGTTCGTGGCCGCCCGACTGCGGCGGGCGGACGGTGTCCGTTCACCGACGACCCTCTCAGGGCCGGGAAGGAAGATCAGTGGGGCCGGCCCCCGGCCCGGGGGTGTCACCAACACCCCCGCCAGCGCCCCTCGCCAACCCCTCCGTGCAGGTGCGCCCGTGCTCAGCCCAGCAGGTCGGCGACGAGCACGGCGAACTCCTCGGGGGTGGCCAGCCGGACGCCGAGCTGCTCCGCCTTGGCCCGCTTCGAACCCGCCCCCTCGCCCGCGACGACGAGCGTCGTGTTCTTGGAGACGCTGGAGGAGGCGCGTCCGCCGGCCCGCTCGATGAGTTCGTTCATCTCGTTGCGGCTGAGCCGTTGCAGGTGTCCGGTCATCGCGCCGGTGACGACCACCTTCATGCCCGCCAGCGGCCCGCCGGCCTCCGGTGCCTCGGCCGTCGCCCCGTCCGCGCCGTCCGGGTCGGCGGGCGGGGGCGGGGTCGCGCCGGGCTCGGTCATGTTGACACCGGCCGCGGCGAGCTTGTCGATGAGCGGGGCGAGTTCGGCGATCTCCGCGACGACCGAGGGGGCCTTCTCCACCCCGATGCCGTCGACCCGCTGCATGGCCCCGGCGTCGGCGGCGCGTATGTGGTCCATGGTGGCGAAGTACCGGGCGATGCGCCGGGACATGGACCGGCCGGTGCCCCGGACGCCCAGCGCGCACAGCACCCGGGACAGCGGCTGCTCCTTGGCCCGGGCCAGCGCGGCGAGCAGGTTGTCGGTGCTGGTCTCGCCCATCCGCTCCAGGGCGAGCAACTGCTCGCGCCGGAGCAGGAACAGGTCGGCCAGGTCGGCGACGAGCCCCGCCTCGACGAGCTGGACGACCCGGGTGGTGCCGAGCCCCTCGATGTCGAGCTGGTCCCGCCCCGCGGCGTAGGCGAGGGAGGCGACCAGGTGGCAGTTGCGGCCCTGCGCGCACCGCCAGCGCTCCTCGCTCGTGTCGATGTCCGAGCCGCAGCGCGGACACGCCTCCGGGAAGACGATGGGCTGTTCCCCGCCCGTCCGCAGATGTGCGACCGGCGCCTCGATGCGCGGAATGACGTCACCGGCGCGGTGCACCATGACGTGGTCGCCCAGCCGCAGACCACGACGGGTGATGTCGGCCGGGTTGTGCAGCGTGGCGTAGGTGATCGTGGAGCCCTCGATGACCACCGGTTCCAGGACGCCGCGCGGCGCGATGATGCCGGTACGGCCGACGTTCCACTCCACCTCCAGCAGCCGGGTGATCTTCTCCACGGCCGGGAGCTTGTACGCGATCGCCCACCGCGGCGCCCGCGAGCCCGACCCGGCGGCCCGCTGGTCCGCGGCGAGGTCCGCCTTGACGACGATCCCGTCGATGCCGAACGGCAGCTCGGCACGGAGCGCGGCGATCTCCTGGACCCGGGCCACCACCTGCTCGGGCGTCTCGACGACCACGTCCGGCACCGCGGTACCGGTGCTGGTGTGCACGCCGAGCCCGGCCGCCGCCTCCATCAGCTCGCTGTACGGCAGCTCCGCCAGCCGCCCCGCGAGTGCCGGGTCGGTGTCGGGCAGGGCCAGCAGGCCGTACCCGAAGAACGTCATCGGCACCGTGTAGGCGCGCTCCTTCGCGCGCAGGGTGCCCGCGGCCGCGTTGCGCGGGTTGGCGAAGGGCTGCCCGCCGTGCCGGATGCGCACCTCGTTGGCGTGCTCGAACTGGGCCGTCGTCATCAGGATCTCGCCCCGCACCTCGACGGTGACGGGCTCCGCCAGCGTCTCGGGCAGCCCCTCCACGGTGCCGATCGCGTGCGAGACGTCCTCACCGGCCGTGCCGTCGCCCCGGGTGATCAGCCGGGTGAGGCGGCCCTCCCGGTAGCGGGCGGCGACCGCGAGGCCGTCCAGCTTGGGGCCCACGCTGAACCGCGTGACCTCGCGGTCGACGCGCCGGGCCAGGGACGCCGTCCAGGCGGTGAACTCCTCCGGCGAGAACACGTTGTCCAGGCTCAGCATCGGCACCGTGTGCGGCACGTCCCCCTCGGCCGCGCCGCCGGCGACCTTGCCGGTGGGGGAGTCGGGCAGCACCTCGCCCGGGTGCTCGGCCTCCCACGCGGCGATCCCTCTCGCCAGCCGGTCGTAGGCGTCGTCGTCCAGCGGGGAGGAACCGCCCGCGTAGTAGGCGGCGGCCGCGCGCGCGGCGTCCTCGACCGCCTGGGCGTAGGCGGTGGCGTCGACGATCACAGCTGCAGGAGTAGTCATGGCCCAGATCATGCCGCCCACCACTGACAACGGGTCCGCGCCGCCGAGCGGCGGCCGCTCCGCTTGCGGAGCCGCCGACATGGGGTTTCGGTGGAATCGACTCGCCACCGCCCCAGGAGCTGTCATGTCGATGTCGTCGTTCGGATTCGGTGCGTCCGATCCGTTCAGTGAGCTGTTCAACCGGTTCTTCGGAACGTCGCCCGCCTCCTCGCCCCCGGCGGTGCAGCGGGTGCCGATCGGACGGCTGCTGACCGAGTCCTCGCAGGAGCTCCTCAACCTGGCGGCACGGCGGGCGCTGGAGGACGGGACGTCCGACCTGGACACGGAGCACCTGTTGTGGGCGGCCACGAAGGTCGAGCCCGCGCGGGGACTGCTCGCCCGGGCGGGCGCCGACCCCGACGCCCTCGCGTACCGGATCGCCGAGGTCCTGCCCCGCGAGGCGGGCGAGCCGTCCGCCGAACCGGGCCTCACCCCGGCCGCCAAGCGCACCCTCGCCACCGCCTACGCCCGCTCCCGGGCCTCCGGCGTCTCCTACATCGGTCCCGAGCACATCCTGGGCGCCCTGCTGGCGGACGGCGACACGGGAGCGGCCCGGCTGCTGGGCGCGGAGGGGCAGGACATCGACAAGCTGGAGGGGCTCACCGAACAGGCCGCCCGTTCGGGCGGCGGGACCCCGGGCGACGACGGCGGGAAACCGGCCACCACGCTGGACGAGTACGGACGGGACCTGACCGACGAGGCGAAGGCCGGGAAACTCGACCCCGTCGTCGGCCGCGCCGAGGAGATCGAGCAGACCGTCGAGATCCTCTCCCGGCGCTCCAAGAACAACCCGGTGCTGATCGGCGAGCCCGGCGTCGGCAAGACCGCCATCGTGGAGGGACTCGCCCAGCGCATCGTGGCCGGTGAGGTTCCGAACACCCTGAAGGACAAGAGGGTGGTCGCCCTCGACCTGTCCGCCATGGTGGCGGGCGCGCAGTACCGGGGACAGTTCGAGGAGCGGCTCAAGAAGGTCATCGAGGACGTCCAGCAGGCTCGCGGCGACATCATCCTGTTCATCGACGAACTGCACACCGTCGTCGGCGCCGGGGCCACCGGCGAGGGCTCCATGGACGCCGGCAACATGCTCAAGCCGGCCCTCGCACGCGGCGAACTGCACGTGGTGGGCGCCACGACCATCGACGAGTACCGCAAGTACGTCGAGAAGGACGCCGCCCTCGAACGCCGCTTCCAGCCCGTGATGGTCCCCGAGCCCTCGGTCGAGGAGACGGTGCAGATCCTCGAAGGCCTGCGCGACGCCTACGAGGCGCACCACCAGGTCCGCTTCGCCGACGGAGCGCTGACCGCGGCGGCGGAACTGTCCGACCGCTATATCAGCGACCGCTTCCTGCCCGACAAGGCGATCGACGTCATGGACCAGGCGGGCGCCCGGGTACGGCTGCGCAGCGCGAGCCGTTCCACGGAGGTCGTCAGCCGCGAGGACCGCATCGCGAAGCTGCGCCGGGAGCAGGAGCAGGCCGTCGCCGCCGAGGACTACGGCCGGGCGGGCGAGCTGAAGCAGGAGATCGCCGAGGCGGAGGGCGAACTCGCGGGCATCCAGGAACGCCGCGAGGGCGTCGTCTCCGTCACCGCCGACGACATCGCGGACGTGATCTCCCGCCGCACCGGCATCCCGGTCTCCCAGCTGACGGCCGGGGAGAAGGAACGGCTGCTGAGGCTGGAGGAGGAGATGCACGCCCGGATCGTCGGCCAGGACGAGGCGGTCACCGCCGTCTCGCGGGCCGTGCGCCGCAACCGGGCCGGCATGGGCGACCCCGACCGGCCCGTGGGCTCCTTCCTCTTCCTCGGCCCCACCGGCGTCGGCAAGACCGAGCTGGCCAAGACCCTCGCCGAGCTGCTGTTCGGCGAGGAGAACCGCATGGTCCGCTTCGACATGAGCGAGTTCCAGGAGAAGCACACGGTCGCCCGGCTCGTCGGCGCGCCCCCGGGCTACGTCGGCTACGAGGAGGCCGGCCAGCTCACCGAGAAGGTCCGCAGGCAGCCCTACAGCGTGGTCCTGTTCGACGAGGTGGAGAAGGCCCACCCCGACGTCTTCAACACGCTGCTGCAGATCCTCGACGACGGCCGCCTCACCGACGGACAGGGCCGCACCGTCGACTTCCGGCACTGCGTGGTCATCATGACGTCCAACATCGGCGCCCACCGCATCCTCGACCACAAGGGCGACGTGTCCGACCTGAAGGACGAACTCATGCAGGAGCTGCGGGGCCGGTTCCTGCCGGAGTTCCTCAACCGCATCGACGAGATCATCGTCTTCCACGGCCTCACCCAGGACGACCTCTCGCGGATCGTGGACCACCTGCTGGCCCAGAGCGAACGGCGGGTGCACGCCCAGGGCATGACGCTGAAGGTCACCGAGGCGGCCAAGAAGCTGCTGATCGCCCACGGCCACCAGCCGGAGTTCGGCGCCCGACCGCTCCGGCGCACCATCCAGGCCGAACTCGACAACCGCGTCGCCGACCTGCTCCTCGGCGGCGAGGCCGACCCCGGCGACACCATCGTCGCCGACGTGGTCGACGACTCCCTGCACTGCACGGTCGACAAGTCCGGCACCGCACGATCCGCGGAGGCGAGCGGCACATGAGCACCGTCGAGGAAACGATCGAGATCGCCGTACCGGTGCGCACCGCGTACGACCAGTGGACCCAGTTCGAGTGCTTCCCGCGGTTCATGACCACCGTCAAGCGCGTCGAACAGGTCAGGCCCGCCGTGACCCTGTGGGTCGTCGGACTCGGCCCCCTCCGCCGGGAGTTCGCGACCGAGATCGTGGACCAGGTGCCCGACTCGCACCTGACCTGGCGCAGCCTCGGGCAACGCCACGGCCACCGGGGCGAGGTGACCTTCCGGCCGAGCGAAGGGGAGCGCACCTCGGTGACCGTGCGGATGTCGGCCGAGCCGCGCGGACTGACGGGCCTGCTCGCCCTGGTCCCCGGGGCGGCCGGCCGCGTCGTGCGGCGCGAACTGGCGCACTTCAAGGCGTACGTCGAAGGACACGGGGAGGCGAGCGGCGCCTGGCGGGGGACCATCCGGGACGGCCAGGTGCGGCCGGAGGAGCCGGAGCCGCCGCGCAGCCGGGTGGCCGTCTGGCCCGTGGGCTGAGAGGCCCCGCCCCCCTACCGGGGCCCCGTACCCGGAAGACAGCGAACGAGAGGCGATCCCCCGATGAAGAAGCCGCCCAGGGACGAACCCCGGGACGACCTGACCGTCACCCCGCCCAAGACCTGGGCCGCGGGCGTGCCCGCCGTGGTGCACGCACTGGAGTACTCCCTGGCGCAGACGTCCCCGAAGGAAACCGCGGTGGACCTGCTGACCATGAACCAGGTCGACGGGATCGACTGCCCGGGCTGCGCCTGGGCGGACCCCGCACCCGGCCACCGGCACCGCAACGAGTACTGCGAGAACGGCGCCAAGCACATCAACGACGAGGCGACGACGCGGCGGATCACCGCAGACTTCTTCCGCGAGCACTCCGTCTCCCACCTGGCCCGGCGCTCCGACCTGTGGCTGAACCAGCAGGGGCGGCTGACCGAGCCGATGGTGAAGCGGCCCGACTCCGACCACTACGAGCCGATCAGCTGGCGCGACGCCCTCGACCTGCTCGCCGGGGAACTGAAGGCGCTCGACAGCCCCGACGAGGCGGTCTTCTACACCTCGGGCCGGGTCAGCAACGAAGCCGCCTTCGTGCTGCAGCTCTTCGCCCGCGCCTACGGCACCAACAACCTGCCCGACTGCAGCAACATGTGCCACGAGTCGAGCGGCTTCGCCCTGCACGAGACCCTGGGCACCGGCAAGGGCACCGTCAGCCTCGACGACCTCCACCACGCCGACCTCATCTTCCTGGTGGGACAGAACCCCGGCACCAACCACCCGCGGCAGCTGTCCGCGCTGGAGCAGGCCAAGCGCAACGGCGCCCGCATCGTCGCCGTCAACCCGCTCCCGGAGGCGGGGCTGCTGCGGTTCAGGAACCCGCAGAAGGCCGGCGGGGTGATCGGCCAGGGCGTCCGGATCGCCGACCGGTTCCTGCACATCCGGCCCGGCGGCGACCTCGCCCTGTTCCAGGCACTGAACCGGCTGCTGCTCGAGGCCGAGGACGCCCGCCCCGGCACGGTGCTGGACCACGCGTTCATCCACGACAGCACCAGCGGCTTCGAGGAGTTCGCCGAGCACGCCCGGCAGGCCTCCTGGGACGACGTGGTCGCCACCACCGGTCTGACCCGCGAGGAGATCGAGCGGGTCCGCGACGAGGTACTGCGCAGCAAGCGGGTCATCGTCTGCTGGGCGATGGGCATCACCCAGCACAAACACGGCGTGCCCACCATCCGGGAGATCGTCAACTTCCTGCTGCTGCGCGGCAACCTCGGCCGGGCCGGAGCCGGCGCCTGCCCCGTGCGCGGCCACAGCAACGTCCAGGGCGACCGCACGATGGGCATCTGGGAGCAGATGCCGGACTCCTTCCTGGACGCCCTGCGCGACGAGTTCGGCTTCGACCCGCCGCGCGCCCACGGCCTCGACTCGGTCGACTCGATCAAGGCGATGCGGGAGGGCCGGATCAAGTTCTTCCTCGGCGTCGCGGGCAACTTCGTCCGGGCCGCCCCCGACAGCGCGGTCACCGAGGAGGCCATGCGGAGCTGCCGCCTCACCGCCCACGTCTCCACCAAGCTCAACGGATCCCACACCGTCTGCGGGCGGACCGCGCTGATCCTGCCCACCCTCGGCCGCACCGAACGCGACCAGCAGGCGGGCGGCGAGCAGTTCGTCACGGTGGAGAACTCCATGAGCGAGGTGCACACCTCCCGGGGACGCCTCAAGCCGGCCTCACCCCTGCTGCTCAGCGAGGTCGCCATCCTGTGCCGGCTCGCCCGCCGCACCCTCGGCGCGGGCCCCGGGAACGTGCGCTGGGAGGAGTTCGAGGCCGACTACGGCACGATCCGCGACCGGATCTCCCGGATCGTGCCGGGCCTGTACGACTTCAACCGGCGCGTGGCCCGCCCCGGCGGCATCCGGCTGCCCAACCCCGTCAACGAGGGCGTCTACCGCACCGCCACCGGCAAGGCCGTGTTCACCCGCAACACCTGGCGCACACCCGACGTGCCGGAGGGCCACCTGCTGCTCCAGACCCTGCGCTCGCACGACCAGTGGAACACCATCCCCTACACCCTGAACGACCGCTACCGGGGCATCCACGGCAGCCGCCGGGTGGTCATGGTCAACCCGGACGACCTGAGCGCCCTGTCCCTGACCGCGGGGGACCGTGTCGACGTCGTCGGCGTCTGGCACGACGACACCGAGCGCCGCGCCGAGGGCTTCGAGGTGGTCCCGTACCCCACCGCCCGCGGGTCCGCCGCCGCGTACTACCCGGAGACCCAGGTCCTGGTCCCGCTGGACAGCGTCGCCGACATCAGCAACCAGCCCACCTCCAAGGGCATCGTCGTCCGGCTGGAGCGCGTGACACCGTAGCCGCATCGTGAGACGGGCCCCGCCGCGGGAATGGCGGGAAGCGGGGCCCCGTTGACACCTGTCATGCCCGACTCTTCCCCACGGCCCACGGCCGGACGCATGCCGCTCGCCGTCTACATCCTCGGCCTGTCCGTCTTCGCCCTCGGCACCAGCGAGTTCATGCTCTCCGGACTGCTGCCGCCCATCGCCGACGACATGGACGTGTCGATCCCGCGAGCCGGGCTGCTGATATCGGCGTTCGCGATCGGCATGGTGGTCGGCGCGCCGCTGCTGGCCGTGGCGACCCTGCGCCTGCCCCGCAAGACCACGCTGGTCGCGCTGATCTCGGTGTTCGGCGTCGGCCAGGTCGCGGGCGCGCTCGCGACGAGCTACGAGGTCCTGTTCGTCTCGCGGGTCGTCAGCGCGCTCGCCTGCGCAGGCTTCTGGGCGGTGGGCGCGGCCGTGGCCATCGCGATGGTGCCGGTGACCGCGCGGGCCCGCGCGATGGCCGTGATGATCGGCGGACTGTCCATCGCCAACGTCCTCGGCGTCCCCGCGGGCGCCTTCCTCGGCGAGCACCTGGGCTGGCGGTCCGCGTTCTGGGCCGTGGGCGGCGCGTCCGCCGTCGCGCTCGTCGGCGTGGTGACCCTGATCCCCCGCATCCCGCTGCCCGAGCGGCGGCCCCGGCTGCGGGGCGAGCTGGCGATCTACCGGGACCGCCAGGTCTGGCTGTCCATCGTCGTGACCGCGCTCGCCGCCGGCGGCGTCTTCTGCGCCTTCTCCTACCTCGCCCCGCTGCTCACCGACGTCGCCGGACTGGCGGACGGATGGGTGCCGACCGTGCTGGCGCTGTTCGGCGTCGGCGCGCTCATCGGCACGACGATCGGCGGCCGGGTCGCCGACGCCCACCTGTTCGGCGTACTGCTCTCCGGCATCACCGCCTCGACGGTGCTGCTGGCCGCCCTCGCGCTGTTCGCCACCAGCCCCGCCGTCGTGATCGTCCTGTCGCTGCTGCTCGGCGTCTCCGCGTTCTACACGGCGCCGGCGCTCAACGCGCGCATGTTCAACGTCGCCGGTGCCGCGCCCACCCTCGCGGGCGCGACGACGACCGCCGCGTTCAACCTGGGCAACACCGGCGGGCCCTGGCTCGGCGGCACGGTGATCGACGCGGACCTCGGCTACGAGGCCACCGCCTGGGCGGGCGGGGCGATGACCCTGGTCGCGATCGCCTTCGTCGCCGTCTCCCTGCGGCTGCACACCCGGTCGCGCGTCGTGGCGGGCGGCGGCCCGGCCACCGAGACCGCGAGCCTGGAGCGGGCCCAGCGGGTGTGACCCGGGGCCCGGCGCTCACCGTGGCCGGGGCCGCTTCGCGACGGCCCTGGCACAGCGGTCGGCCAGCCCGGCGAACGCCTCCTCGAGCGCGGGCGGGCCGACCACCTCGAGGTCGGCGTCGTAGAGGCAGAAGGCGGCCGCGAGCGAGGGCCACGACCAGGCGCCCATGGTGAGCCGGCAGCGGTCGGGACCCAGCTCCTCGACCGTCCCGTCGGCGGCGTGCGGGGACACCGCGGAAGCGGGCAGGCGGAGTACGGCCGTGCCGCGGCAGGGCCAGTCCGGGGAGCCGTCCGAGCCGCGGAACCTGCCGGTCAGGAAGGCGGCCACGTCCCCGCCGGGCAGGTCCCGGGGCGTGAAGCGCGGGCCGGTGGGCGTGCGCGGGGTGATCCGGTCGGCGCGGAAGACCCGCCAGTCCTCGCGGTCCAGGTCCCAGGCGACCAGGTACCAGCGCCCGCCCCGGATGACGAGATGGTGCGGCTCCACCCGGCGCGGGGGCGGCGCCTCCCCGGCTGCGGTGGCCGCGGCGCGGGCCGGGGCATGGTCGAAGCGCAGCACCTCGCGTGCCTGGACGGCGGCGCTGAGTGCCATCAGGACGCCGGTGTCCGCCTGGGGCTGCGGCCGGGGCGCGGACCGTGCGACGGAGGTGACCTCGAGGGCGTCGATCCGGTGCCGCAGCCGGGCGGGCATGACCTGGCGCAGCGTGGCCAGGGCGCGCTCGGCCCCGTCCTCGATCCCGGCGCCGGTGGCCGCGGCGGTCCGCAGCGCGACCGCGAGGGCGACCGCCTGCTCGTCGTCGAAGAGCAGCGGGGGCAACCGCGTCCCGGCGTCCAGGCGGTAGCCGCCGTCGGGGCCCTTCACCGCCCGGACGGGGTAGCCCAGCTCCCGGAGCCGGTCGACGTCGCGGCGCAGCGTGCGCGCGCTGACGTCCAGCCGCTCGGCCAGCACCGCGCCGGGCCAGTCCCGGCGGGCCTGGAGCAGCGAGAGCAGGGACAGCAGCCGGGCCGAGGTCTTCTGCATGGCCACCATGCTGCCGCACATAGCGGCCACAACCTGACCGCTACCTGAAGCAGAGTGGGCACCGCGGGGCCGGACCGGCCCCGCGACGGACCGCACCGCGGCCCGTCCCCCGTGCTGGCAAGGAGCCCGTCGTGACCGCCAAAGCCGTGACCCACCTCAACTTCCGTGGCGACGCCCGCGAAGCCCTCACCTTCTACCGGGCCGCGTTCGGCGGGGACCTGACCCTGGTGACGTACAAGGACGCCGGCGACGTCCAGGATCCCGCCGCGGCCGACCAGGTGATGTTCGGCCAGGTGTCCACCGCCGACGGCCTGGCCGTGATGGCCTACGACGTGCCGTCCGACCTGCCCTACCACCAGGGCGAGAACGCGTTCTTCGTCTCGGTCCGCGGCGAGACCACCGAGGAGATCACCGCGTACTGGGAGAGGCTGGCCGAGGACGCGACCGTCCTGCGGCCGCTCGGGGCCGCCCAGTGGGCGCCCCTGTACGGCATGCTGCGGGACCGGTTCGGCGTCACCTGGGTCCTGGACGTCGTGAGCGAGTACAACGCGTGAGCGTGCTCGACGCCCGGTCGCTGAACCGGGCGGCCCTCGCCCGGCAGTTGCTGCTCGACCGCGCGGACCGCCCGGTGCTCGGCGCCGTCGCGCACCTCGGCGGCATGCAGGCACAGGAGCCGCAGGAACCGTTCGTCGGGCTGTGGTCGCGGCTGCGCGACTTCGCCCCACGGGCGCTCGACGACCTGCTGACCGGGCGTCGGGTGGTGCGGACCCACCTGATGCGCCGCACCGTCCATCTCGTCACCGCCGAGGACGTACTGGCCTGGCGGTCGCGCCACGACGCCATGCTGCGCGGACGCGTCCTCGGCACCTACCGCCGCGAGCTCGCCGGGGTCGACCTCGACGAGCTCGCGGCGGCGGGCCGCGCGGTACTGGCCGACGGCGAGCCCCGCTCGATGGGCGACCTCGCCCGCGCCGTGGCAGCGCGGTGGCCGGACGCGGGACCGCGGCCGCTGGGGAGCTGCTGGTCGCCGCGCTGATCCCGACGGTGCAGTTGCCGCCGCGCGGGCTGTGGCGCACCAGGGCCGGGGTGCGCAACGCCCCGGTGGCCGACTGGCTGGGCCGCGAGGTGGACCCGCCCGCCCCGCCGGGCACCGATCCGGTCGGGGAGGAACTGGTACGGCGCTACCTGGCCGCGTTCGGGCCGGCCGCCTCGGCGGACCTGCGTGCCTGGTGCGGGCTCGCGGGGCTGCCGGCCGCGGTCGCGGCGGTGCGCGGGGAACTGGTTTCCTTCCGCGACGAGCGGGGCCGGGAACTGCTGGACCTGCCCGGCGCCCCGCGGCCCGACCCCGGCACCCCGGCACCGGTGCGGTTCCTGCCCGCCTTCGACAACGCGGTCCTCGGCTACCAGGACCGCGGCCGGATCATCGACGACCCGCACCGCGGTCTGTCGGTCACCGGCGCCCGCTTCGTCCTCGTCGACGGGAGGGTCTCGGCGACCTGGACCGTCGAGGACGGCACGGTGACCGTCACCCCGCTGCGCCGGCTCACCCGGCCGGAGCGTGCCGAGGTCGCCGAGGAGGGGCAGGCCCTCGCGTCCTTCCTCTCCGACGGCGGGAGCGACCGTGTCACGGTCGGGGCGGCACCGCCCTGAGCAGCCGCCCCCCCGCGTGGGGCTCGGCGCCCGGCGGCGTCACGCCCCGGGCACGACGTCGGCGACGACGCAGCTGACGTTGTCGGGACCGCCGGACCCGTTGGCGAGGGCCACCAGTTCCCGGACCGCCGCCCCGGGCTCGCCCGGGGCGGCCAGCACACGGCGGATCTCGTCGCCCGGCACCACCGTCGACAGGCCGTCGGAGCAGAGCAGGTAGCGGTCCCCGGGCCGGGCGTCCTGCAGGCGCATCTCCGCGGTGGCGTCGGCGCCCCGGCCCAGGGCCCGCACCAGCAGCGACCGCTGGGGGTGGGACGCGGCCTCCTCCGGCGTGATGCGGCCCTCGTCGACCATCGACTGCACCACGGTGTGGTCGTGCGTGATCTGGAACAGCTCCCCGTCGCGCAGCAGATACACGCGCGAGTCGCCGATGTGGACGAGGCCCAGCTGCGACCCCGTCCAGAGCATCGCGGTGAGGGTCGTACCGGCGTGCGGCGGCGCGGAACCGGATCCCACGGCGTCGTGCACGGCCCGCTCGGCCTCCTCCACCGCGTCCGCGAGGACGTTGAGGAGGCCGTCCGCCGGGACACCGCCGCTCTCCAGCCGCCGCAGCGACTCGACGGCGGCGGCGCTCGCCGGAGCACCCCCGTCGCCGAAGCCGTCGGCGACGGCCAGCAGGCGGGAACCGGCGTAGGCGGTGTCCTGGTTGCTCTCGCGGACCAGGCCGGTGTCGGAGGCGGCGGCGTAGCGCATGCCCAGGGCAGGAGTGGTGGGAGACATGGCGGGGTCCTTCCGGGTCAGGTGGTCGACGAGGAAGGCGGCCAGGTCCCGTCGGGCGGCGGTCTCGGCCTCGGCCCGTGCCCAGAAGGCACGGACCTCCCCGGCCGCCGTTCCCGCGTCCAGCGAGCACACGTGCCGGATGCGGGCCAACGGCATCCCCAGGCGGCGCAGCCAGGCCACGAGCCGGGCCCGTTCCACCTGTTGCGGGGCGTAGCGGCGGTAGCCGGTGACCGGGTCGACGCGGGCGGGCGGCAGCAGGCCCAGCTCGTCGTAGAGCCGCAGCGCCTTCGGCGACAGCCGGGCCGCCTTCGCGAACGCCCCTATGGTCAGCAACTCCACGTCCACGTGCCCACTCCTCCTCGTACCGGACGCGTCGCCCGGCGACACCGATGCTGCGGCCTGCCCCAAGGTGAAGGTCAACCGCCGCCCGACCCGAGACGTGTGACGTCGACCGAGCCCTCCCCGGTTCGCGGCTGGGGGACGGCCGCCCACAGCGCGGCCAGCGCGGCGAGGGCGGCGACGAGGGCGAGCGCCCCGGTGCGGCCCCTCGCCCAGCGGGCCCGGAACCGGACCGGGTCCTCCACCAGGACCTTGGAGAGCACGGCGAGCGCCACCGACACGGCAACCTGGTCGCCAACGCGCTGCACCACGGACGCCCGCCCGTGACGGTGGCGGTCCGCGCGTGCGAGGGCCGGGTCCGGGTCACCGTCACCGACCGGGGGCCCGGCATCCCGGACGACGCGCTCCCGTACGTCTTCGACCGTTTCCACAAGGCCGACGCGGCACGCCCCCGCTCCGGCGGCAGCGGCCTCGGACTCGCCATCGCCCACGAGAACGCGGCCCTGCACGGCGGCACCCTCACCGCGGCCAACCACCCCGGCGGCGGTGCCGTCCTCACCCTCACCCTGCCGCGGGCCGCCTCCTCCCCGGGAACGACATGACATCCCGCCACTTCCCGCGTCCGAATCGGGCCGCCCTCGCCCTCGCCGTGCTGCTCGCCGCCGGTACCGCCGGCTGCGGCATCGGGACCACCGGCCCGGTGCAGGCCGGGGAGCCCGCCTCCGGCATGCAGCGGCCCGGCGACGGGGCCGGCACCGTGCGCCTGTACTTCGCCGGCCCCTACGGCACCCGCCCCGTCACCCGGCGGACGGACGCCCCCCTCGCCCCCCAGCAGGCCCTCGACCTGCTCCTGGACGGCCCCACCCCGGCCGAGCGCGAGCGCGGCCTGACCACCCACGTCGAGTCGAGAGCGGCCGGACGGCTGACCGCGACCACGAGCGAGGGCGCCGTCGACGTCGTCGTCCCCCTCCGGGTCAGCGCCGGCGACCTCGACGTGACCGCGGTCAGCCAGCTGGTCGGCACCGCGGCCCACGCCGACGTCCCGGGGGGCCGCCCCGCCGAGCGGGCCGACGTCCGCATCCACGAGAGCGGCACCCGAGCCGCCACGCCCTGGACCCTGCGCTGCGGGGCGGGCGGCAACGCCACGCCCGTCACCGGCTGAGCGGAGTCGGCGCCCGCGGCAACGAAATGCGGAGTACACCCACCTTCGTGATCTACACCGAGGGGAGAGGAACGCGGGACCCCACTACACCCGACGCAGTACGCCAGTCCAGACCCAGGGTCGGATCAAACGCCGAGAACCCCGGGCGAGCATGGATGTGTACCCCGGTCAGCGCCTCCGCCTTCCCCCCATGTGCCGGGTCTTCGTCCTGCCCGTAACCCGACGGATTGGTCCAAAAGGTGGCTACGTTTCTCTATCGACTCGGCCGGAGGGCGTTCCGGCGCCGCGGCCTGGTCGCCCTGTTGTGGGTGGCCATACTCGTGGGCGCCGGCGTCGCCTCGTCCGCCGCGCCGGCCCCGCCCGAAGACTCCTTCTCCATGCCGGGCACCGAGTCCCAGAAGGCGTTCGACCTGCTCGACGAGCAGTTCCCGGCCGCCAGTGCCGAGGGTGCCACGGCCCGCGTCGTGATCCGTGCCCCCGAGGGCGCGAAGATATCCGACGCGGCCGGCAAGGACCGGGTGAAGGACCTGGTCGCCGACCTCGAGGCGGGTCCGCAGGTCTCGTCGGTGGACGACCCGTTCGAGGCGAACGCCGTCAGCAAGGACGGCACTACCGCCTACGCCTCCGTGACCTACAAGGTCAACGCGATGGAGCTGACCGACGAGGCCCGCGACTCGCTCACGGCCGCCACCGACGGCGCGCGCCAGGGCGGGTACACGGTCGAGACCGGCGGCGACGCGGTCGTGGCCGAGCAGGAGATGGGCGGCACCGCCGAGCTGATCGGCATCGGCGTCGCCGCGATCGTGCTCCTGCTGACCTTCGGCTCACTGGTCGCGGCGGGCATGCCGCTGCTCTCGGCGATCATCGGCGTCGGCATCGGCATCTCCGCCATCGGGGCGCTCGGCAGCACCCTGGAGCTGTCCGCCACGACCTCCACCCTCGCCATGATGATCGGCCTCGCGGTCGCCATCGACTACGCCCTGTTCATCGTCTCGCGCTACCGGGCCGAGATAGCCGAGGGCCGCGCCCCGGAGGAGGCGGCCGGACGAGCGGTCGGCACCGCCGGCTCCGCGGTCGTCTTCGCCGGACTGACCGTCGTCGTGGCCCTGGCCGGTCTGGCGATCGTCAACATCCCGATCCTCACCAAGATGGGCCTGGCCGCCGCGGGCACCGTCGGCATCGCCGTGCTGATCGCCCTCACCCTCACCCCGGCGCTGCTCGGCTTCGCCGGCAAGAAGGCGCTCAGCCGCAAGGACCGCAAGGCTCCCGCCGGGGCGCGGGCAGCCTCCGGCAAGCCGAAGCTCGGCACCCGGTGGGCCCGCTTCGTACAGCGGCGCCCGGTCACCGTCCTGCTGACCGCGGTCCTCGGCCTCGGCGTGATCGCCGTACCGGCCGCCGGCATGGAGCTGGGCCTGCCCGACGAGGGCAGCTCGGCCCCCGACACCACCCAGCGCAAGGCCTACGACATGCTGTCCGAGTCCTTCGGGGCCGGGTTCAACGGCCCGCTGATGGTCACCATCGACGCACGCGGCGCGGACGACCCGAAGGCCGCCGCGGACACCGTGGGCGAGAAGATCACCGGACTGGGCGAGGCCGCGGCCGTCACCCCGGCCAACTTCAACGAGGAGGGCGACACCGCCGTCCTCACCGTGATGCCCAAGACCGGCCCGAGCGACGTCGCCACCGAGTCGCTGGTGCACGACATCCGCTCGCTGTCCGGCGACATCAGGGCCGACACCGGCGCGACCATGCTGGTCACCGGCGCGACCGCGATGACGATCGACTTCTCGCAGACCCTGGACGACGCGCTCATCCCCTACCTGGCGCTAATCGTCGGACTCGCCTTCCTGCTCCTGATGCTGGTGTTCCGCTCGGTCCTCGTCCCGCTGAAGGCGGCCCTGGGCTTCCTGCTCTCGGTGGCCGCGGCGCTCGGCGCGGTGGTCGCGGTCTTCCAGTGGGGCTGGCTCGCCGACGTGTTCGGCGTGGACCAGCCGGGCCCGATCATGTCGATGATGCCGATCTTCATGATCGGCGTGGTCTTCGGCCTCGCCATGGACTACGAGGTCTTCCTCGTCACCCGCATGCGGGAGGCGTACGTCCACGGACAGTCCGCCGCCGAGTCCGTCACCACCGGCTTCACCCACGGCGGCCGGGTGGTCGCGGCCGCCGCGATCATCATGATCAGCGTCTTCTCCGGCTTCATCCTGGAGAACGACGCCATGATCAAGATGATGGGCTTCGGCCTGGCGATCGCGGTGCTCTTCGACGCCTTCGTGGTGCGCATGGCCATCGTGCCCGCGGTGCTCGCCCTGCTCGGCACCAAGGCGTGGTGGCTGCCCAGGTGGCTGGACCGCGTCCTGCCGAACGTCGACGTCGAGGGCGAGAAGCTGCACCGGGAACTCGGCGACACCGCCGCACCCGCGCAGCCCGCCCGCGAGCCGGAGACGGCCGGAGTCTGACCCTCCCGCACCCCCACCCGCGCACGCACCCGGCCCCGGTGTCCCGGTACCCCCAGGACACCGGGGCCTTCGGGTTTACAGTGCTCCGGCGGCGTCGGTGAGTGCCTGGTCGAGGACGGCCACGCCGCGGGCGATCTCGTCGTCGCTCGCGGTCAGCGGGGGCGCGATACGGAAGATCCCGCCCATCCCCGGGAGCTGGACGATGTTCATGTGCAGCCCCAGCTCGAAGCAGCGCCGGGTGACGGCGGCGCCGAGCCGGTCCGCGCCGCCCTCGCCCAGCACCTGGTCGCCGGCCAGCTCCATGCCCAGCAGCAGCCCCCGGCCCCGGACGTCGCCGACCACCTCGTGGCGGGCGGCGAGCTTGTCGAGGCCCTCCCGCAGCACCGCGCCGAGCCTGCGGGCGCGCTCGTCCAGCCGGTCGCGGACCAGGACGTCGAGGACGGTGTTGCCCACCGCGGCGGGCAGCGGGTCGTTGACATGGGTGGTGAAGAACAGGAACCCGCGCTCGTGCGCCCGCTGCTCGATCTCGGTGCTGGTCAGCACGGCGGCCAGCGGCAGCCCCGCGCCCAGCGTCTTGGACAGGGTGAGGATGTCCGGGACGACACCCTCGTGCTCGAAGGCGTACCAGTCGCCGGTCCGGCACAGCCCCGTCTGGGCCTCGTCCAGGATCAGCAGCATCCCGCGCTCACGGCACTTCTCCGCCAGGGCGGCGAGATAGCCCGGCGGAAGCTCGACGACGCCGCCCGAGGAGAGGATCGGCTCGACCAGGCACGCGGCCAGGCTGCCGACCGACTGGGCGTCGATCATCTCGAAACCCAGGTCCAGTTGGCGGCGCCAGTCCAGCTCGCCGTCCGCGCCGACGACGGAGGGCCGGTAGCGGTCCGGCACCGGCAGTGCGAAGTTGCCCGGCGCGGCGGGACCGTAGCCCTTGCGCCCGGCGCTGTAGGTGGCGTTCGCGGCGGCCTGGGTCATGCCGTGCCAGGACCGGGCGAAGGAGACGATCTCGTGGCGGCCGGTGACGAGCTTCGCCATCCGCACCGCGGCCTCGTTCGCCTCCGCCCCGGTGGTCAGCAGCAGCGCCTTCTCCAGCGGCGCGGGCAGGGTGCCGGCGAGCCGGCGGGCCAGCTCGACGACCGGGCGGCTGAGCATGCCGCTGTGCAGGTGGTCGAGGTGCGCGACCTGCTCGCGCACCGTCGAGACGATCGCCGGATGGGAGTGCCCGAGGATGGCACTCATCTGACCGGACGTGAAGTCCAGCAGCTCACGGCCGCTCTCCGTGAAGACGGAGGTGCCCGCGGCGCGCACGACGACCTCCGGGGAGAAGGGCGCGTGGCCGGAGTAGCGGATCAGGTGGCGCCCGAGGTCGGCGCCGGAAGTCTCGGAAGGCATGCGACCGACGGTAGGGACAGGCCGCTGCACGTGTCCATCGCACAGATTCGACGCTTCTGTACGTCAGAACCGTACAGACGGCCAAGGTGCGCCGTACCATCGGCTCCGTGCTCAACTCCGGACGACTGCACCTGCTCAGTCAGCTCGACACGCTCGGTACCGTCCGCGCGGTCGCCGACACGCTGCACCTGAGCGCGTCGACGGTCTCCCAGCAGTTGGCGGTGCTGGAGACCGAGACCCGGTGCCGGCTCATCGAGCGGACCGGGCGACGGGTGCGGCTGACCCCGGCCGGACTCCTGCTCGCCCGCCGGGCCCGGGAGATCCTCGACCGGATGGCCGACGCCGAGGCCGAACTGCGCGCCCTGAACGACGAGCCCATCGGCACCGTCCGGCTCGCCGTGTTCCAGAGCGCGATCTACAGCCTCGCCGTCCCGGCGGCGAACCGGCTGGCCACCACCCATCCGCACCTGCGCCTGGAACTCGTCGAGATGGAACCGCACGAGAGCGGCCCCGCCCTGCGCTCCGGCGAGGCCGACGTCATCGTGACCACCACCGACTACTCGGGCCTGACGTGGGGCACCGACCTCGACGTGATGTCGCTCGGCAGCGACCCGGTCCTCCTGGTGCTCCCGAACGGCCACCCGCTGGCCGCCCGCGCCGCGGTGGACCTCGCGGCGTGCAAGGAGGAGACCTGGGCCTGCGACCGGCCGCAGTCGTACATGGCCGACCTGACCGTGCGGCTGTGCCGCGAGTCCGGGTTCGAACCCAGGGTGGCCTGCCGGTTCAGCAACTACCTCATGCTGCTGCGGCACGTCGAGACGACCGGTTCGATCGCCCTGCTGCCCGCCCTCGCCGTCACGGCGGACCACGCCGTCGTCACCCGGCGGCTGAGCCCGCCGGTGCACCGCAACGTCGCCGTCGTGGTGCGGCGCGGCGCCCCGCAGCGCGCCGCGGTGAACGCGGTCATCGCCGCCCTGCGCGACCACCCCGAGATCGAGGCCCTGTCCGCCCCCGGCCCCTCGCGCGAGGGCCGGGAGGCAGCCCCGCGCCCCTGACGGCCGGGCTCGCTCAGGCGGCGGGGATCCGGCGGTGGAGGTCCTCCAGCATCATCCGGACCGACGTGCGGAAGACCTCCGCCTGATGGTCGCCCAGGAACGCGGTGTGCCCGAACACCTCCAGGACGACCAGGCCGTGCACGTGCCCCCACGCGCTCAGGAAGAGGGAGACCGCGGCGGGTGGCAGATCGCCCTGGGCGTGCATCGGCAGCTGTTCCAGATGCTCCCGGTAGGGCGGCGAGAGCGCGGGGACCTCGGCCGCGGCGAGCTGCGCCGGGGTGAAGCCGGCGAACAGCTCGCGCTGGAAGATCGCGGCCATCCGGCGGACCGCCTGCGTGGTCGGGCCCTCGGCGGGCGCCGCGTAGTAGCGCAGCGGGGTCCCGTAGAGGAGCTGGAAGTGCTCGGGACGGGCGACGCCCCAGCCTCGGTAGGCCTCGGCCACCGCGACCGGACGGGGTGTGGCGGGGTCCGCGGGCCCGCTGTCGGCGGCGGCCTGCAACACGTCGGACAGCTCGCCGTACGCCTTGGCGATGAGGGCGGTGACGAGGGCGTCGCGGTTCGGGAAGTAGTGGTAGAGCGCCTGCACGGTCATGCCGAGGCCGCGGGCGACCGCGCGCAGCGACAGGGCGGCGGGACCGTGTTCGCCGATGTGCTGCTCGGCGGCGTCGAGTATCTCCCGCGCCGCGGCGGTCCGGCGCCGCTCGCGGAGGGAGACGGGAGCGGCGGTGGTGTGTCGCTCTGTGGGCATGGCCGCGAGCCTAGGGCGCCGCGGACTGATGGACCATCAAAAGTCGAACACTGTTAGGCAGGTCTCACGCTGCCAAGTGCTGGGCAGGTCTCACGCTGCCAAGTGCGTCGACCCGTGCCCGCCTCCCCTCCCCGGGGAGTCGGGCACGGGCGGGGCGTCCGCCGGCCGGCGGGATCTCAGGAGCCGACGGCCGCCGGACCCTCGGCGTCGGCCTCGCCGGCCGGTCTGAACTCCACGGCGACGACGCCGTCCACGCTCCGGCAGTGCTCTTCCAGCAGCGGTGCGGACACATGGTCCGGGAGCCGGCCGCTGAGCACGACATGGCCGTGCGCCACGTCCACCTGCACCGACGAGGGGGCCAGGCCCAGCGCCTTGACCAGGGCCTCCTCGATGATCTCGGTGCGGATCGCGCGGTCCGTGCGCAGGAACACCCGCAGCAGGTCGCTCCTGCTGACCACCCCGGCCAGCCGCCCGTCCCCGTCGACGACCAGCAGCCGTTTGATGCGGTGCCGTGCCATCACCCGGGCGGCGTCCACGACGCTCCAGCTCTCCAGGGCGCACAGCGGGGGCGAGGTCATGAGCCCGGCCGCGTCCGTGGCGTCCGCCTTGCCCGTCGAGGCCCGTGACCACTCGGCGTGCTCGGCAGAACCGTCGGGCTCCCCGCCCCACATCTTCTGCAGCAGGTCGGCCTCCGACACCACCCCCACCGGGCGGTTCTCCTCGTCGACGACCGGCACCGCCGTGATGTCGTATTCCAGCAGCAGGTGGGCGATCTCCTTGAACGGTGTGCCCCGCTGCACGCGGACCACGGCGTCGCTCATCAGATCGCGCACCCTCTGGTGTTTCATTAAGGGTCTTCTCCTCCGCTGCCGGCCCGCGTCGACCGGCGTTCGTCCTTCTTGTCCCTGAAAACGATCGATCGGCCCCGGGAGTGCCCCGGCGCCGACGCGCGGGGACCGACGAGGACCAGGGCGATGTCGTCGCCCGGGGTGGGCGCGTGCCGGATGAGGATGTCGGCCATGGCGTCGAGGTCGCCGGGGTGGCCGTGTTCCACGAGACCGGCGAGGGCCGCGATCGCGTCGTCCAGGTCCACCCCGGGCGCCTCGACCAGTCCGTCGGTGTACAGGACGAGCACGCTGCCCGGCGGCAGCGGGAACTCCAGCGAGGGGTACACGGTGTCCGGCTCGATGCCCAGCAGCAGACCCGGCGGCACCCGCAGGGTCTCGACGCGCCCGTCGGCGTGGCGCACCAGAGGGGGCGGGTGCCCGGCGAGCGCCACACAGGCGCGGTGCGTGGCCAGGTCGAGGTGCACGTAGGCGCAGCTGGTGAACAGACCGGGGTCCAGGTCGGTGAGCAGACGGTTGGTGCGGGCCAGCACGTCGCCGGGGGGCGCCCCCACGGTGGCGTTGGCGTGCACGGCGGTGCGGACCTGCCCCATGAGCGCCGCGGCGTCCACGTTGTGCCCCTGCACGTCGCCGATGGTGACGCTCGCGGTGTGCTCGTCGAGGCGGATGACGTCGTAGAAGTCGCCGCCGATGCCCAGGCCCCGGGCGGCCGGGAGGTAGCGGGCGGCGACGTTCAGACCGGGCACGTCGGGGAGGGTGTGCGGCAGCAGGGCGGACTGCAGGCGGTGGGCGAGGTGGTGCTTGGCGTCGTAGAGGCGGGCGCGGTCCAGGGCCTGCCCGACCAGACCGGCCAGCGACGTGAGGGCGGCCCGTTCGCCGGGCGGGAAGACGTGCGGCCGTCGGTAGGAGAGCAGCAGCGAGCCGATGGGGCGGCCGGAGGCGATCAGCGGCAGCAGGGCCCAGGCGGCCATGCCGTCCTCGTGCGTCATGGCGGGGTAGGCATGGTGGAGTTCCTCGAAGGTCGTCCAGAACCCCGGGACACCCGTGGCCATGACGTCGGCGCCGGGGATGGCCGTGGTGAGCGGCGCCCCGTCGAAGCGCCTCAGCAGCTCCGGGTGGTAGCCGCGCTGGCCGACGATCTTCAGCCGGCCGTCCGCCGGGGCCATCACCACCATGGCCTGCGCTCCGAGCGCGGGCATCAGCTGGTCGGCGGTCTGCTCCACCACGTCCTGCACGCTGACGGCCTCGGTCAGGGTGGAGGCCAGGTGCATCAGGTGGTAGAGCACGGTGGCACGGCTGGGGCCCGAGGCCTGTACCGACCGGGACGGGGGCGTGTCCGCGTCCGGGCTGCCGGGGGTGATGCGCACGCTCAGGCCGGTGGCGTCCGGGTACAGCTCGAAGGTCAGCCACGTCTTCGGCGGGCGCAGCACCGTGAAGCCCTGCGGCCTGCGGCTGACCAGCGCCGCCCGGTAGCGGTCCTCGACGTGCGGCACGTCCATCCAGGGCAGCGCCTCCCACGGCAGGGCGCCCATCAGCAGGGACCGGTCGACGCCGAGCAGTTCGGCCGCCCCCGGGGTGACGAAGGTCAGATGCCCCTCCAGGTCCAGCGCGCAGGAACCGCCGGGCAGGCGGTCCACGAAGGCGGACAGCGCGGTCGCCTCGGCGGGGGAGGGGGTGCGCGGGGCGGCCGGCGGCAGGGTCCGGGGCCGCTCCGGCGGCCGCAGCGGTTCGCCGCGGTCGATGGCCCGCTGGAGGCTGTCGCCCAGGCGGCGGCAGCCCGCCCGGATGACGTCCTGTTCCCCGGCGCTCAGCCGCGCCGGGTGGTTCCCGGGCCACAGCAGCACCAGCCCGCCCCTGAGGGCGGTGCCCGAGACCAGCGGGGCGGCCGCCAGCGAGAAGTCGTACGGCAGGACGAGCGCCAGCCGCGGATACTCCCGCGCCATCTCCTCCCGGCCGCCCGCCCACACCAGGCGGTGCTCGCGGACGGCGTCCGCCACGGGCATCGGATCCGTCAGCCCGACCCGCCGCCACGGTGCGGCCATCTCCTGGGGGACCCCCGTGACCAGGACCTGCCACACGGCGTCCTCGCCCGGCGGCAGTGCGTAGAGGATCCCTCCGAACGCACCGCTCGCCCGCACGACGGCCGCCATGGCGGAGTCCATCAGCCGTCCGCCCGCGTCCGCGCCGACCGGGCCGCCCGACGCCGGCCGCCCCGAACATCACCCATATCTGGACACTACGCCCGTCCCGCCCCGACGGCATGCGAGGGCGTGGCGGGACGGGGACCGCCGCTCAGTGCCCGTTGCCGGGTCCCCCGGACCCCCGCTTCACGTACAGCCGGCCGTCCGCCGGACCGGTCCACTCCAGCCGTACGACACCGGGCACCGCGGACTCCGCGACGCGCGAGGCCCCCGACCAGTAGCCGGCGGCCGGGTTCAGGAAGTACGTCGCCCACAGGCCGCCCCGGTGGTCGACGAAGAAGTTGTTGTGACCGGCGCCGACCCCCGCCGTGTACCGCTTCGAGTACGGCCCCTCGAACCGGTCGGCCACGGCGACGACCGCGTCGTACTGGTACTGCACGCGCCCCGCGGCGGGCACGTCGTAGGCCTGGCGGACGGTGCCGTCGGCGTTGACCGACGTCCGGTCCCAGGCGGCGTGGACGAGGTGGTACTTGCCCCGGTACTTGAACACGTAGGCACCCTCCAGGTACGGCTCCGGGGAGTAGGGCGTCTGCCGGAACCGGGGCAGGTCCGTCGTCGTGACGATGTCCTCCATGTCGTCCCGGAACTTCGCGTACAGGTCGTTGTGCAGCACGAGCCACGCGTCGTCGCCCTCGGAGAAGAGGCCGCCGTCGATGTGGTGGTAGGCGCCGGGCTCGATGAACTTCGGACCGCCGATGAACGAGTCGCCGAAGGGCTTGTCCAGGTTGCCCTCGACCAGCCGGTACGGGCCCTCGACGCCGCCCTCGCTCACCAGCATGAACGAGCCGACCTTGCGGGAGTGGTCGCCCATGCACGCGACGAGGTACCAGGTGTCGCGGAAGTAGTGCAGCTCCGGCGCCCAGGCCTGGCCGCGCTTGCCGAACTGCTCGTCGTGCCAGTACTCCTGCCAGGGCGCGACGACCGTGCGGCCGGGCCGGTTCTCCCCGGCGAACTCGGGCGACCACACCTTGCCGCGCTCGGCCCCGGGCCGGATGCCGGTGGTGTCGGCCAGCCGCCAGGGGCCCTCGAGGGAGGGGGCCAGCCAGACGAAGATGCCGTCGTTCCAGGGGCCGGCGGCTTCGAGCCCGGGCACCCGGGTGGTTCCCGTGGCGACGTACAGCGGGCGGCCGTCGACGACGAAGCAGTTGACGTAGGTGTCCCGCATCCAGACGGTGCCGCGCTCCTGGTCACGAGGGCGCAACTCCAGCGGGAGGACGAACGAGTTGTCCTCGCGCGGCCACAGGTCGGCCCGGGTGTCCGCGGCGCCGTACGGCTCGGGGTCGGGCCAGTTGCGCGGGTGCCGCCGCTCCGCCCCGGTCTGCGGGGCGTCCGCGGGCGCCGCCGCGGGCGCCGCCGCGGGCGCCGCCTGTGCGGCGCTCGCGGGCAGGGCGAACGCCGCTCCCGCACCGGCGGCGCCGGCCAGCAGGGATCGTCGGGGGAGTCCGTACTCGGCATCGGTCATCAGTCGGGTTCTCCTTCGTCGTCCCCGTCCGGGAACCGAGGCGCGGCACAGCGGCCGCATGACGGGGGCATGGCGCACAGCATGCGAACGCCCGCACATTTACGTCAACAGGGCGGACGAATAATCGCTCCCGACCCCCAGGCGCGGGACGCTGCCCACCTGGCATTGTGAACACTTCATTGCGTCTTTCTGTCGGAGTGTTGACGGAATAATCGAGCCTCCCTACCTTGACCGGCATGCAGATGCCCAGCGGAGTGCACGCACTGGTCAGGCGGACCCACGAAGAGCGCGTCATGCGTGCGCTGCAGGAGAACGGCGCCATGAGCCGCGGCGAGATCGCCCGGGTCGTGGGCCTGTCCCGCACCACCCTGTCCGAGATCACCGGCAACCTCCTGCAACGCGGTGCCATCGTGGTCGTCGACACCGACGCCTCCCGCCGCGAGGGCAGCGGGCGGCCGGCCGAACGGCTGGCGCTCGACCCGGCGTCGGCGCAGTTCATGGGCGTCGACTTCGGACACCGGCGCGTCCACGTCGTCGTCGCCGACGCCTCGCACGAGATCATGGTCTCCGGCTCCGTCCGGTACGAGGACACCGCGACCTGGCCGACCCGCACGGAACTGGCCCTGGAACTGGTCGACCGGCTCAGCGGCGAGGCCGGGGTCCACTACGGGGCGCTGCAGGGCATCGGCATCGGCGTACCCGGTCCCTACCCGGCTCCGGAGGGGGCGGCCTGGCCGCGCGCCACCGCGGGCACCACCGTGCTGCGCCCGGCACCCGAGGGCGTCGACGTGGCCTTCGCCGAACGCTTCGACGCACCGGTCATCGTCGACAACAACACCCGGCTGGCCGCCCTCGCCGAGGCGATCAGCGGCGCCGACAGCGTCGCCGACCTGGTCTACGTACGCCTGTCGGACGGCGTCGGCGGCGGACTCGTCGTCGGGGGCCAGCTGGTGACGGGTTCGTCCGGGCTGGCCGGCGAGCTGGGACACGTGACCGTGGAACCGGCGGGCCGCCCCTGTCGCTGCGGCAAGCGGGGCTGTCTGGAGACCGTGGCCTCGGTGCCCGGAATCCTCGCCGCCTGCTGGGAGTTCGGTCTGCGCCTGGAGAACCTCGACGACCTCGCCGCCGCCGTGCGCCGCGCCCACCCCGTCGTGGACCGGGTACTGCGGGAGGCCGCGGGGGCACTGGGCCGGGTGGTCGGCGCCGCGACCATGATGCTGAACCCGGCGAAGGTGGTCATCGGCGGCGAGATCACCCGGCTGGCGCCCGTACTCGTGGAACAGGTCGCCGCCACCCTCTCCGCCGAGATCTTCCCGACCGCGTCGGCGGGACCCGCCGTAGCCGCCGCCCGGCTCTCCGACGACGACGGCGCCATCGGCGCGCTCGCCGCGGTCTTCCACAGCTCACCCCTCCTGGCGAGGTATCCCGAAACCGCCGACGTGAAGGGCCGTTCCGATGCACCCCACTCCGCCACCGAAGGAGCCGCCCATGTCCGTCCTTGACAAGCGGAGTGCCGACCAGCGGCACCCGCGGCCCGAGAAGGGGCCCGGGGCCTCGCCCGGGGCCGAGGCGGGCGACGGCACGGCGGGAGGCGCCGTGCCGGCAGACACCCCGGCGGACGCCGCCGAGTCCGCGCCGGAGCGCTCCCGTTCCGGCAGGCGCGGACTGCCCCTCGTCCTGAACGCCGTGTCCGTCGCACTCGGCATCGCCCTCTGGTGGGCCCTCGCGTCCGCCGGTTTCAAGCTGCCGACACCGCCGGAGGTCGTCGACCGCGCCTCCACCCTGATCAGCGACGGGACGCTCGCCGACGACGCCCTCGCCAGCCTGACCCGGGTCCTCGTCGGCTTCGGCCTGGGCACGGCCGTGGCCGTCCCGGTGGGCTTCCTGATGGGCTGGTACGGCATCCTGCGCGGACTGATCGAGCCGTGGATCCAGTTCTTCCGCACCATCCCGCCGCTGGCGATCATCCCGCTGGCCGTGGTCGCCATGGGCATCGACGAGACCCCGAAGATCTTCGTCATCTTCCTGGCCGCGTTCCTGGCCTGTGTGATCTCCACCTTCCAGGGCGTGGTGAACGTCGACCGCACCCTGATCAACGCCGCCCGGGTGCTGGGCGCCGGCGACGCGACGATCTTCGCCCGCGTGGTGGTGCCGGCGTCGACCCCCTTCATCCTCGTCGGCATGCGGGTCGGCCTCGGCTCCGCCTGGGCCACCCTGGTCGCCGCGGAGCTGATCGCCGCCCAGGAGGGCCTCGGCTACCGCATGCAGAACGCCCAGCTCTACTACGACCTCCCGACCATCTTCGTCGGGCTCATCTCGATCGGGATCCTCGGTCTCCTCATGGACCGCGTCCTCCTCCTCGCCGAACGCCGGCTCACCCGATGGCAGGAACGCCGATGACCAGCACACCCGCCAAGATCTCCGTCCAGCACGTCACCAAGACCTTCTCGCTGGGACGGGAGACCTTCACCGCCCTGGACGACGTGAGCCTCGACATCGCGAACCACGAGTTCGTCACCGTCGTCGGCCCCTCGGGCTGCGGCAAGAGCACCCTGATGAACATCCTCGCCGGCCTGGAGACACCCACCTCCGGCCGCGCCCTGGTGGACGGAGCACCCGTCTCGGGGCCCGGGCCCGAGCGCGGCGTCATCTTCCAGCAGTACGCCCTCTTCCCCTGGCTGACCGTACGTCAGAACGTCGAGTTCGGTCTCCGGACCACAGGAGTGCCCAAGCGTGAACGCCGCGCCAGGGCCGAGCACTTCATCGAACTGGTCGGCCTGGAACGCTTCGCCGACGCGCTCCCCAAGACCCTCTCCGGCGGCATGCGCCAGCGCTGCGCCATCGCCCGCGCCTACGCCGTCGACCCCTCGATCCTGCTGATGGACGAACCCTTCGGCGCCCTCGACGCGCTCACCCGGGTCAAGCTCCAGGAGCAGCTCCTGAAGACCTGGAGCCAGGACAGGCGCACGGTCCTGTTCATCACCCACGACGTCGACGAGGCCGTGTTCCTGGCCAACCGCGTCGTCGTGATGGCCGCCCGTCCCGGGCGCGTCTACGACGTCGTCGACGTCGACCCCGTCATCGAGCGCGACGAGGCCTTCCGGCTCAGCCCCGAGTTCGCCGCACTGCGCAACCGCGTGTGGCACTCCGTCTACCACCAGGAAGGCCGCACCGCCGCCCTTTCCGGTTCCCACTCCCCGACGTCATGACCCGGAAGGGACCCACCGCCATGTCACCCGTCCTCACCCGCAGAAGCCTCACCACCACCCTGGCCGGCGTGGCCGCCATGGCGCTGCTCGCCGCATGCGGCGGCGGCTCGTCCTCCGGCGGCTCGTCGGACAAGGTGCGCTTCGGATACATCAACGACTTCAACGGCGCCAGCCTGATCGCCATCGCCGAGGCCGAGGGCCTGTGGAAGAAGCACGGGCTGTCCGCCGACGCCAAGGTCTTCACCAACGGGCCGCTCCAGATCCAGGCCCTGGGCACGGACAACCTCGACTTCGGCTACATAGGCCCCGGCGCCATGTGGCTCCCCGCCTCCGGGCAGGCCAAGGTCGTCGCCATCAACACCCTGGGCAACTCCGACCGCGTCCTCGCCCAGCCGGGCATCACCTCGATGCAGCAGCTCAAGGGCAAGACGGTCGCGGTGCCCGAGGGCACCTCCGGCGACATGATCCTCACCCTCGCCCTGGAGAAGGCCGGGATGACCAAGGAGGACCTGAAGGTCGTCCCCATGGACCCGTCCACCATCGTCTCCGCCTTCTCCTCCGGGCAGGTCGACGGCGCCGGCTTCTGGTACCCGGCCGCGGCGACGATCAAGAAGCAGGTCCCCGACCTGGTCGAACTCGCCAAGAACGGCGACTTCGCCGAGGACGTCTCCTTCCCCACGGCGTTCGTCGCGGGCGACAAGGTGGTGGCCGACCAGCCGGAGAAGACCAAGAAGGTCCTCGCCGTGCTGCGCGAGGCGATGACCTTCCGCTCGGAGCACACCGACGAGGCGATCAAGCTGACCGCCGACAAGCTGAAGATCCCCGTCGAGCAGGTGAAGGCGGACGCCGCGAACAACAAGGTGCTCAGCGTGGAGGAGCTGGACAAGCTGACCCGGGACGGCACCGTCGTCAAGTGGCTCGAGGGCATGAACGACTACTTCGTCGACGCCGGCAAACTCGAGAAGCCCGCCGACCCGAAGTCCTACTACACCGGCGACCTCTTCACGGGAGCGGGCAAGTGACACGAGCGAACGAGCCCGGCGCCCAGCCCGGTCCGCAGACCGGCCCCCAGGCCGGGGCGTCCCGGAAGAACATCCTCTTCCTCATGACCGACCAGCACCGCACCGACACGCTCGGCGCCTACGGCAACCCGCTGGCCCACACCCCCGCACTCGACGAACTGGCCGCCACGGGAACCCGCTTCGACCGCTGGTACACCCCCACCGCCATCTGCACCCCGGCCCGCGCCAGCCTGCTGACCGGCCAGGCACCCTTCCGGCACAAGCTCCTCGCCAACCACGAACGCAACGTCGGCTACCTCGAGGACCTCGCCGAGGACCAGTTCGCCTTCTCCCGGGCCCTGCGCGAACACGGCTACAACTGCGGCCTGTTCGGCAAGTGGCACGCCGGAAACCGCCGCACCGCGGCCGACTACGGCTTCGACGGCCCCCAACTGCCCGGCTGGCACAACCCCGTCGACCACCCGGACTACCTCGCCTACCTCGACGAACGCGGACTGCCGCCGTACGAGATCAGCGACCGTGTCCGCGGCACCCTCCCGAACGGCGGCCCCGGGAACCTGCTCGCCGCCCGCCTGCACCAGCCGGTGGAGGCCACCTTCGAGCACTACCTGGCCACCCGCGCCATCGAGCGGCTGGAGCGCTACGCCGCCGACGCGCACGACCGCGACCAGCCCTTCTTCCTGGCCCTGCACTTCTTCGGACCGCACCTGCCCTACATCCTCCCGGACGAGTACTTCGACCTGGTCGACCCGGCGGACGTGGAACTGCCCCGGTCGGTGTCCGAGACCTTCGAGGGCAAACCCCCGGTCCAGCGCAACTACAGCGCGCACTGGACCTTCGACACGATGCCCATCGAGACCACCCGCAAGCTCATCGCCGTCTACTGGGGTTACGTGGCCCTCATCGACCGGCAGATCGGCCGCGTCATGGCGGCCATGGAACGGCTCGGCCTCGTGGACGACACGGCGGTGTTCTTCACCTGCGACCACGGGGAGTTCACCGGCTCGCACCGGCTGCACGACAAGGGCCCCGCGATGTACGAGGACATCTACCGCACACCGGGCCTGCTCCGGGTCCCGGGCGCACCCGGCGGCCAGGTGCGCGACGAGTTCGTCAGCCTCCTCGACTGCACCGCCACCATCCTCGAACTGGCCGGCCTCGACCCGAAACCCGCCGTCGACTCGCGCAGCCTGCTGCCCCTGGTGCGGGGCGAGACGGTGGCGTGGGACGAGGACATCGTCTGCGAGTTCCACGGCCACCACTTCCCCTACCCCCAGCGCATGCTGCGCGAGGACCGGTACAAACTCGTCGTCAACCCCGACTCCGTCAACGAGCTGTACGACCTGCACACCGACCCGGACGAACTGCAGAACGTCTACTCCCACCCGGAGCAGGCGGAGGTCCGGGGCCGCATGATGCGCCGGCTCTACGACGTCCTGCGCGAACGCGGCGACAACTTCTACCACTGGATGACATCGATGTACGACGTCGGCGAGGTGGGCCACGACCCGACCCTGAGCGGGCTCGACGAGTCCACGTACAAGGCCTAGCAGGCACACGCACGCGATCGATTCGAGGACCCGTGACCCGTACTCACCGCCCGTGCTGCGCTCCCGCGACGGCACCTGTCGCCGTGGCCGCCCCGTCCGCCGCGGCCGCCGCGGCCGCCGCGGAGCCGGGGCCCGCCGCCCGACCGCGCTCGACCCGCGGCCAGGTGCGCCTGCCGGGCGGTGGGTTCGCGATGGGGGACGCCTTCGGGGAGGGATATCCGGCCGACGGCGAGACACCCGTGCACACGGTGCTCCTGCGGCCCTTCCACATCGACGAGACCGCCGTCACCAACGCCCGGTTCGCCGCCTTCGTCAAGGCGACCGGCCATGTGACCGACGCCGAACGCTTCGGCTCCTCGGCCGTCTTCCACCTGGTCGTCGCCGCCCCGGACGCCGACGTCCTCGGCAACGCCGCCGGCGCCCCCTGGTGGATCAACGTGCGGGGCGCCCACTGGCGCCGCCCCGAGGGCGCCCGCTCCGACATCACCGGCCGGCAGAACCATCCGGTCGTCCACGTCTCCTGGAACGACGCCACCGCCTACGCGCGGTGGGCCGGCAAGCGCCTGCCCACCGAGGCCGAATGGGAGTACGCCGCCCGCGGCGGACTGGCCGGCCGCCGCTACGCCTGGGGCGACGAGCTGACCCCGGGCGGCCGGTGGCGCTGCAACATCTGGCAGGGCCGCTTCCCCCACGTCAACACGGCCGAGGACGGGCACCTGACCACCGCACCGGTCAAGTCCTACCGGCCCAACGGCCACGGCCTGTGGAACACCGCGGGCAACGTGTGGGAATGGTGCTCCGACTGGTTCTCGCCCACCTACTACGCCGAATCGCCCGCCGCAGACCCGCACGGCCCCGGGACCGGGACGACACGGGTCCTGCGCGGCGGCTCCTACCTGTGCCACGACTCCTACTGCAACCGCTACCGGGTCGCCGCCCGCTCCTCCAACACCCCGGACTCCTCGTCCGGCAACCTCGGCTTCCGCTGCGCCAACGACGCGGACCTCACGTACGGATCAGCCGCTGAGTGATCTCCCGGTACTGCCGCAGGGCGAGCCGGAGTTCCTCGGCATGCGTCTCGGGGTCCTGCTCCCGCCAGCTCTCGCGCAGGGCAAGACGCCGCTGCGCCAGAGCGCTCGCGAGCTGGGCGGCGGCGTCGTCGAAGGCGCCCTCCGCCTCCTCGAGCGCCTCGTGCGGAGCGTCGGCGAAGGTGTTGATGGCCTTGCGAAGACGGTCCAGGACCGCGTCCCGTTCCGCCGGCGGCAGGAGCGTCTCCGGTGCCGCGGGACGGCGCCCGGCGCGGTGCTGGTCCTGGTCCGCGGGCTGCTGTGCGCGCGTCTGGTCATACATGTCGTGTGCCGCTTTCCTGGGGTGTTTGGACACCGGGTTCCCCGAAGCGGCCCCGCTACCGCGAGCAGCCCGGTGCGGGTGTGCCGGACGTGCCGGACGATCTCCGCGACGGTGACGAGCCGCTCGCCCGCGTATTCCTCGTGGAATCAGGAGCCGGCGTCGGGAGGGCTCGGCTCGTTCCGGGTGAAGTTGACGAGTCTGCCGTCCGGAGGGGGCGACAGTGCGCGACCGCCCCCTCCCGCCCCGTGCGTTTCAGCCGCCGAGGATGCCCTGGGGGAGGAGCGACTGCGCAGAGGTGGCCGGATGCCCCACCTCCAGCGAACCGAGGAGACCGTCCAGGAGCGGACCACCCGGAACACCGGCGGACGGGCCGGGCCCGGGAGCCGCCTCGGCGAGGGGAGCGGAGACCAGCAGAGCGGTGGCCATGACGGAGACACAGGCGAGCTTCTTGATCATGCCCGTCCCAACGAACGGAGGCCCGGGGGGAAACGCTCACCGGACGCGTACTGGGCCAGTCGGGTTCACACGGGCGCCAGCCGTGGCACCGGGGGAAGCGGCGTGTGCTCCGAAGAGGCCCGGAACGCCTGGATCACCAGCGCGGCGAAGCGCCGGGAGGCCGCGACGCGGGCGGCCGTCGACAGGGCGTGGATGCCCCGGTTCGCCATGATCATGAGGATGAGGTCGTCCAGCACGAAATCGGGGCGCAGACCGCCGGCCTCCCTGGCCCGGCGGGCCAGTTCACCGGCGGCCCTCAGCGAGTACGCGCGGGCGGCGGCGAAGTCCATCGCCTCCGGGTACGCCGCCATGAACGCCTCGGTGAAGCCGAGGTGCCGCGCGTGCAGCTCGCAGGTCTTCTCGACGACGAGGCAGAAGCCGGCCCAGGGGTCCGGGTGGGCCAGGCCCTCGTCGACGATCGTGCGGCAGGCCCGCAGCTGGTCCGTGAACGCCTCGGTGACCAGCTCCCGCTTGGTCGGGAAGCGCCGGTAGAGCGTGGCCGGCCCGACACCGGCCCGCCGGGCCACCTCCCGCATCGGCACCTGCAACCCCTCGGTGGCGAACAGTGCGCGGGCCGCGTCGAGGATGCGCTCGCGGTTGTCCCGGGCGTCGGAGCGCAGCGGGTGAGGCAGATGGTCGGTCACCGCTCTCACTTTAGCGAAGCGGACGGCGGCGTCCGTTAACGTCCCGGCGAGCAGGGCCTCAGTGCGCAGGGCACGGCATCGGCGAGCAAGGAGTGGCAGATGAGGGCAGTGGCGATCCGGACGTTCGGCGGCCCCGGGGGACTGGAGGTCGTCGACCTTCCCGCCCCCGCGCCCGCCGCGGGACAGGTGCTGGTCGCGACCGAGGCGATCGGCGTGAGCGGTGCCGACGTCGCCATCCGCAGCGGTGCGCTCGCCGCCTACGGATTCCAGGAGGGGCACGTCCCCGGCGGCGAGGTGGTCGGCACCGTGACGGCGGTCGGCGCGGGCGTCGACACCGCCTGGACCGGCCGGCGCGTGTGGGCGCAGACCGGCGTGGGCGGAGGCTACGCCGAACAGGCGACCGCCCCGGCCGACGACATCCTCCCGCTCCCCTCGGGGTTGTCCGCACGGGACGCGGTGACGCTCGGCAGTGCCGGGGTGGTGGCGCACTTCGGGCTCGCCCACGCCCGCTTCACCGCGGGCGAGCGCGTGCTGGTGCGCGGTGCGGCCGGCAGCATCGGCATCATGACGGTCCAGCTCGCGGCACGCGCCGGTGCCGCCGCGGTGGCGGTCACCACGTCGTCGGCCGCCCGCGGCGAACGGCTGCGCGGGCTGGGCGCGACCCACGTCCTGGACCGCTCGGGCGAGGGCGGCGCGGACGTTCCCCGCGACTTCGACGTCATCGTGGACGTCGTCGCCGGAGCCGACCTGCCCGACTTCTTCAACAGGCTCGCGCCGAACGGCAGGATGGTGGTGGTCGGCGCCGTCGCGGGGCAGCCGCCGGCGGACTTCGGCACGCGTCTGATGGCGTCCTTCCAGAAGTCGATGTCGTTCGCCACCTTCAGCGCCGCCACCGTCCCGGAGGCCGGCCTGCGGGCCGTGCGGGCCGATCAGTTCGCCGCCGCGGGCCGCGGGGAGCTCGAGACCGTCGTGCACGAGGTGCTGCCCCTGGACCAGGCGGCCTCGGCGCACCGGAAGATGGACGCGGGTGAGGTCTTCGGACGCATCGTGCTGACCCCTTAACCCCCGGCCCGTGCCGAACCCCCGGCCCGTGCCGAACCCCCGGCCCGTGCCGCCGTCCCCCGCGAGCCGCCCCCGGCGATCTCGCTCAGTCCGCCCCACGCGGCCAGACGAACACCTCGGTACCCGGTTGGCGCACGGAGAAGCGACCCGACGGCGCGACCTCCCTCAGCATCCGGCGGAGATCCGCCTCGAACAGGGCGAGCCGGGCGCCGAACAGGTGCGGGGCCGAGAACGACATGGAGAACACCCCGGCGACGACGTCGTCCTCCGTGCGCACCATCGCCTGCCCACCGGGCACGACGTGCCGGTACGGGCCGGCGAACCCCGCTCCGGCGAGCACCGCGGCCTCACCGGCGGCCGTCCCGCGCGGCAGCAGCCCCCGGCCGGCCCGGCGGACCGGTCCCAGATACCGCCTGACCAGCGCGTCGATCGCCGCGTGCGGGACCGGAGGGTGCGGTAGTCCGTCGGTGGTCCGGCTCTCTCCCTTGAGGTCCGAGACGTGCACCAGCGCGCCGTCCGTCCGGAGCATGCCCCGGACGGTCGCCGCCACCCGTTCGCGGTCCATCCAGTGGAACGACTGGGCGAGGGTCGCGACCGTGAAGTCACCGAGCCCCGCAGGCAGTTCCTCGGCCCGTGCCCGCACCCACCGCACCTTTCCGGTCACCTTCCGCCGCGCGGCCTCACTGGCCGCCTCCGCGAGCATCTCCGCGTCCGGATCCACCCCGACCACCTCGCCGAAGAGGCCGGCCAGAGACAGGGCGACCGTCCCCGGCCCGCACCCCAGGTCGATCAGCCGGCCACGCCCGTCCAGGTCCAGCACCCGGGCGAGCACGTCGGCCAGGCCGGGGGCGTACGGGAGTCTCCCGCGCCGGTAGAAGGCGGCGGTACCGGAGAACAGCGTCTCGTCCCACTCCCAGCCGGCCCCCATGACCACCCGCCACTTCCTCGGTCCCGCGCATGTTCGCCCGGCACCCATGATCCCACCGCGCGGCCGGTACGCCCGCCCGTGCCGTGCCCCGGCGGGCACCGATGGCACGTCGCGCCGCCCGCGGCGGCCGGAGCCCCGACATGCCGTGGCTCCGGCCGACCGGGGCCCGGCCCGCTCCCGCGGTGGGCGCCGGGGCCTACGACGACTCGCGCACCACCAGCTCCGTCGGCAGCGTCATCTGCTGCCGCGGCGCACCGTGCTGCGTGATGTCGGTGAGGATGCGGGCCATGGTGCGCCCCAGCTCCTCCACCGGCTGACGCACCGTCGTCAGCGGCGGGTTGGTGTGGCGGGCCAGGACGGAGTCCTCGAAGCCGACGACGGCCACGTCCCCGGGCACCTGCCGCTTCTGCCGGCGAAGTTCGGCCAGGGCGCCGACCGCCATGAGGTCGGACGCGGCGAAGACGGCGTCCAGGTCCGGGACGCGTTCAAGAAGCAAACGCATGGCGTTCGCGCCGCCCTCCTCGGTGAAGTCGCCCGCCTCGACGAGGAGTTCCTCCACGGGGACCTCCGCCTCCAGGTGCGCGGCGCGCCAGCCGGCGAGCCTGCTGCGGCCGACGTCCATGTCCAGCGGCCCGGTGATGGTGGCGACCCGGCGCCGTCCGCCGCCCAGCAGATGCCGCACCGCGGCGGCGGCCCCGCCGGCGTTGTCGGAGTTGACGTAGCTCAGCCGCTCGCCCGCGTCGCGGCGGCCGGCGAGCACCGTGGGCAGGCCCATCTCCTCGAGCATGCCGGGCAGCCGGTCCTCGGAGTGCACCGAGACCAGCAGTACGCCGTCCACCCGGCGGGTCGCGACCGACTCGGTCAACTGGTCCCGCTCGGCCTGGTCGCGGACGAGCATGAGCTGCAACTGGGTGCGGCTCTCGGCGAGGGCGCCGCTGACCCCGCGGATGAGCGCGGCGAAGAACGGCTCCGAACCGAGCCGGCTCTCCGACTCCGGGATCACCAGGGCCACGGCGTTGGTGCGGTTGGTCACCAGGCCGCGGGCGACCGAGTTGGGAACGTAGTTCAGTTCCTTGATCGCCGCAAGCACCCGCTCCCGGGCATCGGCACTGACCAGCTCCGAGCCGTTGACGACACGGGAGACCGTGGTGCGGCCCACGCCGGCGCGGGCGGCGACCGTTTTGATCGTTGGACGGCGGTTGCCGGTCATGTACTCCCCCCTCGGCGGCCGCGGCGGCGCTGCCTACCGCGGAGGTGACCTGCGGCAATTCTGACAGACGCCGCGGTCGGCGGAGCACCCCCCGGTCTCCGGGAGGGGAACGCGGCGCAGGGGCGGTTGCGACAAGTTGCTTTCAAGTTATTGACAGACAGGTCCCCTTCCCACGAGTCTTCGAGTCGCCGGTGGGAACGTGCCCACCAAAATTGGGCACGTTCCCACCCTTTGTTCGAGCCGCTGTCTTTCATCGCTGTAGCCGCTGTAGCCATCGCAGTAGTCATCGCAGAACTCGTCACTCCGATGTGTCAGCGCCGTCGCTAGGAGGAGATCCATGGGCACTCTCGGTTCGTTGCGCAGAAAGGCGGTGGCGACGGCCGCGGCCGTCGGCGCGCTCGCGCTCGTCGTCGGCTGCAGCAGCGGTGACGACTCGGCCACCGGTGGTGGCAAGAAGGACGGCAAGGTCACCATCACCATGGGCATGTACGGGGTGATGGGCATCAAGGAGACCGGCCTTCTCGAGCAGTACGAGAAGGAGAACCCCAACGTCGACATCAAGGCCGAGATCGCCGGTGACGAGCAGACGTACTACACCGCCCTGCAGACCAGGCTCGCCGCGGGCAAGGGCCTGAAGGACATCCAGGGCATCGAGATCGGCCGGGCCAAGGAGATCACCGAGACCCAGGCCGACAAGTTCGCGGACTTCTCCGACGTGCCCGGCACCGACCACTTCCTGCCGTGGAAGGAGTCCCAGATCAGCACCAAGGACGGCAAGGTGCTGGGCCTGGGCACCGACATCGGCCCGATGGCCGTCTGCTACCGCAAGGACTACTTCGAGAAGGCGGGGCTGCCCACCGACCGCGAAGAGGTCGCCAAGCTGTGGGCGGGCGACTGGAACAAGTACGTCGAGGTCGGCCGCGACTTCAAGAAGGGCTTCAAGGGCGGTGACGTCGCCTACATGGACGCGGCCAGCGGCCTGTTCAACGCCATGGTCTACGGCTACCCCGAGCAGTACTACGACGACAAGGGCGAGCTGATCTACGACTCCAACCCCGCCGTCAAGGAGGCGTGGAACCTCGCCGCCGACGCGGCGGAGGACGGTCTGACGGCCAAGCTCCGCCAGTTCCAGCCGGGTTGGGACCCGGGCCTGGCCAACGGCACCTTCGCCACCGCGGTGTGCCCGGCGTGGATGCTCAGCCACATCAGCGAGAAGGCCGGCGACGCGAACAAGGGCAAGTGGGACGTCGCCAAGGCCCCCAAGGGCGCGAACTGGGGCGGCTCCTTCCTCGGCGTGGTCGAGCAGAGCCCGGTGAAGGAGGAGGCCAGGAAGCTCGTCGCCTGGCTGACCGCGCCCGAGCAGCAGGCGCACATCTTCAAGGAGATCGGCAACATCCCGTCCTCCCGCGAGGCACTGGACAGCCCCGAGGTGAAGAACGCCAAGTCCGAGTACTTCAGCGGCGCGCCGATCGGGCAGATCTTCGGGGCCGCCGCCCAGGAGATCCCGGACAAGCAGGTCCTCGGCCGCAAGGACGGCACGATCAAGGACACCTTCTCCCAGGGCCTGGCCCTGATCGAGCAGGGCGACGCCAAGCGTGACGAGGCGTGGAAGACCACCGGGGAGCGCATCGAGAAGGCGGTCGGCTGACTCTCCGCTCCCGAGGCCGACCGGGCCCGCCCGCGTCCAGGATCAGGTCCTGGCCGGCGGGCCCGGCGCCCGGCTCACCCAACCGCACTCAGGAAGGAAGTCCGGTGGCCACCTCCACCACCAAGGCCCTGGCCGGGGACGAGCCTCCGCGGCCCTCTCCCCGCCCGGGCGGCGAGGGCACCGCACGGCGGCGCGGCGCGCTCTGGCACCGGCTCGACATCAAGGGCGCCCCGTACGCGTTCGTCGCGCCGTTCTTCATCATCTTCGCCGCGTTCAGCTTCTACCCGCTGATCTACACCTCGTGGATCTCCCTGCACGACGTGGAGCTGGCCACCCTCGATGTCATGGAGTGGGTGGCGTTCGACAACTACGTCGAGCTGTGGGGGGATTCGCGGTTCTGGAACGCGGCGCAGAACACGATCACCATCGGCGTCATCTCCACGGTGCCGCAGTTGATGATGGCGCTCGGCATGGCGCACCTGCTCAACTACCGGATGCGCGCCTCGCTGTTCTTCCGGGTCGCCTCCCTGGTCCCGTACGCCACCTCGGTCGCCGCGGCCGCCCTCGTCTTCACCATGATCTTCGAGCGCGACTTCGGCATGATCAACTGGGCGCTCGGCTCGGTCGGGATCGACCCGGTGGACTGGGAGGCCGACAAGTGGCCCGCCCAGGTCGCGATCTCCACCATCGTCATCTGGCGCTGGACCGGCTACAACGCGCTGCTCTACCTGGCCGCGATGCAGGCCATCCCCGCCGACCGCTACGAGGCGGCCTCGCTCGACGGCGCCTCGCGGTGGAAGCAGTTCATCCACGTCACCATTCCCGGGATCCGCTCCACCATCGTCTTCACCATCGTGCTCTCCACGATCGGCGCCACCCAGCTCTTCGGAGAGCCGCTGATCTTCGGTCAGGGGCCCAACGGTGTCACCGGCGGCGCGGACAACCAGTACCAGACGCTCGGCCTGCTCCTGTACGAGGAGGGCTGGAAGAACTACCAGATGGGCCGCTCGGCGACCGTCGCCTGGGCGATGTTCATGCTGCTGGTCCTCGTCTTCGTCGTGCAGCGCGTCATCAAGCGCCTGCGCTCCCGCACGTCCTGACCTGGAGTCGCGATGACCACCCAAAGTCTCCCGGCCCGGACCGACGCCCCGGCCCGGACCTCCGCCGCGAAACCGGCCGGCCGCGGTGGCCGCCGGCTGCTGCGCCAGCGCGCCGGCCGCCAGCACCACGCCGGCCCGCTCGCCTACGTGCTGCTCGCCGTCATGGCGATCCTGTCGATCTTCCCGCTGTACTGGACCATGGTGGCCGCGTCCACCGACAACACCCGGGTCAGCCAGACGCCGCCCCCGTTCCTGCCCGGTCCCAACCTGTTCAGCAACCTCGCCCGGGCCTGGGACGAGGCCGCGATGGGCAAGGCCATGGTCAACAGCCTCATCGTGGCCGGGGTGATCGCCCTGTCCACGGTGCTGTTCGCCACCCTCGCCGGGTTCGCCTTCGCCAAGCTGCGGTTCAAGGGGCGCAACGCCCTGCTCATGCTGGTGATCGGCACCATGATGGTGCCGCCGCAGCTCGCCGTCGTGCCGCTGTTCATGATGATGGCCGACCTGGGCTGGTCGCAGCAGCTGCCCGCCGTCATCTTCCCGACGCTGGTGAGCGCGGTCGGCGTGTTCTTCATGCGGCAGTACCTGACGGAGGCGCTGCCGGACGAGCTCGTCGAGGCCGGACGCGTGGACGGGGCGCACTCGCTGCGGATCTTCTTCAGCATCGTGCTGCCCATCGCGCGGCCCGCGATGGCCGTCCTGTTCATGATCACGTTCGTGCACGCGTGGAACGACTTCTTCTGGCCGTTCGTGGTCCTCGACATGACCAACCCGACGGTCCCCGTCGCGCTCACCCAGCTCAGTGCGGGCTATGTCCGCGACCAGTCGCTGATCATGGCCGGCGCGCTGCTCGGCACCCTTCCGCTGCTGGCGATGTTCATCGTCTTCGGCCGCCAGATCGTCAGCGGCATCATGGCGGGAGCCGTCAAGGGCTGACCCGCCGCCCCGCCGCCCCAAGCACCCCCACCCGAAAGGACTTACGTGGTCACCGCAGGACAGCAGACCCCGTCCGCCCCGAACGCCGCCCGCACCTTCCCCAAGAACTTCCTCTGGGGCTCCGCGACCGCCTCCTACCAGATCGAGGGAGCCGCCGCGGAGGACGGCCGCACCCCGTCCATCTGGGACACCTACGCCCGCACCCCCGGCCGGGTCCGCAACGGTGACACTGGTGACGTCGCCACCGACCACTACCACCGCCGGAGCGAGGACGTCGCCCTCATGGCCGAACTCGGCCTGGGCGCCTACCGCTTCTCCCTCGCCTGGCCCCGGGTCCAGCCCACCGGCCGCGGCCCCGCCGTACAGAAGGGCCTGGACTTCTACCGGCGGCTGGTGGACGAGCTGCTGGAGAAGGGCATCCAGCCCGTCGCCACCCTCTACCACTGGGACCTGCCCCAGGAACTGGAGGACGCAGGCGGCTGGCCCGAGCGTGCCACGGCCGAGCGGTTCGCCGAGTACGCCGCCCTTGCCGCCGACGCCCTCGGCGACCGGGTGAAGACCTGGACCACCCTCAACGAACCCTGGTGCAGTGCCTTCCTCGGCTACGGCTCCGGTGTGCACGCGCCGGGCCGCACCGACCCGGTCGCCGCGCTGCGCGCCGCCCACCACCTCAACCTGGCGCACGGCCTGGCCGTCCAGGCGCTGCGTGAACGGGTCCGCGCCGACGCCCAGGTCTCCGTCACCCTCAACATCCACCACGTCCGCCCGCTCACCGGCAGCGAGGGCGACGCCGACGCGGCCCGTCGGATCGACGCCCTGGCCAACCGGGTCTTCACCGGCCCGATGCTGAACGGGGCCTACCCGGAGGACCTGCTGAAGGACACCGCAGAGCTGACCGACTGGTCCTTCGTGCAGGACGGCGACCTGCGCCAGGCCCACCAGCCGCTGGACTTCCTCGGCGTCAACTACTACACGCCCACCGTCGTCTCCGAGACCGACGGCAGCGGCGCCCACACGTCCGACGGGCACGGCAACAGCTCCCACAGCCCCTGGCCGGGAGCCGACCGGGTCGCCTTCCACCAGCCGCCCGGCGACACCACCGCCATGGGCTGGGCCGTCGACCCGACCGGCCTGTACGACCTGCTGCGCCGGCTGTCCGCCGACTTCCCGAGGCTGCCGCTGGTCATCACCGAGAACGGCGCCGCCTTCGACGACTACGCCGATCCCGAGGGTCGGGTCAACGACCCCGCCCGGATCGCCTACGTCCGCGGTCACCTGGCCGCCGTCCACCAGGCCATCCTGGACGGCGCGGACGTGCGCGGCTACTTCCTGTGGTCCCTGCTGGACAACTTCGAGTGGGCGCACGGCTACAGCAAGCGCTTCGGCGCGGTCTACGTCGACTACCCGACCGGCACCCGCATCCCCAAGGCGAGCGCCC